>JANNSR010000081.1:0-23772 GCA_031402935.1 Hyphomicrobium sp. | reverse complement strand
TCGCCCTCGCGCGTCAGATAATAGGCGGCGAGGATCGGCAGCAGCGTGACCAGAATGACGAACACAGCAACAACGTTGGTCACCGGGCGCTGCCGCGGACGGATCAGCTCGCCCAGCATCCAGATCGGTAGAGTCGACTGCTGCCCGGCCGTGAAGGTCGTTACGATAACTTCGTCGAACGACAGCGCGAACGCCAGCATGCCACCAGCTAGCAGCGCGCTGCCGATTTGCGGCAGGATGACATAGCGGAACGTCTGAAAGCCATCGGCGCCAAGGTCCATCGATGCTTCGATAAGGTTTCCGGGAAGGCGGCGGAAACGCGCCACCGCGTTGTTGTAGACGACCACGATGCAGAACGTCGCGTGACCGAGAACAATCGTCCACATCGAGAAATCGAGCCCCATGATGTCGAACGCCGAGCGCAGCGAAATGCCGGTGATGATGCCCGGGAGTGCAATCGGCAGAATGAACAACAGCGAGATCGTTTCGCGGCCAAAGAATTTCGAGCGCGACAGCGCCGCCGCCGCGAGCGTGCCAAAGATCAGCGCCAGCGCTGTGGCAATCGTTGCGACCTTGAGCGACAGCATCAGCGGCGGCCAGATATCGGGCCGCGCCGACCAGGCAATGCCAAACCACTGCGTCGTGTACCCAGGAGGCGGAAACTGGAAGCTCTTTTCCTCCGTCGTGAAGGCGTAAAGAAAAATCAGTGCCAGAGGCAGGTGCAGGAACAATAGTCCGGCAATCGCCGGTATTTTGACGCCAAGCGGTGTGCGGCTGTTGGCGCTAGAGGACATCGAAGGCCCCCATGCGCTTGGCCATCCACAGATACGCGGCCATGATCAGCATCGGCACAACGGTGAAGGCGGCGGCGAGCGGAATATTCCCAGCGGTGCCTTGCAGGGTGTAGACCGCCTGGCCGATGAACAGCCGGGAATTGCCGACGATCTGCGGGATGATGTAGTCGCCGAGCGTCAGCGAGAACGTAAAGATCGATCCGGCGATGACGCCGGGCAGGGCCAAAGGAAAAATCACATTCCGAAACGTCTGGCGCGGATCGGCGCCAAGATCGGCGGACGCTTCTAGATAGTTTGCCGGCACCCGCTCAAGTGCCGCCTGGATAGGCAAAATCATGAACGGCAACCAGATATAAACAAACACCAGAAACGTGCCGATGTAGCTGAACGAAAGCGAAGGTCCGCCGATGACCGGCAGCGCCAATAGCCCGTCGATCAGCCATGTGAGATGCAAGCCTGACGCCATCCATGTCAGGATGCCTTCCTTGGCGAGGATCAACTTCCAGGCGTAGACTTTTACGAGATAACTCGACCACAGCGGCATCATGACCGCGAGATAGAACAGCGCCTTGGTCCACCCGCGTGCATAGCGTGCCGCGTAATAGGCGATCGGAAAGGCAATGATCGCGCACGCGATCGTGACGAGCGCCGCCATCGTCACCGTGCGCAGAATGATCTGGAGGTTGGCTTCTTCAAACAGCTGCGCATAGGTCGAAAGTGTGAATTCGCGCACGATAAGGCCGGAAAAATCGTCGAGGGAATAGAAGCTCTGCGCCAGCAGCGCAAACAGCGAACCGATATAGACGACGCCGATCCACAGCAGCGGTGGCAAAAGCAAGAGCAGCGTGAAAAGCTGCGGCCGCTCGAACAGCAGATCCGACGCGGCGGCACGCGCACCGCTCGATAGTCTGGACTTTGCGGCGAGAGTTGCGCTCATGCGTCGCCGTCCATGGCCATCATGGCCGATTTCGGCCAGACCAACTTGACCACATCGCGCTCCCTAAACGCGAGAGATCTTGCCGGCACGGTGGCGATCATCTTTGCCGTGCCAGATACTACGGAAAGCCGGGTCACAGCGCCCTGGTAGCTGATGCTTTCAACAATTCCACCGGCAGAAGCATGGACCGCCGGAACGATCGCGTTTGCACCATAAACGCTGATCTTTTCGGGCCGCAAGCTGGTCCACGCCGAGACGCCGCCATGCGCCCGTGCGAATTCCGGCGTTAGCACGTTGGACGATCCGACGAAATCGGCGACGAAACGCGAACGCGGGCGCTCGTACACGTCAGCGGGCGAGCCAACCTGCACGATTTTGCCTTCGTTAAAGATCGCGACGCGGTTGGCCATCGACAGCGCTTCGCCTTGGTCGTGCGTGACGAAGACGAACGTGATGCCGAGGTCGCGTTGCAGGGACCGCAGTTCGTCTTGCATCTGCTCGCGCAATTTCAGATCGAGCGCACCGAGCGGCTCATCGAGCAGCAAGACCTTTGGGTTGTTGATCAGCGCGCGGGCGAGTGCGACGCGCTGGCGCTGGCCGCCGGACAGCTGCGACGTGCGGCGCTGCTCGTATCCGGCCAGCTTCACCTGTGCCAGAGCGTCCTTGGCTTTGGCTTCCCGGTCGGACTTGCCGACGCCTTTGATCATCAAGCCATAGGCGACGTTCTCACCGACGGTCATGTGCGGAAAAAGGGCGTAGTCCTGAAAAACCGTGTTGACGGCGCGGCGGTAGGGTGGCACCCCCTCGGCCTTCTCGCCGAATATAGAGATGTGACCCTCATCCGGCTGCTCGAACCCGGCGATCAGGCGGAGACACGTCGTCTTTCCCGAGCCCGATGGGCCGAGCATGGCAAAGAACTCGCCCGGCGCGATGTCGAGTGTGACCTCGTCGACGGCGCGGACGGACCCAAACCGGCGGGAGACATTCTCGAAGCGGACGGCTGGCTCGAAGCGGACGGCTGGGGTCATGCGCACGCCATGACTGGACTGGCGAAGGGAGGGCGGCCTGGGTCTTTATCCAGGCCGCTTCGTTTGTAATCTGCAGATTACCTGCCGAGGATGGCGATATAGTCCTTGGCCCATTGCGAATACGGAATGCAGGCGCTTTCCTTTTCGCACTTGGCTGTCGGCGTGCGCCAGAACCAGATCTTCTCGAAATTGCCGAAGCCGTTGGTGGTGCAGCCTTCGTCCGTCAGCAGTGCGTTGCCTTTGCACGCCGCCGGCACAACTGGCACCGCGCCGAACCAAGACGCCAGATCGCCTTGCAGCTTCGGGCTCAGCGAGTGCTCCATCCACTTGTAGGCGCAGTTCGGATGCTTGGCTTCGGCATGCAGCATCGTCGTATCGGCCCACCCCGTCGCGCCTTCCTCGGGCAATGTCGACGCGATCGGCTTCTTGTCGGCACCAAGCAGGTTGACCTGGAACGGCCACGATGATGACGCGACGACGCCCTCGTTCTTGAAGTCGTCGACTTGCACCATCGCGTCGTGCCAATAGCGCCCGATCAACGCCCGCTGCGATTGTAAGAGTGCGATGACCGCTGCGTATTGATCCTTGTTGAGTTCGTACGGATTCTTGATGCCGAGCTCAGGCTTTTTCTTCATCAGGTACAGCGCGGCGTCGGCGATATAGATCGGGCCATCATAGGCCTGAACGCGGCCCTTATTGGTTTTTCCGTCCGGCAGGTTCTGTTCCTCGAACACGACAGACCAGCTTTTCGGCGCTTCCTTGAAAACGGTCGTATTGTAGGCCAGTACATTTGGACCCCACTGGAACGGAGTACCATAGTGGACGCCTTCAACCGTATGCCAGGGCGCATCTTTCAAGCGATCATCGACTGACTTCCAGCTCGGCACCAAATCGACATTGACGGGCTGAACCTTCTTTCCAGCAATCAAACGCAGCGATGCATCGCCCGAGGCCGTGACGAGATCGAACCCGCCTTGATTCATCAAAGTGACCATCTCGTCTGACGTCGCCGCGGTCTTGACGTTGACCTTGCAGCCGGTGTCCTTTTCGAAGCTTGTGACCCAGTCGTAGTTCTTGTCGGTCTCGCCGCGCTCGATGTATCCGGGCCAGGCAACGATATCGACCTGACCCTCGCCATCACCGACCGCTTTCGGCATCTCGGCGAACGCGCTCCAAGCCCCCAATGCCAGCAGTGCCGACGTCATCGTTGCAATATTCAGAACTGACTTCATATCGCTACTCCATCAAGACGGAGCATGAGGTCCATGCCCCTCGCCATTCAACCGGATGCCGATCCATCCAGCGCCCATCGCGGCCAGACTTACAGAAACACTAGTTTATCGATGTTCAGTTGGCCAGGACGGAAGACAAGCAATCTGAATGGTCCGCGGTCAAGTACCCGCCAGGGCTGGCATCGTGCACGAGACGCTTGATCAATGCACCGCGCGGCGAAACGCGAACGCCGCGACGAGGCCGGCCGCGGCCGCGAGCAAGACCGTCGCGAGCCCGTAAAGCAGCGGTGAGCCGTAGGCACGGTCGTGCAAAAAGCGCTCCAGCCCCGCCCGCTCCAGCATAACCTGGCTCTTGTATTGGCTCAGCAATTGCCCTTCCTTCAGCAAATACACCCGCGTCACGAGCGGCCCAATCGGCACGTTGGGCGGCAGAGTGATCGTCGAGCGGAACAAGCTGCGGCCGATGAACGTGACGCCGTAGTCGGCGGTCAAATAAAGCCGGTCGCGCTGCTTCAATCGGATCACGGCATCGCGGAAGGCCTTGACCTCGCCGGGGTCGGTCGGGGTCGTCCGGCCTGAGCCGGCCTGAACCATGCGAACATGTCCAAAGCCTATCTCGTTTTTATCAAGGATTGAGTGCTCGGCTATCTCCTCCACTGGGCGGGTCGAGGCGATCGCGTAGTAGCTCGGGAACGAGGCAAAGCGGATACCCTTGGTATTGACCCACAAGCCAGCGACGTTCGATTTCTGGCGCACCATGACGGGGGCCGGCGTTCCTTCGACCACGACTACAACATCGTAGGTTCCGGCTTCGGCACTCGGCTGCTTGCTGTTCTCGACGGTCCCGAAAATCAGAATCTCGGTGCCGGTGAAGCTCGATGTGATCGAGACGCTGCGCGTCGAGACGTCGGCTTCGACGCTTTCGCGCGCCGGCTGGGACGCAGCAGGGGTATTGTCCGCGATCAGTGCGGCGGCACACAGCATCAGGGCGATTGCGGTTCGCTGCGCCATCAGCGCCCCCCCGGAAAGCCACCGAAGGAGAAAAGCTCGGCCGGTGTCGCGACGAGGTCGTAGCCGACACGCACAGCAACAATCAGCACGAGGCTGGCCAGTAAAAATCTCAATTGCTCGCCTTTCAATTTTTCACCCGACACGGCCCCGAACTGGGCGCCGACGACGCCGCCGGCGATGAGCAGCGCGGCGAGCACGACATCGACACTCTTGTTCTGCACGGCATGCAGGACGGTCGCGAAAGCGGCGACGAACACGATCTGAAACAGTGACGTTCCGACCACAACGGCTGTCGGCATACGCAACAGGTAAATCATCGCCGGAATGATCACGAATCCGCCGCCAATTCCCATGATCGCGGCCATAAAACCGACGAACATGCCGATGACCGCCGGAGGTATGGCGCTGATGTAGAGTTTCGACCGGTTAAACCGCATCTTGAGTGGCAGGCCATCGACCCAGCTATGCTGACCGGACTTGCGCGATGCGGCCGTGCCGGATGCCGTCCGCCGCCGCCACGCGTTCAAGCTTTCGACCATCATCAAGGCGCCGATCACTCCGAGAAACGTGACATAGCTGAGTGAGATTGCGACGTCGAACAGCCCTGCCTTGCGCAGCAACCGCACGGCCTCGACGCCGACGACGGTACCGGCAAGGCCGCCACCCATCATGACGAAGCCCATTTTGACATCGACATTGTTGCGCTGATACTGAGTCACGGCACCAGACACCGACGAGGCGACAATGTGCGCTGCCCCTGTGCCGACGGCGACTGCAGGGGGAATGCCGAGAAAGATCAGAAGCGGCGTCAACAGAAAGCCGCCGCCGACCCCGAACACTCCGGACAAAAATCCAATCGCCGCGCCGAGCGACAAATAGACAAACACATTAACTGACATTTCTGCGATCGGCAGATAGACGTGCATTGCTCTGTCCGCTGATCGTTGCCGAAGCCGTGGCCGCATAGAACAGGGTGCGTATTAGGTCATTCGCGACCCACTCGGCTCATATCACAATCTGTAACATAGTTGCACGCCAGTCCAAACACCGCCCGTCCAAAAAATGATGCACGGGCCATCTGTTCGATAGCCCGTGCGCCGCCTCTCCCCGAATAGTCCGTATTGTCAGGCTGGCTGGCTTATCCGCTGATACCGTTGGCTGGATTTTTCTTCCAGGCTTCTCCAGCGCTGCGCGCATCGTTGGCAAGCGGATCTGCAGCTGTTGCTTTCCACTGTGAAATCAACACCTCGGCAGATGCCATGTCTTCAGCCGTCAACTTGCCGCGCAGAATATCGCGCCGGCGGATCGCTTCCTTGTCGCCGCTTCGCGCCGCGATCGCCAGCCACTTGTAAGCCTGCGTCACATCCTGTGGCACGCCAAGACCGTTTTCGTGCAGTACTGCGAGGTTGAATTGACTATCGGACAACCCACGCTCGGCAGCTTGAGAGAACCACTGTGCGGCGGTCTTGTAGTCGGGCGTGCTGCGGTTCTGGTTGGCACTCATGACCGCGAGATTGTGCATGGCCTTGATATTGCCGAGATCGGCCGCCTGCTTGTACCAGCTCTCGGCACGTGCCGGATCGGCCTTGATTCCTAGCCCCCGCTCATAGAGCGTTCCGAGGCGGTACTGAGCTTGTGCGAACCCGTTCGAGGCAGCGCGCTGATACCATTTTGCGGCATCGGCAAAGTTCTGCTCGTTGCCTTTGCCTTCCGCGAGGCGTGAGCCCACCTGGAATTGCGCAGAGGGATCGCCGTTGGCCGCGGCTAACCGCAGCGACAGCGGTCCGACGCTTGCTGGCGGCAAGTCCAGCGACGACGACTGAGTCATGCCCATGCTTTGCATATTTTTCTGGATCAGGGTTTGGCCCGGCGCACCTGCAAGGCTGCTGATGCCGTCCTGGTCCGGAATCAAAGCCGCTGGTACCGCTCCTGGATTGCCGGCATCTGCTGCAGCCTGCCCGAGGCGGCCCGACATGGCCGCCATCGACTGCTGGCGTTTGGCACGTTGTAGTTCGGCGGCCGTCACCGGCCGATCGGTATCGACAGCGATGCCCATCAACGGAATGCGTGCCGACCCAACCGAGATGTCGCCTGGAATGATTTCGCCACGGGTGCCTTCCTGGATATTGAGTTCCGGCGTCCCATCCTCTGGCTGAACGGCACCAGCTTTACCTGGAGCGCTCGTGCCCTGGTCAGAAGCGTTGGCATCAGTGCGCGCTTCTTTGTTGCTGCGCTGCTCCTGCGGTGCGCTGTTGGTTGAAGACTTGAACGGTGCCGACTGCGCTGGTCTTTCGCCGGTTATCACAGGTTCTGATGGCGCTCCGCCGACGAGTGTGAACCACAATCCGGCGACCGCTGCGATAGCTGCCAGCCCCATGACCATCAAGCGCGGCGCGTTCGTTGTTGCCGCTGCCGGCTTGGCTTTTTGCGCCGCCGCCGCAACAGGCCTTGACGGCTTTGCTGCCGCAGCAATCACGGCGTCTTCGGGCTTTGAAATGACGACATTGCCATCGTCCGATTCAGCTGCAAGGCGCATTTTCGCGCGCCGCGCATCGGCTATGAAATCTTGACGCAGTTTATCAGGCGACCTCGGTGTGGCCGTTGCAGGGGCACTCTGCGGTGCCGCGTCTTCCAGAGTACCGGGCGCTTGCGAGAACGGCGACGACATGGATTTTGCCGTCGCGACCGCTGCTACCGCTGCATCGAGCGCGCCTGCGGGTTCGGAATCTGCATAGCCATGCGACCGATGCGGATCAACATTGAACCGCACCTGCTCGCGGACATATTCCTGTGGCGCAGACTGGGCCTGCAAACTCTGGTGGTGCGACAACTCCATGGCATCGACACGGTCGAGCAAGCGGATCATGGCCTGCTGCAACGTGTCGAGCAGCGCTGAGGTGTTTTCATCGCCAAGCCGGCTTTCCGCCATAAAGCGCTCGATCAAGCCGCGCACTTCATCGCCACCTTCAGGGCGCGGCAATTGTGCAGCGACGCGGCTCGCGGCTGCATCCGCAGCTTTGTTGGCAATAGCTTCCAAATCAAGATCAGCCTGTGCAGACTGCGGCAACTCCGACCCGCCGTCACCTGTCATAGCTGCACGATGCACGTCCGACAGTTTGTCCGCGATGTCGTTCAAGTGGCTTTCGATCGTGTCGAGACGCAGCAACTGCTGGTGTGCGCCATCGAGATGGCCAGCCAATTCGCCGACATGGGCCTCGATCAGCCGGATGCCTTCTACATCGGTGTGGGTCGCGGCGGTATCGAGGACACTTGCGACATGGCGTTCGACCTGCTCGATGCGCTGGCTGATATCGAAGAAGCCCTGATCGGGGCGGATCTCCGCCAATGATTCATTTAGGTGTCTGGTCAGTTCTGCAAAACGGGCGTCGAACCACAAGGTATCGATTGCGGGGGACGCAGCGGATGTAGCGGCCGAAGCGGCGAATGGCGTGCTGACATAGTTGCGCGGCCCCGGAGCCTGCGGGTCGGTCGATGGCATCGAACTGGCGAAACTAGCGCCACCCGACTCATAGAGACCCGTAAGCGCTTCGGCGGCATCGCGATCCCATGGATCGGTTGCGTTGCCGGGCAGGCTCGACTCAATGACATCAAACGTATCGACCGCGCCATGATGACGGCTCGACTCTTCCTCGCGGCGGCGCGCCGCTTGCGACGGTGTTTCGCCAGCCGAGCGCAACGCCATTGGCACTTCAGCGTGTGGGGTTGGCACGGGTGCTGGCCGTGGCGCCGGTTCGGCTGCGGCATAGACCGGCTGCTCGGAGGTTGCCTTGGCGTGCACCGCGCCGTCACTGGCATCGGCGATGCGGGAGGCGAGTTCAGCCATTCCGGCTTCGATGCGCTCGAATGCGCCTGCGAACTGACCGGGCACGCGCGACCGTAGCGAGCGAGCCTCGCTGCCCATCGCAGCAAGGCGGTCCTGCATTTGCATCAAGGTGTCGGATTGCCGGCGGTCCGCATCCGTCAACTGCTCGACAATCGTATGCAACAATGTTTTGAGATCGCCGGCTTGGCATCCGGTTGGCGTATCTGGGGCATAGGGATCGCTGCTGCCCAGGTGATCCCGATCCGAATGTGCCATCTTATTCCCTCAGGGTGCCGGTCGACGAGGCTTGTTTGCGACATCGCTTTCGATCGACTGAGCGCGGGAGAGCCTGACGGGCGCGTCCGAGCTCCGCAGAATGCGAAAGCGGTTCAAAGCCGGACGCGGCACGATTCAAGCTCAGGGCAACAGTCTCAACGGCCAGTAAACGCCACGTTAAGATGTCCGAAGGAGTTCAATTTATTTATGCATTTCATGTAGTTATGCTTCATCATAGATGCGTCAACCAGGGCGCTGCTGAAGCCGTTGGCCAGCACTGATTCGCCCAACCGGCTGTGATCTGCGAGATGCCACAGTCGTCGCCTACGGATTTGCAGGCTGGATCAGACACTGCGGGAGAGGACAAACATGCGGACTAAAACGGCACTCGCTGCCCTTTGCGTGCTGTCAGCAATGACCGCAATAGCCGTGGCTGGGGCGCCTGACGACGGGCGCGGGCGCTATGCCATGTCGCCCGTCGAGGACGGATTTCTGCGGCTCGACAAAGAAACGGGCGCGGTCGCCATGTGCGCGCGCAAAGACGGCGCGTGGGCGTGCGAGCCAATTCCAGACAAGCCACCTTCGACGGGAGACAAGTCCAAACTGGAGGCCGAGAACCAAGTGTTGCGGGATCGCGTCAAGAGCTTGGAAGAGAGCCTCGAGACCGGCAAACCACTGCCAAATGGCGATTCCGCGCCAAGCACAAAGTTGCCAACCGAAGAAGAGATCGACAAGGCCTTCGACTACATGGAGCGTATTTTCAAGAAATTCCGCGAGCGCGTTCAGAAGTACGAACAGCCGGCCCCATCGACGCCGTCACCCTCAACCCCACCCGAAGGTGGCTCCGGCGCGCTCTGAACTCTGGCAAAGCGCATTACGCGCTGGCCAAAACCCCGCTGAGCTTGCGCGTTGCGCAAACAAGCTCATGCACAATTCCCGGCTCAGTCATGGCGTGGCCGGCATCTGCCACGATGCGAAGCTCTGAGTCCGGCCATGCGTCGTGCAGCCGTACAGCGCTTCTGACAGGCGTGACAACATCGTAACGGCCATGCACGATCGTGCCCGGAATGCCGGTGAGACGTGCCGCCTCTAACAGTAACTCGCCATCGCGCGCGAAAAATCCGCCATTGACGAAATAGTGGCTCTCAATTCGCGCGAAGGCGAGTGCGTAATTGTCGGCGCCGAAGCGGTGCACACGTTCGGGCTCTGGCAGCAGCGACAAGGTCGTGCCCTCCCAAATACTCCAAGCCCGCGCGGCTTCCATACGCAGCCTCAGATCCGGCCCAGTCAAGCGGCGATGGTAGGCCGCGATCAGGTCGCCACGCTCGGCCTCCGGGATCAGCCGCTGGAAATCGGCAAAGGCCTCGGGATAAATCCAACTGCATCCGTCCTGATAAAACCATTGCAATTCGGGGCGCGTCACGAGAAACACACCGCGCACAACGAGCGAGGCCACGCGTGTTGGATAAACCTCCGCGTAGGCGAGCGCGAGCGTCGAGCCCCATGAACCGCCGAACAATTGCCAACGGTCGATATTGAGTTCCGTCCGGATCAGCTCCATGTCGCCGACGAGATCGTGGGTCGTATTGTGTTCGAGCGACGCATTCGGCGTTGAGCGGCCGCAACCGCGCTGATCGAACAGGATGATGCGATAATGGCGCGGATCGTGATAGCGGCGCATGGTCGGGTTCGAGCCACCTCCTGGACCGCCGTGGATGACAACAACCGGCTGGCCGGCAGGATTGCCGCACTGTTCGACATGGATGACATGGCCGTGACCAACGTCGATCCGGCCTTCGAAATAGGGTTGCATAGGCGGATAGAGACCTGTGAGTTCGCGGCGGTTCATGCGCGTGCCATCCTTGTTCCCCGAACCCGGCGCATATCGAAGCGGCGCATTCGATTGCCTCAAGGCTTGACCTGGCGCTTAAGCTGCAAGCGTTGCATCTCACGATCGTAAATAATTTGCCCGCCGGGCACGCGAATGTCGCGCACAACTTCAAGCGTATGCCGGCTCGTCTCGGGCCGGGCCAAACTGACCAGCATGGCGACGGCGGTCGCTGCTGGAAATCCCAGACAACCGGCAATCGCACTCGGAAGGCCGATCATGCCGGCCTCACTTGCAAAGATCGAGAACGCTGCAAGTCCGAAACCGCTGACAATGCCGAGTAAGGCGCCAGCCGGTGTCAGCCGTTTCCACCAGATCGATAGGACGAGCACAGGGAACAGGCTAGAACCCGTCAATGCAAGGGCCCACAACATAAGCCGCAGGGGGTCGGTCGGCGCCATGAGTGTCAGCATACCGCCGCAAATGGCAGCGATGACAATAAAGCCCCGCGTGATCCAGACACGATTGTCTTTTGACGCTGGCTCCCAGGTCAGACCCTGTACCACATCCTCGCCGAGGACCGCGGCCAATGCGACGGTAGACGCGCTAGCCGTCAGCAGCGCGGCTGCGAGCACACCGGCCGACAACAAATAACTGAAGACGAGCGGCAGTCCGGCAGCAACAGGCAGTGTCAGCAGCACAGCGTCGCGATCAAATTGAAGCCTGTCAAAAGTGAGCGGCGTCACCGAAGGATCGAAGGAAATGAACCCAAGACCTGCAGCGTCCGACAGCCACTTTGGTAGCGGCCCAACGCGCTCCGACATGACGACATCGAGTGAAAAGTCGCGCATGAAGACGGCAACCGCCGACACAGTCAGCATCGTCAGACCGAAAAATACGGTTGCCCAGCCTAGCGATTTGCGGGCTTCATAGACGCTCGGCGCTGCCGCAACGCGCGGCAGCAGCCACGGCGCCGACGCCACACCACATGCGACCATGATCGTGGCAATGACAAAGGCAAGCGGCCCGACCGCGCCAAACGGCTGCGTGTAGGGCTTGGTGATGCTTTGAAAGCTCTCGCCCGGCAACTCGAACGCCAATGGCCAGACATCGACGAGTTGCAAGCCTTGGGCAACTTCGTTTCGCACTAAGCCACGCACGAGTGGTCCATGGGCAAGTTGCGGGATGGGCAGGCTGGTCACCAGGATAGAGACCGTCGTCGCCACTATCAAAAGCGCAAGTAAAACTGCAATGGACTGCGCGACGCCAGCCCAAGTAAACGATCGTTTGCCGCCCGGCGCCACAGTGATCGCAATCGTCGCGACCAAAACTAGGACCATCACTTGCGGTGTCGCGCCGCTCAGCCGTCCGCCAACGGCTGCTCCGAGTCGCAACTCGGCGGCTAGTACGAGCAGCATCGGCACGGCAGCGACCATGGCCGCGACAAGCCGCAGCGGCTTGCTTTCGAACCGGCGGCCGAAATAACTCGGCACCGTATAGGCTCCAAATTTGCGATAGAACGGCGCCAGCAGCATTGCCATGACGACGAAACCAGCGAGGCCGCCGATCATCAACACGAGGGCGTCGAAGCCGGCAAAGAAAAATGCGCCGGTTCCGGCGAGCAGGAAAGTCGATCCTAGTGCCGACATCGCCAGCACGAGACCGGTGTAGACGGCGGGTACGCGTCTGCCCGCGGCGAAGTATCCGAGTGTATCTTGCGTCGCAGCTGAGACACCGATCGCGGCAAATAGGACGATTGGGCCAGCGAGCAGCGCCATGCGCAACAACCCATCGTCAATACTCAACTGCTCGAAAATCAAAACAAGCAGAAAAAGCGCCGCGAACAGCGACGCGAAAATGCTGAAATAGGTGCCCAGTCTCGGATTGATGAGGCGCGCGCGCGCTGTAAACGCCATTGGCGGGATCCCTTAAGTGTCCTCGTGCGCGCCGTGCCAGTGGTCGATGGCGTTCTGCCGGTTGACATAGCTCGCAACGGTGACCACCGCGATTACGAAAAACCCGTGTGCCGCCAGAAAGTAGCCGAGTGGGAAGCCGAGGAAGCGGCTGGCGTTAAGCTGGCCGGCGTAAAGCGGCAGCACGATAACCACGGCGAGGAAGGGAAGCAGGCTCGCCAACATCTGCCACTTGGTATGCCGCCAGTAGGGCTTTCGTTCTTTGCGTTCGATCATGCGGCGCGAGGGCTCCTGACGCTGGGGAATGTCATTGGGCGGATTTCGCAGGCTGTAGCCGCCCTTCGTGGCCCAAGTATGCGCGCGCTTCCCCGGCCTTGTCCAATCGGGATAACTGTTTCGGTCTCAAGCCCTAGATTGTCGCTGCACGGCCTAATCAATCAAAGTATAACCCCGAATCGAACGGGGCCGGCGACTCAACAAGCAGCACCAAAGGTGCGGAGCCCGTCCACGGTGGGTGCAGCAACAGTCAAGACGGCGACAAGCCCCGGCTGTGCCGCACGTGGGCCAGGACAACTTGGGAAGGACGAAACAGACATGGCTATGATCCAAGAATTCAAAGACTTCGCAATGAAAGGCAATGTCCTCGATCTCGCCGTCGGCGTGATTATGGGGGCGGCCTTCGCGCCGATCGTCTCGACGCTCGTCGACAACATTGTCATGCCGCCCATCGGCGCCCTGATGGCAGGTGTCGATTTCTCGAGTCTTGCGGCATCGATCCCAACCGGTGCAGAGCCGGTGCTGATCAAATACGGTCTGTTCCTCAATGCCATCATCAAATTCATGATCACGGCCTTCGCAATCTTCCTGCTCATCAAAGCTATCAACTCGACGAAGAAGCCAGCGCCTGCCGCAGCGCCACCACCGCCGCCGGCATCCGAGGTCTACCTCAAGGAAATCCGCGATCTGCTGGCCAAGCGCTAAACCGCATCGCAACGCTTTCGAAAGCCCTGGGTTCACGCCCGGGGCTTTCTTGTTTTACGAACAGCTGCCGCCGCCGAGCACACAGAACTTGGCGCAGTTCTTGTGGCAGAGTTTCACGGCGCCGCGATCGAACATGGCACTGTTGGCACGGCTCGCGGCTTCGAGTGTCGTGCCCATTTCGAACGCCGCATCGTAGGGCAAAAGCGTGCACGGCAGCACCACCGGCGCCGCGTCACCCTTGCGCTTCACAACCATTCGCGACGTTGCGCACATCATATCGCTCGGGCTTTTCTTGAGAATTTCCCAGCATCGCGTGGTGATTTCTGGGCCGTCGTATCCGGCATCCATCTCGGGCAAAAGCATCAGCTGTTTGTGGTTCGCCGGATCGATGGGCCATGCATGCGCGGCGATCAGTTCGGCGTAGCCGTCCCGCGCCGCAACTTCGGTTTCGTTCCAGCAGGTGCGGCCCGCGATCGCAATGTTGAAATGATTGGCCGCCAGCCAATCCATGCCTTCGGTGGTTTTGCCGAACGTGTCAGGCCCGCGCTCGATCTCGTGCAGCGTTTTGGAAAAGTGATCGAGGCTGATGCGCAGCGTCAAACGATCACCGAAGCGGCCGTTCAGATCAATCAGCCCTTTCTTGATGGCCGGGCGCTGCATCGGCTGCATGGCATTCGTCAGCACGAGACAATCAAAACCGCGCTCGAGTGCGGCGCCGAGCATGCCCAAAAAATCCGGGTTCATAAAAGGCTCGCCGCCGGTGAAGCCGATTTCGCGGGTGCCGAGCGCCTTGGCTTCATCAAGGAATGTCTCGGCTTCGTCGCGCGAGATGTAGGCGAGGCGGTCGTTAGCCGGGCTCGATTCAATATAGCAGTTACGGCATGTGATATTGCACAGCGTGCCAGTATTGATCCACAGCGTCACGAGCCGGTCGAGGCCGACGCGCGCCCGCTTCTCGCCCTTAGCGGTCCAGTCGGGATCGGCGAACTTTTCGAGCGGCGGCGTCGCTGTCGCCATTTTGGTTTTGACGTTCAAATCCGCCTCCAAACTGCCAAGGCAGCGGCTTTTCGATTTTCCAGCATTGTGGTACACGACAGGCGAGTGCGGGCGTAGTTCAATGGTAGAACGGCAGCTTCCCAAGCTGCATACGAGGGTTCGATTCCCTTCGCCCGCTCCATCCGCCTTCGCCAAGGCTTCGGCGGGCCGCCAAATCGCCGGATCACGCTAACAGCACCCGCCACCGTCGTAGAAGTTGGTCGAGTCTGATATCCAAATATCGTCACGGCCAAGGCGGCCAAGCGCGGTGGCCGTTTTATCGCACACGGCGAGCGGCTGATTTTGACCGAGCGTGTGGCCCTTGCCGTCGTTGAAGAACGACTCTGCTCCGAAATAGATCGCGGTCCGGCCTGTGAACACGCACGGGCCGTCGGCCGGCATTGGGTCCTTGATGGCGCAGATCTCAACGCTTTCAATCGGGATGAGCGTATCGGTTGCAAAGTGGTTGGGAGAGAGCACGCGATAGGGACGCTTGGCGCGGACTTCGATTGTGCCGAAGCCGAGACCGGTCAGGCGCGAGATGTAATCCGCCATCGGGATAGCCCCCGTCAAGCACATGGCGCGCAGGCGTTCGTCGTTCTTGAGATTTTCGGGCATCGCTGCGTCGCACACCGGATCGGACAGGATCAAACGGCCGCGCGGCTTCAAGACCCGGTACATTTCCGACAACGCCTGCTTCAGGTCGTCGTCGTGGAAAATGTTGAACAGGCAGTTCTGCGCCGCGACATCGATCGTTTCGCTTTCGATTGGCAGGTTGAGCGCGTCCCCGCGCCGCAGATCGACGAAATCGGATTTGAACCAGGGGTTCAGCGTCTCAGCTTCATCGAGATTGCGGCGGCACGCGCCCATCATTTCATCAACGACATCGAGGCCGATGACGGCGCCCGGACGGCGGCTAAAATAAGCGAACTGCAGCACCTCCATGCCGCCGCCGACGCCGACATACAGCACCGTCGGACTGCTGACGAGATCGCGCGGGTTCACGGTCGAGCCGCAGCCATAGTTCATGTCGAGCATGAGCTGCGGAATTTTGAGCTCTGGCAACTGCCAGACCGGCGTCGTGGTGCAGCACAGCCCCTTGTCGGGGTTGAGCGCTGCCTCGCGATAAACGTCGTGGGTGGTGGTGTGATACATGGGTGCTTCCTTTGGCGGTGTGTGCGTCAGTTATACAGAGTGAGGGCCCAAGACACGAGCCCCGCTAGCACTGTGGCAATCGGCAGTGTCAGGACCCAAGACATGAAAACAGAAGAGATGACGGAGCGGTCAACGCTGCCGTTGACAATACCGATGCCAGAAATGGCGCCGACGGAGACATGCGTCGTCGAGACCGGCATGCCGAGGCGGCTGGCGCCAATGACCAGAAAGGCCGTGACGAGGTTGGCCGTCAGTGCCTGCCCGTCGTTCATCTTCGAGATTTTGCGGCTCATTGTTTCAGCAACGCGGTGGGCGTGCAGCAGGCCGCCAAGCGCCATGGCGGACGCAATGGCAACCATGCTGATCTTGATGTCGAGCGCCTGCATTGTCAGCAGCAGCCCGGCGATTTTTGGCGTATCGTTGAGCCCACGGGCAAAGCTTACGGCCGCGGCGGAGACATAGTGGACGCTATCGACGAGACTTTGCGCCGTGATGCCAAAAACGCGGCCTGAGTACTTTGAGACGCATGTGGACGCCGTGCCGGTGGTAATTTCAGGCAGCATGATGCCAGGGCGTGGCATACTCGCACCGCCTACCACTGCGAACGCGACAGATCCGGCAGCAACAAACTGGCGCGGTCCGACGCAGACGCAGCTCTGCCGTTCGATCCCGGAACGCGACACGGCCCAGCTGGCGAATTTATAGAGCGGCATGGTCAACAGAACAGCCAGTATAGGACTGAGCAACAGCGGCAGAAAAAATGCCGTACCGAGCGCTGAAAGGTTAAGCGCGCTGCCAGCCATGACAAACCCGGCACCGGTCAGTCCGCCTGTTAATGCGTGCGTTGTTGAAATCGGAAAACCGAGGCGTGTGGCGAGTAAAACCGTTGCCCCTGCACCGGCGGCGACCGCCGTTAGGAAATGTGGTGACGCCGCCACAGCATCCGGGACCAGTCCTTTTCCAGAGAAGGCCTTGATCAAGGTCTCGGCAAGAAACACCGACGCGACGCATCCAGCGAATGTCGCGGCCGTTCCAAGTGCCAGGGCCACGCGATATGTGGCAGCGTTGCTGCCGTAAAGCGTGGCAACGCCTTTAATGTTGTCATTTGCGCCATTGGTGTAGGCGAGGAAAATGGTGGCGGCCAACAGCGCGGCGAGTAAAAACATCCAGAACCCTCAATCAGCTCCTGCCGTTTACGTTCGAAATGGCAGCAGCGTTTCAGGCCGTGGGCCATGCGGCGTTTTTTGCCAATGGTGAGGCCTGACGAACAGCTCGATCAAGGCGCGATAGGCCGCATATGAAATTGCCATCCAATACAGCGGTAACCCCAGTGTCGAGCGCAAGAGTAACGTGCCGCCGCGTTGCTTAACGGCGAGCGCGACGAGAGCCATGGCACTTAGGTAGCCTGCCAAGAGTACACTCCAGCATACGAGTGATGCCCCGCTGCCGGGCATCAGCGGCTGGCCGGTCAACATGTGGATTGCGATCAGCACGTACATCCACGGATGGACGAGTGCTGAAAACACCATGCCGCCAAGGGTGATCTGGAAGCCTGCAAACCGCCAGGGGCCGAGCTCGCGCCAAAGCTGAACGGGATCGCGCATATGCACGATGTACGTTTGCATCCAGCCTTTCAGCCAGCGCGTGCGCTGCCCAAGCCAGGCATCGAACGTCGCGGGCGCTTCCTCCCACGTCGTCGAGGATAACATGGCGACGCGCTTGCCGAGACGCGCCAAGCGAAATCCCAGATCGGCGTCTTCGGTGACGTTGTAGGGGTCCCAAGCACCGGCTTCGATCAAAATTTCGCGGCGGAAATGGTTCGACGTGCCGCCAAGCGGTAACGCCAAGCCGAGACGATCGAGGACAGGCAGCATCGCATCGAACAGCGCCGCATACTCCAGCGTAAACTGCCGCGTCAGTACACTCGCACCGGGATTGTAGATGTTGAGCCGCGCTTGGACGCACGCGAGACCGGCGCCAGCAGCCGCAAACGCCGCCGCCGCACGGCGCAGCTGGTCGGGCTCTGGAATATCCTCGGCATCAAAGATGGCGACGATGTCGCCACTTGCGAATTGCAGCGCATAATTGAGCGCCCGCGGCTTTGTTTTAGGCAAGCCTTCAGCGACCGTAAGAACAGTCATGTGCGGTGTCAGATGGCCAGCATGAAGCGCCGCCCGCGTCTTAGCGTCGGTGGCTTCCGTCACAAACAGAATCTGTAATTTTTCCGGCGGATAATCGAGGGCGCTCATCGCAGCAACAAGTGCCGGGGCGACGGCGGCTTCGTCATGCAGCGGGATCAGGACGCTGTAGGTTGGCAGCCCGGTATCGGTCAGGGCAGCGTACGGCGCGGATTGCGTTGCGGGCGGGCGCGCCAGAAGCCACAATGCCGCCAAGCGGATCAGCACAATCGCCAGAAACGGCAATGCCATCACCCATGCCGCGATCGCTCCGCCCCAATGCGGCGCAAGGCCGATACAGACACAGGCAAGCAAGCTTAAAGCGACCGCTACCCTTCGCGGCCACGGCGACGCCGGCAAAGCCGCAGAGAAGTGAGGACGGCTGCGGACAAGCCCATTGACGGCCGTATCGAGTGCTAGCCACTCGGCGCTGCCAATCTGGACCACGGCGGCGCGCGCCCCAGAAGGCCGCACTCCGGAATCAATCGGGAAAGATACCATCCCCGCCCCACCCGCGACGCAACACCCCTTCGGTGCATTCAGAAACTCCGGATAGAGATCGTATAGCAATGGCCGGGCGCCGCCAATTGGTCTAGTGAACAGAATAGACCGAGGTTTTGGTCTGGTAGAAAGGCACAGCAAAACGTGCAGCAGTCGCGATCGAGATTTGTCAGTGCCGTCGCGGGGTTGGCTGCGTTCGCGGCTGGCTTTGCGATGACCAGTGCTGGCAGCGCCGTCGCCAAGCCTAAGGTCAAAACTGAAATCGACAAGCTCGGCGCTGCAGCGCAAAAACCGGCAGAGCCGGCGCCGCGCAGGGTAGTGGTCCGCTTTCTGACCGACAGCGATTTCCCGCCCTTCAACTTTCTCGACGAGGACGGCGTGCTGGTCGGTTTCAATATCGATCTTGCGCGCGCGATCTGCCTCGAACTTTCGACGTCGTGCGATATCAAAGCCCGGCCGTGGGACGACCTGCTGGCCGGGCTTAAATCCGGCGAAGCCGACGCCGTCATCGCGGCACACAAAATCACGTCGAAGGCCCTTGGCGACGTCGCCTTCACGGACCGGTATTTTCACACCCCTGGACGCTTTGCCGGACGCAAGGAGACGCCTGCAACCGAGATCACGCCGTCGGGCCTCGACGGCAAGCGGATCGCAGTTGCCAGAGGCAGCGCCCACGAGGCCTACCTCAAGACGTTTTTCCGCGATAGTCCGCTGGCGCTTTACGAAAACTCCGATCTTGCGCGCGAGGCGCTGGCCGCCGGCAAAGCCGACTTCGTGTTCGACGACGGCATGTCGCTGGCTTTCTGGCTGAACGGCACGCTGTCGCGGCAGTGCTGCGAAATGCGCGGCGGGCCCTATCTCGAACCGAAGTACTTTGGCGAAGGTATTGCCATCGCGGTGCCAAAAACCGACCCCGAAATCCGCGTGCTGCTGAACGACGCTTTGAAGCGCGTCCGGGCCTCGGGGCGCTTCGACGAACTTGTGCAGCGTTACTTCCCGATGCGGATTTACTGATGCCGCTTTTGGTGCGTAAGCCGCTGATGCCGGCGTCGAACAAGGATTGACAGCGTGCCGCTCCGATGTCTCAAAGCTGCTCGCATGCCCGCACACGCCCCGCGATACGGGATCGTGACGGCGGTGCTCGCAGCCTTTATCGCAGCCGTCGTCGCGGTGCCTGTCGCGAACGCCAAACGCGTGCAAAAGCCCCACGTCCAAAAGTCTGGTGTGCAAAAAGC
This sequence comes from Hyphomicrobium sp., assembly GCA_031402935.1. Lineage (GTDB taxonomy): Bacteria > Pseudomonadota > Alphaproteobacteria > Rhizobiales > Hyphomicrobiaceae > Hyphomicrobium_B. Next base: position 3,846 of record JANNSR010000081.1, on the reverse strand, counting down.
TGCCGCTGCAAAGTCTTTGCGCCGCAAGCCCATCAAGGTCACGCGCCCGGCCGCCGCGCCGAAGAGCGCGGTCAAAACCCGCCTCGCGGCCAAGCCGCAGCCCGCCGACGATACGCCGGCCGCTCCAGAAACGTCCGCACCCGCGACGGCGCCTCTTAAATTGCTGTCGCGCGAAGAGATACTTGCCGCAGACCGCGATTCCCTCGAACGTATCGGCCGCCATCTTGTTGTCGGTTACCACAGCCTTGCGGCCATCCGGGAGCTTGTCGAAAAACGCGCCATCGCAGGTGTGTTCATTACCGACCACAACGTCCGTGGCCGTTCGGCAGCCGACGTCAAAGACGATATTGACGCCCTGCAGGAGCTACGCAAAGAGCAAGCACTTCCGCCGCTGATTATCGCGGCTGATCAGGAGGGCGGCACGGTTTCCCGCCTGTCGCCGCCGCTCAAGCGGCAGAAGTCGCTGGCGCGCGCGCTGACCGGCCTCGCCGACGACGCTGCGCGGCGCGAGGCCGTCGAAACCTATGCCGAAACGCAAGCGGGCGAACTCCAGCGCATCGGTGTCACGCTCAATTTCGCGCCCGTCGTCGATCTCAATTTCAACCCTGCGAACCGCAGCGACGGCGAAACACGGCTTAGGTGGCGCGCCATCGCCGCCGATCCGTATCTCGTATCCAAGGTCGGGGCGTGGTACTGCGACGGCCTCGCCAAGGCCGGTCTGATGTGCACGCTCAAGCATTTCCCCGGTCTCGGCCGCGTATCCCGCGATACGCACTTGGCGTCCGGCGAGATCGCAGCGAGCGAAGGTCAGCTCGAACTCAACGACTGGGTGCCGTTCCGCCGCCTCATGTCGAAGCCGAACGCGGCGACGATGCTGGGCCATGTCCGCGTCGGCGTCATCGACAAATCGACGCCGGCCTCGTTCTCCAAGCCCGTCATCGCCGATCTTATCCGCGGCCGCTGGCAGTACGACGGCCTGCTGATAACCGACGATTTCAGCATGGGTGCCATTGTTCGCAGCAAAACCGGCGCCGGCAAAGCGGCCGTGCAATCTCTCAATGCCGGCACCGACCTCGTGCTCGTCTCTTATAGCGAACTGCACTTCGATGCGGTGATGAGCGCGCTGCTGGCAGCTGACGCCGACGGCAGCCTCGGCCGCGAAGCACTTTCCGCCAGCACTGCCCGCATCGCACGCATTCACGATGCGTCGTCGTGGACAAAGCCGGACTAAACGTCTTACGCAACTGCCGCGCAAACAAGGCCAATATCGATGCACAATCGCTTTTCCCGCCGCCAAGCGCTGCAGGCCGTTACCGCCAGCACAGTGGCGCTGTCGCACACCGGGCCGGCCGCCGCGGAGCAACCCGCCGCCGCCGAGCAGGGCGAGGGCGCCTGCGTGCTTATGGCAGAGGCGACCGAGGGGCCGTTTTACTTCGACCCCAAACTCGAGCGCCGCGACATCACCGAAGGACGGCCGGGCGCGCCGCTCAATCTTGCGCTGACGATTATCGAGGCCGGGCCATGCACGCCGATCACCAATGCCCGCGTCGACGTTTGGCACTGCGATGCGGAAGGTTCGTACTCGGGCTATGCAGGCCAAGGTGCGAACGGCTCATCGACCAAGGGGCAGACGTTCCTGCGCGGGTCGCAAACGACCGGCAGCGACGGCCGCGTCACGTTCGAAACCATTTATCCCGGCTGGTATCCGGGCCGCACGCCGCACATCCACGTCAAGATTTTACTCGATCAAAAGACGCTCGTCACGGCGCAAATGTATTTTCCCGAGTTGCTCAGCCTGCGCATCTACGGCGAGCGCGATCCCTACACCAAGCGCGGCAACACGCCCGACACGACCAACAGCCGCGACAGTATTTTCAAATCGAGCGGCGGCCAAAGTGGCGGCGTCATGCTGGCGATCGCCGGTGTCGGCGATGTGCTGACGGGTTCGCTGGTGATTGCAGTTGATCGCAGCCGCACATCGGCGCAGGGCGGATGGATGCAATGGCTGCGCGGCAAAATCGGACCGGAATGATCGTCAGATTTAGGCGCCGCGTTTGTAGACGGCCTCTTCTTTTTGCCCCTGGCTCTTCAACGCTTGGAACGCGGCGTTGACGTTTTTCGCCATGGCCTCAAAGTAGGCTTTGACTTCGCGCGGCAGCTCAACGCCGGCGTAACGGTCGGGGTGATAGAGTTTCGAAAGCCGCACATAGGCCTCACGGATATCGTCGAACGCAGCGCTCTTGTCGAGACTCAAAATCCTGTAAGGATCGAAGTTGCGGGCATCGGGCGTCATCAACATGGCACCGGCGTTGCGGCCTGTGTTGATGACTTTGAGGCCCTTGATTTCGGCTTTGGGGACAAACGTACCGTCGCCCTCGAACGTCTCGACGTAGACGAAGGCTTCATCTCCCTCCAGCAATTTGTAGACCTGCTTGCCGGGCGCGAGCACAGCGCGACCCGCGACATGTGTGCCGTCTGTGAGCGTGATGTCGACAGCGACCAGCGTTTCGGCGCGATTGTCGACGCGGTTGCGTTCGAACATGGATGTCCCAGGACCTCTCGAAACTATCCCCGAGTTATGCGCTCGCAACCGGAAACCTTTCGTTAATCGTGGGTGTGTTTTCGCTGTGCGCGCCAAGCATCATAGCGCCCAAGCGCCCGGCTGATGGTAGGGCGAATAACGAGAAAGCCGCCATAAACGCGGTCGAGGGCTGCAAGCGTGCGCGGGCTTTGCTGCAAGCGTTTCAGAAATCTTAAGCGCGGCGCGAGGCTCCACATTTCGATAAACGCAGCCGGCCCCGACAGCAGCGTGCCGTCGGCGCGGCGGACGTGGAAACGCTTCATGGCGGCGCTGGCGGAGAGGCCCGGTGCGACATCGGCATCGTCGAGACCGCTGACATCGGCGAAGGCGACATCCTTTGCGGCGTCGAGTTTGGAGACGAGTGCGATCTCGCGCTGGCACAGCGCGCATGAGCCGTCGTGGTAGATGGTCAGGCAGGCGGCTAAGCCCGTTGGCTCGGGCTCTCGCTTTGTTGATTGCTCAGTCATTGTCCTGCTCACATGCCGGGGTTTATGGTGTGCTTACGGTCACGCGTGTTGCGGAGATTACCACTGCGTCTGGAGACAACCATGCGACAGAGCCAACAACCGGTATGCACCTTGGCACTCCTGTTCGGCATTGCCGGGTCGCTCGCCTGCGGCCTGCATCCGGCGTCTGCTGCAAAAAAGGCGACGGGCCGCAGTCCCACCACCGTCACCGCCTGCAGCACCTCCGGCCATCACGGCTGCTACACGGCGCCGGTGCGGATGACGGCGCTCGGTCCGCAGATGCGCCTGAAAGGCGGTACGTGGATCTGGTGCGAAGAAAGCTGCCAGGACACGCTGCGGCGCGCGACCATCGATTTCTGGGACGACCAGAGCGAGAGGGGCGGCGGCAACTAGGGTGTCTGGTTTCACGTGGGGCCTCTTTGCTTGGCGCTTCCGACTCCCCTCCGGGGAGCCGGCCGGAAGCGCCGAAGGCATACGCTCACGGCGGCAGGCTCCCGGAACGGGAGTCGCTCGTAGAGCAATGTAAAAAAGCAAAGGACGGGGCGGTAGGGCCTCGATCTTTGTTCAGTTAATTCGGATGCAGCTCCCGCCGCCCCGCGTCATGCCAACTCCGAGTTTAACGACGCTGCCCTAAACGTTCGGCGCCGCTCTCGAAATTGAAGCGGCGACTTCACCGCTTCGAGCCGTTGAGTCCACCCTCCGCCCCTGCATCTCGTTTGTATCGAGGGGACGTTGAACCTCGTTATCGTACCGCAGCACGCGTCTCGAGGCCGGCAGAGTTCCCCAGGCCCGCTGATC
>JANNSR010000080.1:0-3832 GCA_031402935.1 Hyphomicrobium sp. | reverse complement strand
AGCGCGATCGCGGAAATGGAGCGCATGGGCGCACACCGGCGCCGCATCGTCGCGGCCCTTGGGCCGTGCATCAACCAAGCAGCTTATGAGGTCGGAGACGCCTTCGAGGCGGATGTGGTGGCGCGCGACGCCGCCAACGCGCAGTTCTTCGCCCGCCCGGCCGAGGCCGCCAAACCGCATTTCGATTTACCGGCCTACGTGCTGCACCGTCTCGCTGCGGCCGGAGTCACGAATGTCAGCAATCGCGCCCTGTGCACGCACGCCAACGAATCACTTTTCTTTAGTTTTCGCCGCACAACGCAGCGCCAAGAGCCCGATTACGGCCGCCAAATCTCCGCCATTGTCGTGGCTTAACTGCACAATCCACAGAGGAGTTGGTCAAAGGCCCGGTCAAACGGTGCCCTGCCCTCACTTTGTGCGCTCCGCCATCTGGACGGGCACGGACGCACTGATCTACAGGACTCGGGTGTACCGGTAGTTTCAGAGGAGTTCAGGCCGCGGGGTAACGTGCTGGCCGCCGGAAAGTGTGCGGTTCGACAACAGGGGGACGTCATCGTGACGACCTTAAACTCTGCGACTGATTCCGGCTGGACGACTTCCATCAGGATGGCGCTTGTTGCGTCGATCCTGACTTTGGGGCTCGCGGGCTGCGAGACCGGCTCGAATGTTTTGGGCGGGGGCGGCACCACGGGGCCGCAAGCGGCGATCGCGCCGCAGCCGTCCGCAACTCAAACCGCCAGGATTGAGATCGCGCCGATCATCGGTGCGCCGGAAAATGTCGCTCGCGATCTGCAAACGCAGCTGACCTCCTCGATCGAACGCAACAAGATCTCCGTCGCCGCCGCGCCAAGCGGCAAGGGCGAGTATGTGCTGCGCGGCTACATCGTCGCGGCGCGCGAAAAGACCGGTTCGAAAATATCCTACATCTGGGATGTGACCGACCAGACCGGCAAGCGCGCCAACCGCATCACGGGCGAAGAATTCGCCGCCGGCGCGGGTAAGGATCCATGGTCAACCGTCACCCCTCAAATTGTGCAGAGTATTGCCGATAAAACGGCCGCACAGATTGCGAGCTGGCTTCCTGGTGGCTCAACGAACGTCCCCGTCGCCAGCAATACCCCAGCAATGACGACAACGTCCGGCGCAGCGCAGACGGTAGCCGCTGCGGCACCCGCAGCGACAACGGTCGCCAGCAGCGCGCAACCCGCCGCAACGCCAGCCGCATTGACGACCGCTGCTGCGACGCCGGCCGCCGCCACCGGTCCAACGACCGGCAGCATCGATCCGGGCGGGCCTGTTACGACGCTGGTTCCAGCCGTCACGGGGGCTCCGGGAGACGGTGGCGCGTCGTTGACCAGCGCCATCCAGCGCGAGTTGACCAAGAACGGCATGCAGCTTGCCAGTACTGCTTCGGCGCAGACCTATAAGGTCGAGGGCAAGGTTGTGATGGGCCAGGGCAAGGACGGCAAGCAGCCGATCCAGATCGACTGGAACGTCCTCGACCCGAAAGGCAAGAAGCTTGGCACCGTGTCGCAGAAGAACGAGGTGCCGCAGGGTTCGCTCGACGGCACGTGGGGCAAGACGGCGGACGCCGCAGCCGCCGCCGCGGCCCAGGGCATTCTGAAGCTTTTGCCTCAGGCTAAGACAGCCGCCGCCAATTAAGCATCTGGCCGGACATATGTGATCATCATTGGGGCCCGGGCGGTTGAAACGCCCGGGCCCTGTTGCTACAAGCCCGCCTATCAGCTGCCGGAGAGATCCTGATGCCGTTCGATGCCAGAGGTGACGACGCCCGTGGCGTCCAAACGCGGGGCAAGGCCGAAGTGAAAATCGTCGCCGGCAACTCCAACCGCCCGCTCGCGGACGCGATCAGCGCCTACCTGAAATTGCCCATGACCAAGGGCCAGGTGAAGCGCTTCGCCGACATGGAAATTTTCGTCGAGATCCAGGAGAACGTGCGCGGCCAGGACGTGTTCATCGTCCAATCGACGTCGTTCCCGGCCAACGACAACATGATGGAACTGCTGATCCTGATCGACGCGCTGAAACGATCGTCGGCACGGCGCATCACGGCTGTCATTCCGTATTTCGGCTACGCCCGGCAAGACCGCAAACCCGGCCCGCGCACGCCCATTTCGGCCAAGCTCGTCGCCAACCTGATCGAGCGCGCCGGCGCCGACCGCGTGCTGACGCTCGATCTGCACGCAGGCCAAATCCAGGGCTTCTTCGACATCCCGACCGATAACCTGTTTGCGGCCCCCGTGGTGACCCGCGACATCGAAGAGCAGTTCGGCAAGACTGACGACATCGTCGTCGTGTCGCCCGACGTCGGCGGCGTGGTGCGCGCCCGCGCGCTGGCGAAGCGCATCAACGCACCGATCGCGATTTGCGACAAGCGCCGCGAGCGGGCCGGCGAAAGCGAAGTCATGAACGTCATTGGCGACGTCGATGGCAAGCGCTGCATCATGATCGACGACATTGTCGATAGCGGCGGCACGCTGTGCAACGCGGCGGAAGCGTTGCTCAAGAACGGCGCGATCGAAGCCTCCGCTTACATCACCCACGGCGTCCTCTCGGGCGGCGCCGTCAACCGGATTCAGAACTCGCGATTGAAGTCGCTCGTCATCACGGATTCGATTTTGCCGACGGAAGCCGTGCGGGCTGCGAAAAACATCCGCATCATCCCGATCGCACCGCTGATCGGCGAAGCGATTTTGCGCACCAGCCGCGAAGAGAGCGTGAGCAGTTTGTTTTATTAGCTGAGCAGTTTAAATTACACGGTGATTGATGTCAGAAAGCATGTCGCTGGATTGGACGCGTATCGGGAACGGTTTGCGCTCTGGGAGATACAATCTATTGTTGGGCGCTGGAATAAGTCTTGACAGTCAATCAGGCTCGCCAATATCGCTTCACAACGGAAATTTGCCCAGTTCACGGCAACTCCGAGATGATCTTTCCAAACTACTGCCTAACATTAAATCCGAGTCTTCGCTTCATCGACTCTACCGAAACATGAGTTCGGATCAGGTTCGAGATCACATTACTTACCGCTTTACTGATTGCGTTCCCGGTCCGACCGCCAACAAGATCACAGAATTTCGTTGGAACAGAATTTTCACGCTGAACATTGATGACGCACTCGAAAACGCTTATCGGCGTAATTCAGCGGCAATGCAGACGCCAATTGTTGTAAATTTCATGGATAATTTTTTCGATGCCCCTGATCGAATGCATGTTCAGATTATTCATCTTCACGGCTTCTCAAAGCGCCATGGAGACGGGTATGTATTTGACTTAAAGGAGTATGCAAAGACGATAAGCGACAATAATGTTTGGGGGCATATATTGGGTGATATTATTCGCTCGGAGCCATTTTTTGTTTTAGGCACCTCTCTCGAAGAGCCTGACCTCGCATATTTTGTCGCTGAGCGCGATCCTGCAAGCGAGCGAACCGACCGAGCACCGTCAATACTAGTAGAGCCTAGCCCAGATGGCGGCACAGTGACGGATTGCAAGGAATTCGCGTTGTTGCTCTATAAAGGATCGGCTTTAAACTTCCTGCAAGTTGCAGATCAGAATGTGCCTAATCGTCCCAGTTTACTAGATGTTGCGCACTCGAACCTCGGAGAACTGGCAACTAGCATTGCCGACCCAGGGACTTTGTCTCTTTTCCACTCTTACTTCGAAAGTGTGCCGGCTGCCAAGCAAGGCCCCACGCATCAGGCCGCAAACTTTGCGCTTGGCCACGAAGCAACTTGGTCTGATATATAAGCAGATTGTGATGTTGCACGCGGCGCAATTACTAGTGATTTTTCGGATCTCATCTCAAGTG
>JANNSR010000079.1:0-31913 GCA_031402935.1 Hyphomicrobium sp. | reverse complement strand
AAATCTCCAGCGCCGATCGTGTCGCCCTTGCCGATGCGGGTATACAATTTTTCGAGCACGTCGCGGGCGATGGCGCAGGCGCTGGCGGCGCCGGTCAATATGATGACGTTGCCATGGGCGTGGGCGTTGATGCCGAGACGGTCTTCTATCAGCGCCAAGTGGCTGTCGTATTCACCGAGCAGGCTGGTCAGTAAGCGGTTGTCTTCAAACGGAACGACGAGACGCGCGGCATCCGCGCCGGGTTTGGAAGGCCGCCGCGAGGCCGGTGCGGGCGAGCCGCGAAATGCTGCCAAGTCGTCCTACTCCTTGCGAGGCGCGGCGCCCAGGACCACCCCGGCGAATCGCGTGCTCCATCAAAAATCTAACATGCGCGCCGGATGCCCGGCAGGCGCTGAGGTCAGTCTACACATGTACCTCGGGTTCCGATAAACGCCAATTATGCTAACTGGATGACGGGCGATAACACGCCGCCCAGCACACCGGAAAGGCTCATTTGGCGGGCGGCTGTGACGCTGACCGCGGCCGTTTGGCCGACAAGCGCGGTCGCAGCCTCGACGTGGATTAACTGCAAATAGGGTGTGCGGCCGACGAGTTGGCCTAAATCGCGGCCCTTGCGCTCGAACAGCACCGGCAGGACCTGGCCGATCGTGCCGGCATTGAATGCCGCCTGCTGGGCTTCAAGGATGGCTTGCAGGCGTTGCAGGCGCTCGTGTTTGACGTCCTCGGGAACCTGCGCGTTGAGGACGGATGCCGGCGTGCCGGGGCGCGGGCTGTATTTGAACGAGAACGCCTGGGCGAAGCCGATGTCTTCGACGAGGGCGAGCGTTGCGGCGAAATCATCGTCCGTCTCGCCTGGAAAGCCGACGATGAAATCGCTGGAGAGCGCAATGCCGGGGCGGGCCGCGCGGACGCGCGCGATCAATGTGCGATAGTCGTCCGCCGTATGCTTGCGGTTCATGCTCGCGAGAATGCGGTCTGACCCCGATTGCACGGGGAGATGCAAGAACGGCATCAGCTGCGGCACGTCCGCATGCGCGGCGATCAGATCGTCATCCATGTCGCGCGGGTGGCTGGTCATGTAGCGCAGGCGCTCAACGCCTTTGAGTTTCGCGAGGCGGCGGATCAAAGCGCCGAGGCTGACCACACGGCCGGACGAGCCTTCGCCGTGATAGGCGTTGACGTTCTGGCCGAGCAGCGTGATTTCACGCGCGCCGGCAGCGACGAGCTGGCGAGCCTCTGCCTCGATCTGCGCAACGGGGCGCGAGAATTCAAGCCCGCGCGTGTAGGGCACAACGCAGAATGTGCAGAACTTGTCGCAGCCTTCCTGCACGGTCAGGAATGCCGACGGTGACGCTGCGCGGCGCGGGGCTTTGAGCTCAGTGAACTTATCGTTGCCGGCATCCGCGAACTCGGTTTCGACGATTTGGCGGCCGTGCTCAGTGACGCGCTGGATGAGTTGCGGCAGGCGATGGTAACTCTGCGGCCCGACGACAAGATCGACGGCAGGCGCGCGGCGTGTGATTTCAGCGCCTTCGGCCTGCGCCACGCATCCGGCGACGGTGACGACGGTGTCATGGCCGCGTGCGGCGCGGGCTTTCTTGACGTCGCGGATGCGGCCAAGATCGGAATAAACTTTTTCCGCCGCCTTTTCGCGGATGTGGCAGGTGTTGAGGATCACGAGGTCGGCTGCTTCGAGCGTGTCGGTTGCCTTGTAACCGCCAGCGGTTAGCGCTTCCATCATGCGCTCGCTGTCGTAGACGTTCATCTGACAGCCGAAGGTTTTGAGATAGTACGACTTTACCGCCGCGGGCTTGGGCTCGCGGCCGGGTGTTGTACTCAATGCTGTCGGCTTTGCGGTCACGTCACTTGGGTCCGGTGATAATCAAACACGTCTGGCGCCCATAGCACGCGCGAGGCCAGTCATGTCCATTTTTCGGTAGCTCCCGTGGCGGCGGGGAGTTTGCTTTTGCGGGCTTCATCTCCCGGCTCGACCGGGATCAGCGTGTCGTCGCCCGGGCGCTGGCGCAGAATGCCGAGAACGGCGCGGCGGACGGCGCGCTCACTCTTAATGGCGAGATCCTTGCGATCGGTGAAGTGTTCGAGCGGGACCGGCGCGCCGATGCGGATCGTTGCCGTCAAGGGGCCAGCTTTTAGAACCCCCCAAGCGTGCGACTGCATTTCCATGTCGCCGTACCAGCCGACGCGCGGACGATCGGCGCGCACAATCGGTATGCCATGGAGATGGGTGTAGACGACCGCAACCGTCTGCACGAAGGCCGCGACCGGCGTGCCGCCGTCAACACCGGGTTTAACGGCGCCGAACAGCGACGTCTTGAAAGGGAGCACGCGGTTGCCGTCGCTCGACGTGCCTTCGGCGAACAGAACAATGGCGTCGCCGCTTGCAAGCCGCGCCGTGATTTCGTCGGCTGCGTCTCCCGCTGCCTGGCGCTTGGTGCGATCAACGAAGACGGTGCGTTGCAGCCGTGCCAGTGACGATACGAACGGCCAGCCACCGACTTCTTTTTTGGCGACGAACGACAGCGGTGCGACGGCCGAGAGCACGGGGATGTCGAGCCATGACGTATGATTGGAAACGAGAAGGACGGCGCCGGGCGCGACAGCACCATCGATTTTAAGCGTGATACCCAGCAGGCGGCAGACTTTGCGATGGTACCAGTGCGGAAAGCGCCGCGCCGCATCCGGCGCATACCGGACCAGCGCGGCCTGCACCGGCATCAGCGGCACGGTGAGCGTAAAGAACCCACCGAGGATCGACGCCGCGCGCAGCGTGCCGGTTGCCAGCATCGCTAGCCCTGGCCTTTGCGGCCTGCAGGCTTCTTTTTGACGAGCGGCACACCATAGAGTTCGAGCCGGTGTCCGACAAGCTTGAAGCCGAGGTCGCGGGCGACGCGCACTTGGAGGGCTTCGATATCGGGGTTGGAAAATTCGATGACGCGGCCGCTATCGACATCGACGAGGTGATCATGATGGCCGCGCGAGGCTTCCTCATAGCGGCCGCGGCCGTGGCCGAAGTCGTGACGCTCGAGAATGCCTTTGGCGGCGAACAGTTTGATTGTTCGGTAGACGGTCGACAACGAGATTTTTGGGTCAGTGGCGTGGGCCCGGCGATGCACCTCCTCGACGTCGGGATGGTCGGTCGCAGACGACAGCACGCGGGCGATGATGCGGCGCTGGCCGGTCATGCGCAGGCCGTATTCGGCGCAACGCGCTTCGATGCGGCTCGGGGATTCGCTGAGGCCTTTCGGCATGGGCTAAACGTGCCTTCGGACGCGCGCACCGGAATTGGGGCGTTATAGGCAGTGGTGGCGAGGCCGTCCACCGCGCCCTGTCCCGCGAACAAGACGCCGTGATCTAGGTTTACAGGGTGATCGCGAGGATCAAGGCATCGACGGCGGCTCTGCCTGGGCGATCATAGTAGAGCTGGCGCCGCCCTGACTCAACGAAGCCAAGGCGGCGGTAGAGTGCAATCGCGGCCGCATTGTCCGCCGCAACTTCGAGAAACAAGCGTTTGGCTTCACCGCGTTTGACCGCGCGCATCAGGCCCTCGACCAGCATTTTTCCCAAGCCCGTCCGCTGCCAATCGGGCGCGACGCCGACGGACAGGATCTCGGCCTCATCCGCCGCCAGTTGGCCAATGATGAAACCGCAGAGGATCTTCGGATCGTCGGGCTTGCCCTTGGGGTCGTTGGCGACGGCAACGAGCGACGTCGCCGCCGGATGCTCGAGCAAAGATTTGACGGCGGGCTCGTCCCACGGCGGCACGAACAGCCGGGCGTGAAGAGCGGCGATCTCGCCACTGCGCTCGGGCGCCGCCCATAACAGGCTGACGTGCTTGATATTGCGGAACGGCGTCACGTTCGAGGTCATGCGCCGGCTCCGTGCAGTGGTGCTGCGGTTGGCGGCTTGGCGTCGGGCGGGCGCAGGTATAGCGGGTCGACGGCGCCCATCGCGACCGGCAGCGTGGATGACGCAAACAACATGTCGAGGGCATCGGGCAGCAGGTTCGGCAGTACGGCGGTCGCGTCGATGCCGGCAGCACGTGCGGCCTCCGCGACGCGGATCGCGCCCGACCCGGCGATGACGGCGGGACCAGGGCCGACTGCCGCTGCGGCTTGCGACAATGGTACGGCGGCGGCGGGACCGAGCGGAAGCAGCGTGTGGGCATCGACGCGCTGCAAATAGACTTCGTCGCGCCGCGCATCCGTGGCGATCACAAGGCTGCTGCCGCGCACCGATGCGATGGCTGGGTTCATGGCCATCAAAGTCAGGCTTGAGAGCGGCACCACCGGCGCTCCTGTGGCAAGGGCAAGGGCACGGGCCGCCGAAACCGCGATGCGCGTACCGGTAAACGTTCCAGGGCCGATAGTAACGGTTATGCGATTCAGATCCGTGAAGGCGAGCCCGGCCTCGTCCATAACTGTTTCAATCATGGGAATCAGGCGCTCGGCCTGGCCTGTCGCCATTGGCTCAGAGCGCCACGCGATGCTGGGCGTCAGGCTTCTGAGGCCCCGTCCGGCGGCAGCGGAGCAGGCGTCGAAGCAGGTATCGAAGGCCAGAATGTTCATTCCAGAATTGTACTTAGATGATCCGCGCCATTTCGTCGAAGGCAAAGCGTGGTGAACGGGGACGCAAGCCCGCGGCATCGCCGTAGCCCAGGTTGCACAGAAAATTGGACCTTATCCCGGTTCCGGAGAAAAACGCGGTATCGACTCCGCCGTTGTCAAATCCCGACATCGGGCCGCAGTCGAGGCCCAAGGCGCGGGCAGCTAACATCAGGTAGGCGCCCTGGAGCGAGCCATTGCGGAAGGCTGTTTCAGCGATCTTCGCGTCGTTGCCGGCGAACCAGCTGCGGGCCGGCGCATGCGGAAAGAGTTTTGGTAAATGCTCATAGAATTGCAAATCGTGGCCGATGATGGCGGTGACCGGCGCAGCAAGCGTTTTGGCGCGGTTGCCCTCGTCGAGGAGCGGCGCAAGCTTGGCCTTGGCCTCAGCCGAGCGGACGAACACGATCCTGGCCGGTGAGCAGTTGGCACTGGTCGGCGCCATTTTCATAACGTCGATGAGTTGGTGCAGCAGCGCGTCCGGCACGTCTTTCTGCAGCCAGGCGCTGTGGGTTCGAGCGCTGAAAAACAACTGGTCGAGCGCGGCGGCGGGAAGTGCGGTTTGCATGGCACCCTCAATTGAAAAAGTCGTTCTAAAAGAAGAACCCCGCCGCAGCGGGGTTGGTTTCATTGCGAGACATAAGCGCCTAGACCGATTGAACGGACTGCACGTCGGGGCAGAAATGCTTCAGCAGGTTTTCGATGCCGTGGCGCAGCGTGGCCGTCGAACTTGGGCAGCCGGCACAAGCGCCGCGCATGTGCAGATAAACAACGCCGTCGCGGAAGCCCGAGAACGTGATATCGCCGCCGTCCTGCGCCACAGCCGGGCGCACGCGGGTCTCTAACAGTTCCTTGATGGTCGCGACGGTCGATTCATCCGCCGGGTCGTAGTGGCCCTCGGTGACGTCGTTGGCGCCTTCGCTGGCTGCTGTGACGTCGCCGGAGATGTAGTGCTCCATGATGGCACCGAGCACCATCGGCTTTAGATGCTGCCACTCAATGTCGCCCTTGGTGACCGAAATGAAATCCGAGCCGAGGAACACGCCCTGGACGCCGCCGATGTCGAACAGGCGGGCGGCGAGCGGCGACGTGGTCGCATCGGTCTTGGTGCGGAAGTCGGCGGTGCCGTCGGGCAGCACCGACTTGCCGGGAATGAACTTCAGCGTCGACGGGTTGGGCGTCGCTTCGGTCTGGATGAACATGGCACCCCTTTCAGGTGTGGGCGGCTTGGACTGTCTCAACGCAACGGAAGCGGAAACAGACCTAGAACCGCGTAACAGTTAGAATACTTCTAATATATGGAGGCGACTCGGCGTTGTCGAGGGGAGCATGGCCGTTCAGAGGCCCAATTTGCCTAGGCCAGAGCCTTAATATCGTCCAGCGACAGTTTGCCGGGCACGACGGTCACCGGCACCGGGAAGCCGCCGGCCGCCTGTCCGGCTGCCAGTGACGCGACGAGCGGACCTGGGCCTTTGACGTCGGTCGCAGCGCCGAGGACCAGAATCGCGATGTCTTCGTCCTCACCGATCAGCTTGACGATCTCATCCGCCGTCTTGCCTTCGCGGATGATGTCCTCGACGTCGATATTATCAAAGCCGGCGAGGTTGAGCTTGCGCCGGAACAGGCGGAACAGCGCCTTGGCCTTGGTGGTCTCTTCTTCGAGCTGCACTTGGCGGACACCGACCCAGTGCTGGTATTCGCCAGGCTCGATGACGTACAGCATCACGAGCGAACCGGACGAGCGCTGGACGCGGCTGGCGGCGTAATAGAGTGCGCTTTCGACTTCCTGGCTCTCGTCGACGACGAGCAGGAACTTGCGGCGGTGACCGGCTTCAAAGGAACGGCGCAGCTTCATGGATGGCATGCTGCCATTCCTGTGATCCGCCCGCAATCAGCGAAACGCGCGGCTATGGGCTCTATCAAGATCTTATGAGGCCGGCGATATCCTTGACCTGATCCATCACTGGCCGTGCGATGGCGCGGGCGCGGCGCGCGCCATCGGCCAGAACGCGGTCGATTTCAGCGGGATCGGACGTGAGGCGGACGATTTCGGCGCGGATAGGCGCCAATTTGGCAACCGCCACCTCCGTCAAGCCGCGCTTAAACCCAGTGAATAGACTTGGACCCTCGCCCGACGTTTTGAGCAAGTGGTCAAGCGCGTCTTGCTTGGGCACGTCCGCAAGCGCCGCATAGATGCCGACCAGGTTATCTATTTCGGGGCGCTTTGCGAGATCCTCAAGCGTGTCAGGCAAGGGGTCCGCGTCGGTCTTGGCGCGCTTGATCTTGTCGGCAATGGTGTCGGCGTCATCCATTAGATTGATGCGCGAAAGTTCCGACGGCTCCGACTTCGACATCTTTTTCGTGCCGTCGCGGAGACTCATGACGCGCGTCGCCGGTCCGGTGATAACGGGCTCGGGCAACGGAAAGAAGATGCCGTCGGCGAAACCGGCGGCAATGATCTGTTCGCGGAAGTCGTTGTTGAATTTCTGCGCGATGTCGCGCGCCAGCTCAAGATGCTGTTTCTGGTCTTCGCCGACAGGCACATGCGTGGCGCGGTAGCAAAGGATATCGGCGGCCATCAGGTTCGGATACGCGTAGAGGGCGACGGAGGCTTGCTCGCGGTCCTTGCCGGCCTTCTCCTTGAACTGCGTCATGCGGTTGAGCCAGCCGAGGCGGGCGACGCAGTTGAACACCCAGGCCAGTTCGGCGTGTTCAGAGACCTGCGATTGGTTGAACAGGATGCTGCGCTTGGGATCGAGACCGGCGGCGATGTAGGCGGCCGTGACCTGACGGATCGAGTTTCTAAGTTCGGCCGGGTCCTGCCAGACCGTGATCGCGTGCAGATCGACGACACAGTAGATGCACTCGTGCGTCTCCTGCATGCGGATCCAGTTGACCATGGCGCCGAGATAGTTGCCGAGGTGCAGGCTGCCGGTCGGCTGCATGCCGGAAAAGACGCGCGGCGTGATCTTCATGGGGCTCAACTCGCAATGAATGGGATCGGCGCCTTATCGCGTGCGGGCCTCAGCGGCGCAAGGGGTTCGCGCGGCGCTTAAGGCCGGCGGCGCAGCAGGCGGGCGATCTGGTCGCGCGACAGCACGCCGGTCGCGACGATGATTGAACCGAAAACGGCGAACCCGATGCCGATCAGCAGACCAAGTGCGGAGGCTTCGACGACAAAGCCGCGTTCCGGTTGCAGGTACGGCGCGAGCACATAGGCGGCGCCGGTCAAGACGGCGGCCATGGCGGCGCTGGCAGCAGCGATCAGCGGCAGATTGCGTTTCAATCGCGCGTCGGCGACGAAGTTGCCGCGTGCTTTCAGCGTCGACCACAACAGGTACGCGTTGAGCCAACCACCGAGCGTCGTCGCGATGGCGATGCCGAGCTGCGGCATCAGTCCCATGCGGCGGAACAGGAAAAACAGCCCGATCGAGCCGAGCGTGTTCACAGTCAAGCTGATGGTGGCGTAGCGCATCGGCGTACGCGTGTCCTCGCGCGCGAAGTAAGCCGGTGAAAACACCTTGATCAGCACGAACGCGGGCAAGCCCAGCGCGAATATCGACAGAACGGCGGCAGTCGAGGCGGTGTCAGCGGGCTTAAATGCGCCGCGTTCGAACAGCACGCGCACGATCTCGACCGGCATGACGACGAGCGCGAGGGCTGCGGGGATCGTTAGCAGCATGGCGAATTCGAGAGAGCGGTTCTGGCTATCCATGACCGCGCCGGTGTTGCCAGAGCGCAAGTGCCGCGACACGTCGGGCAGCAGCACGACGCCAACAGCGATGCCGACCATGGCCAACGGAAGTTCATATATCCGGTCGGCGTAATAGAGATGCGACACGGCACCAGCCTGCATCGACGCGATGATGGTGCCGATCGCAATGTTGATCTGCGTCACGCCGCCGGAGATGATGCCCGGCAGCCCTAGTTTCCATAGGCGGCTAAGATCGTTTGTCCAGCGCGGGCGGCGTAGCTTGAGTGTGAGCCCCGCCCGCTTCATGCCCCACATGAGAAGCGCCAATTGCAGGAAGCCGGCGACGAACACGCCGAGCGCCTGGATGATGCCCGCCTCCGCGCCAGCCGCGTAGCCAAACCACAACGACAGCAGCGTCGCCGCCATCATCGCGACATTGAGCACGATCGACACGGACGCGCTTTCGGCAAAACGCCCGACCGAGTTCAAGGCGCCCGACATCAGCGCCACAAGCGACATGCACAGCAGGTACGGCATGGTGATGCGCGTCAGCAGCACGGCGAGGTCGAATTTTTCAGGGTTTACGTCAAAGCCCGGCGCGAGGCCGTACATCAGGACCGGCATCGTCAGCTCGGCAATGATGGTCACGACAAGCAGGACGAAAAACAGCCCGGCCAGCGCCTCTTCAGCAAACGAGCGTGCGGCCTCCCGGCCTTCGCCTTCGATTTTTTTGGCGAACATCGGCACGAATGCCGAGTTGAAAGCGCCCTCGCCGAATAAGCGGCGGAACAGGTTCGGAAAGCGGAAGGCGACAACGAACGCATCCGCCACCCAGCCCGAGCCGAGCGTCGCGGCGATAAGGATATCGCGCATGAAGCCGAACACGCGGGAGACGAGCGTCAATCCGCCAACGGTCGCGAAGGATTTATAGAGCTTCATGGAGGAAGCGAGGTAGCGGTGTTCGCCGCGCGTGGCAAGCGGCGGGGCATGCTGCAACACCCCGGCCGCCGGTCACTTCGTGGCGACCGGCGGCGGCACGGCAGCGTCCGGTGGGCGAATTTGCAGAACCCAGAACGAGGAACTGGTTGGCTTGCCGTCCTTGTCCAAATAGAATTTGGATGCGAAACGGTCAGGCCAGCTGGCACGAGCGCTTCGCCGCACTGGGTTCCACCTTGCACGAAGGTCGCTTGTGGCGCTTTGCGTCAAGATGAGCCTGATATCGTCGAGCACATCGGGATCATAAGCAAACGTGTTGTGCGAGCGGTTCAGGTAGCGCTTGACGAGGTAGCGGGGGATCGGTGTGCCCGTCACGTCGATCATGTGGACGCCCGGCACCAACGCAGGCTGCATCGAATTGCCGATGGAGCCGACGCGCTGGATGCTGCCGCGCAGCCAGCCGGAGACATCGAGCGCGCCGTCATTGGCAGACGCATAAACCGTTATGCGTTCGGCGTACGTGACGAGCTGCGCAGCTTTGCGCTTGAAGACGATGGTCGAAACGTCTGGCGCTGCAAAAATGACCTGACCGAGCCGCACCCGATCCTGGCGCCGGGCGCCGACCCGGCTATCGAACATAGACTTTATGCCGTCCAGCGATCGCAACAGGATCTGCGACCCCATCGAATGGGCGATGACGTCGAGCTTGGTTGGGACACCGGTCGACAGGATCATTTTCATGAAATTGATCAAGTCGAGTTCGCCCTGCTCGGCGTAGTCCATGTCGGCGGCATAACTGGTGTAGCGGCCCTGAGACGGCCAGCTGAAAACGTAGACATAGCCGGGATAGTCGCTCGCCGCCGCAATCTGCGCGGCGCGCTTCACGGCATCTTCGAAACTGTTGTTGTAGCCGTGGATAAACAAAAGTCCGCGTTCGTTGCCGTCGAAGGCTTGGTGTTCGTCGGAGCGGAAGTGCAGCTTGTCCTTGCCGGCGAGCGGCAATATTTCCGGTTCACGCGGGATCGTGATCTCGAATTCTTCGGAGTTCCGCTTCTTGACTTCGGTCTTCTCGCTGACGCTGCGTGAAGCCGGCAATTCCTGCGACGCCATGACTGCATCCGAATTCGGTACCGAAATGCGGATGCAGCCGACTTGCATCTCGCTTCCCTGATCGGAGGTGTAGAGCTTTTCGAGAGGCGCTCCTGTAAAGTCGGACATGGCTACGCCAACTTTGCGGGCCGTGGCGTAGACAACATTGACGCTTTTGCGCACACCGCCGGTTTGCCGCTTGACGCCTTTGCAATCCTGCATCGAGATGAACCGGCTGCCGTTTAACCGTTGAAAATCCGACGCCAATAAATTGCTGATCACCTTGGCAACGATGCGCCAGCGCGCTTGCTCTGGCGTCTCAGGCGGCAGCGACTTCGGGCTCAGCACGGCCGGCGGCAGCGAGAACATCTGCAGCGTTGGCACGACGACACTGGCTGGCGGTTCGGATTTAGTTCTGAGACCGAGACCCTGGACGCCGCCATTGCGCTCGCGGCCATGGTAGACGACCAGTTCGCGGCTGCCGTCGGCGAGCTGGGCCGAAGCTTCGATCAGAAAACGGTCGCCGACGATATCGAGTGTGTTGAAGTATAGCCCCCTGCGCCGTTCGAGCAGCGTCGCGGCCATCGACACGGCGGTGTTCGAGTTGCCTCTGTTGATGAAGTAGTCGACCCGGAAGCGGTCGTCGGGCGATGCATAGGTTGTCCAGGACAGATCCGAATCGTCTTTCTCGTCAGTGGTGACGAGGCCCGTCGGCAGGTTGATCCTGAGGTCGCGGCCGCCGTAGTCGCGGGTTTCGAAACGCGCCAAGAGATCAATCGCCGCTTCATCGCGATTGAGTGCGTCGAGTTCGGCACCGTCAATGGCGCCTGTGGCTGCGGAGCCGAGGGCTTTCCGGTAGCGGCGAACGGCCGCCTGCAGAACGTCAAGGGTCGCGTTCTCGATCGTGCTGTCGAGTGCCGCGCTGGCGACGAGCTTGCGCTTGAAGCCGGATGCCTGGAGCTGGCCTGTCAGGGCTTGGCGTTGCGCCGTCACGTCGGCCGGCCGCTCGATCAGCATGGCCTTTTCGTCAAGTGTCAGCGGCCCTTCGGCAGCCGAGCCGATCCAGGCCCGCAAATTTTCTGTCGCGGCTGCGAGTTTCTTTTGATCATCGAGTTGCGACGATCTGATCAGACCGAGCTCTACAAGCCGCGTCAAATACGTTTCTGGTACAGGTTCGTCGGCGGCCGATGGGACCGTCCAAGCGATCAGCAGACAAAATAAGAGCGCAAGCCGATAACGCATACCCCAGACCCGCCCGTCAAAACGACTAGAGGCCGTGAGGCTAACACAGGGCACCCGGCGGCGAAACCAGTCGCCGTGATGCAAATGTCACGGTGACGGGTGTTCAACTAGGGCGCTGACGCCGTTGCCGCGGCGACAGTCAGCGCGCCTTGCAGAACCTTGGTCAGCCGCTCGCGAATGGCATTCTGGCGGGCGTCGCTGACGATCTGCTTGCCGACGAGATCGGTGACGTAGAACACGTCGACAGCTTTTTCGCCGAAGGTCGTGACGTGCGCCGAGGCGATGTCGAGGGAGAGGTCGGAGAGTGCGGCGGTCAATTCGTAGAGCAGACCAGGGCGGTCGCGGCCAGCGACTTCGATGACAGTTAAGCGTTCGGAGATGGCGTTGTTGATGATGACTTCCGGCGCGACCGTAAAGGCCTCGACACCACGCACGCCTGCGCGGCGCTTTTTCAGGAGCGCGGAGAGGTTCTCCTTGCCTTGCAATAGCCGGTCGATCATCTCACCGATGCGTTTGGCGCGGCGCAACTCGTCCTCGTCGTCCTTGAATTCGCGGTTCAACAAGAAAGTGTCGAGCGCATAGCCGTCACGCGTCGTTGTGATGTGAGCGCCGGCGATATTGGCGCCGGCCGCGGCGCACGCGCCTGCAAACAGCGACAGCAACCGGGCGTGGTTGGGGGCGAAGACGGTCAACTCGGTGATTGCCGTGAAGGCATCTGTCTTGACGCGAGTTCCGAGCTTGACTTTCTCTTTGTCGGCTTGACGCAAAACTTGCGCATGCTCGACCTGCGTTTCGGTATCGGATCTGAGCCAATACGCCGGATAGTGGCGGCCAATGAAGCGCTCGACGTCGGCGGCCGGCCAATGGATGAGCGCGGTGCGCAGCGCGGCCTTGGCTTCCTCAATGCGAGCGCCGCGTCCGGCTTGTGTGTGCCCGCCCGTGACCAAGGGCTCGGTCTCGTAATACAAAGTGCGCAGCAACTGGCCCTTCCAACCGTTCCAAACACCGGGGCCGACGGCCCGGATGTCGGCACAGGTCAGCAGCAGCAGCAATTTCAGCCGCTCGGGGCTTTGCACGACGTCCGCAAACTTCTCCACCGTCTCGGGGTCGGTGACGTCACGCGTGTGAGCGACGTTACTCATAGTCAGGTGCTGCTCGATCAGCCAGGCTACAAGCTCGGTCTCGCCAGCGCTCAAGCCCAGCCGCGGGCAGACCTTGCGGGCGATGCGCGCGCCGACGATCGAGTGGTCGTCTTTTCGGCCCTTGCCGATATCGTGCAGGAAGGCGGCGACGAAAAGGGCGCGGCGGTTCTGGATCGACTTGAAGATCTCCGTCGACAGCGGCAGTTCGGCAGCAAAGTCGCCGGCCTCAATCGCGGTCAGATTGCCGACAGTGCGCAGCAAATGCTCGTCGACCGTGTAGTGATGGTACATGTTGAACTGCATCATCGCGACCACGCGGCCGAAGTCCGGCAGAAAGCGGCCGAGCACGCCGGTCTCGTTCATCCGCCGCAGGGTTCCTTCGGGATTGCGTCCCGCGGTCAACAGTCCGAGAAAAATCTGATTGGCTTCCGCGTCGTGGCGGAGCTTGTCGTCGATGAGCCGCAGCGCGTTGCGCAAAATGCGGATGGCGTCGGGATGGAGAAAACCGCTGGTTTCCTCGGCTTGAGCAAAAAAGCGGATCAGATTGACGGGATCGCGCGTGAACACGTCGGCGTCGGCCACGTTGAGGCGATCATTGTCGATACGGAAATCCGTGCGGCTGCGCACGTCGCGGCGCACCCGCCACGAAGACGGCTTCAGGAATCGGGAGATACCGGGCGCCGTTTTCAGTTGCTGCATTTCAAGGGCGCCGCACAGGATCGTTGTTAGGTCGCCGACGTCCTTAGCGATCAGAAAATAGTGCTTCATGAAGCGCTCGACGGCCTGCATCCCGCTGCGTGATGTATAGCCGAGGTTTTGCGCCATTAGCGGCTGGACGTCGAACGAGAGTACCTCTTCGGGCCGCCCGGTGAGGAAATGCAGGAAGCAGCGGACGCTCCACAAAAAGTCTTCGCAGCGGCTGAACGTTTGAACCTCTTCGGGCGTAAAAATGCCGGCCTCGACGGCTGCCTGCCCGACCTCCTGGCCGGAGATATACTTCGACAACCAGTGCAGGGTATGTAGGTCACGCAAACCGCCCTTGCCATCCTTGATGTTGGGCTCGACTTTGTAGCGGCTTTCGCCCGTCCGGCGCGTGCGCTCATCGCGCTCGGACATCTTGGCGTCGATAAAGGCCCGCGCCGTGCCCTTGACGACTTCAGCGCGGAAGCGGTCCTCGAATTCGGCGAACAACTGCCGGTCGCCGTGTATCAGCCGGGCGTCGAGAAGCGCGGTGCGGATCGTAATGTCGCTATAGCCGAGCTTTAAGCATTGCTCGACGGTACGCGTCGCGTGGCCAACCTTGAAGCCCAAATCCCAAAGCAAATAGAGCATGTACTCGGCGACGCTCTCGCCCCACGGCGTCTGCTTGTAGGGCAGAAGAAACAGCAGATCGATGTCGGAGCCAGGCGCCAACAGCCCGCGGCCGTAGCCCCCCGTCGCAACGATCGCCATGCGTTCGGCGTCCGACGGGTTGGTGGCGCGGTAGACGTGAGCGACCGTGTAGTCAAAAATTAGGCGGATCAGTTCGTCTTCGAAATGCGACAGGCTGGATGCGCATTTGCGGCCGTTGCCGTCGGCTTCGAGCGCTTGGCGGGCACTGGCGCGCGCGACTTTCACCAGACCCTTCAGGCGCTCGAGCACGCCAGCGCGCGCCTCGGCCGGGCCGCCACCAGCATTGAACAGCGCCGTTAGCGCATGGCGCTCGGCAACGGGATCGAAAAAGGGCGGAGACTTGAGCATGCGCGTCGATCAGCGGTCCTTCTTGCGCTCAGAATCAGCGAGCAACTTTAACTCATAAAGTTTTTCGAGTGCGGCTTTCGGCGTCAATTCGTCCGGGCGGACCGTGGCAAGCGCGGTCAAAGCGGCTGATGGTTTTGTTGTTTGACTAGCGCCTTTGGGCCGGGCGGCGGCAAACAGCGGCAGATCGTCGAAAGCGCCACCCGCCGCCTGGGGCTGCCGGTCGGATTTTTCAAGTAGTGCTAAGACTTCGCGGGCGCGCGCCACGACGTCAGGCGGTAGTCCGGCAAGTTTGGCGACCTGGATGCCATAGGAACGGTCTGCCGCGCCGGCCTTGGCCTTGTGCAGAAACACAATATCGTCCTGCCATTCGGTAACGTCCATCGTCACGTTGGCGATGCCGGGGAGCTTGCGGGCGAGCGCTGTCAGTTCGTGATAGTGGGTCGCGAACAGGGCGCGCGCCCGCGTGACGCCGTGCAGGTATTCGACGGTCGCCCAGGCAATCGACAAACCGTCGAAGGTCGCCGTGCCGCGGCCAATCTCGTCGAGAATGACAAGAGAGCGATGCGTCGCCTGATTTAGAATGGCCGCCGTCTCAACCATCTCGACCATGAATGTCGAACGGCCGCGCGCCAGATCGTCGGATGCGCCGACGCGTGAGAACAGCCGATCGGCGACGCCGATGTGGGCGGACGCCGCCGGCACGTAGGACCCCATTTGCGCCATCACGGCGATGAGCGCGTTCTGGCGCAGGAACGTCGACTTGCCGGCCATGTTCGGGCCGGTGACCAACCAGATGCGGGCGTCGGGCATTTCGTCGAAACCGGGCAGCGCTGACGGTCCCGCGCGCCCGAGGCAGCAATCGTTGCCGATGAAGGCTGCGGACTGCGATCTTGCCAAGGCCTGCTCGACCACCGGGTGGCGGCCGCCGCGAATGTCAAACGCGTCGCTGTCGTCAATCGCCGGGCGGACGTAGCCCTGTTCGATCGCCAGCGCGGCAAGACCTGCCATCACGTCGAGATCGGCAAGTGCTGCGGACGCTGCTCCAAGTGCTGCAGTATCGGCGGCGATGCGTTCGCTAAGACCGGTGAAAATCTCGAGTTCGAGATTGAGCGCGCGTTCGCTGGCCGACGCGATCTGGCCTTCGATTTCGAGCAGTTCTGAGGTTGAGAAGCGGGCCGCATTGGCCATTGTCTGGCGGTGGCGGAACGTATCGCTCAACGGCGGCGACAGCAGCGGCTTGGCGTTGAGTTGCGTCACCTCGACGTAAAAGCCGAGGATGTTGTTGTGGCGGACCTTCAGCGACTTTACGCCGGTTTCATCGGCATATCTGGCCTCCAAGCGCGCCATGACGCTGCGGCTGTCGTCGCGCAGGCGGCGGGCGGCATCGAGATCGGCGCTGTAGCCGTCGCGGATAAAGCCGCCGTCACGCTTGAGGTGCGGCGGGTCATCAGTCAGCGCGGCAGTAAGTGCTTGGCGAAGGTCGTCGCGGGGCGCGGCAAGGCGCGTCGCCGCGTTGCCCAAGTCCGGAGGTAAGCCCAGCGCATCGGCGGCTGCGAGCAGAATTTTTGCAGCGGCCCTGGCAGCGTTGATGCCGTCGCGCACGTAAACGAGATCGCGCGGGCCGCCGCGGCCGAAAGCAAGACGCGGCAACGCGCGGGCAATATCGGGGGCGCCACGCAGCGCTTCGCGCACATCGTCGAGCAGGCGGCGGCGCTCGATCAGAAAGCTCAAGGCATCGATACGGGCGTTGATCGCATCGGCCTGCGCCAGCGGATTGGAAAGCCGCGCCTGCAATTCCCGGGCGCCAGCCCCCGTGACCGTGCGATCCATGGCAGCAAGCAGCGTCGACGATTTGTCGCCTGATTGCGCGCGCACGAGTTCGAGGCTGGCGCGGCTGCCGGCGTCGATCATCAGTGCGGCGCCGTCGCCCGTTTTCAGCGGCGGGCGCAACAGCGGTTTTTGCCCGCGTTGCGTCAGGTCGATGTATTTGAGAAGGGCGCCGGCGGCTGCAAGTTCACTGCGGGCGAAGGCGCCAAAGCCATCAAGCTCTTTGACGCCAAGTTGGGCTTTGAGTTCGCGGGCGCCGGAAAGGCTGTCGAAGAATGCAGCTGGGACCGGCGTTGGCTTGGCGCCGGAGAACGCGATGGCGCGCACGACGTCTTTGAGGCTGAGCAGCAGATCTGCGGCAATGACTTCGCCAGGCGCGAGCCGCACAAGCTCGCCCGCAAGATCGGTGCCAGAGATTTCACCAAGCTCGAATTCGCCAGTCGAGATATCGATCGAGGCCAGGGCGACGCGCGCAGAATTGTCGAGCGTGTCCGCGCCGGCGCAACTGGCGCAGAACAGCGCCGTCAAATAGTTGCGCGCCTTGGCGTCAAGCAGCGCGTCCTCTGTCAGTGTGCCGGGCGTGACGAGGCGGACAACGTCGCGCTTGACGACGGCTTTAGTGCCGCGCTTGCGCGCCTCCGCCGGGTCTTCGAGTTGCTCGCACACGGCGACGCGGAAACCATGCCGGATCAAACGCTGTAAGTATTCATCCGCGCGATGCACAGGCACGCCGCACATCGCGATATCCTGGCCCTGATGCTTGCCGCGCTTGGTCAGGACAATCGAAAGGGCCTGCGAGGCCGTGACCGCATCCTCGAAGAACAATTCGTAGAAATCGCCCATGCGATACCAGAGCAGGCTATCGGGATTGGCGGCCTTGATCTCGAAATACTGCGCCATCGACGGCGTTGCGCCGGCAAACGCCGATGCGGGGTCGCCAACTTGCGGCGATTGCGCGCTGGCGCTACTGCCGGAAGGCGTCTCCGTGTCTTCTCGGGTGTCGCTGTGTTTGGCCATAACGCCGGGCTAAGTCCGTCTTGAGAAGGCGAAGCTGTGGACAGCTGGGGAAATCGCCGGTCGGCGGCGATCCCTGCTAAAGCCGCAGCTATGCATAGGTTGCTAGCCCGTGTCCCGCAACCTATCGTGGCGCCTCACGCTTGATGCAGCGGCCGATCGGGGCCCCGCTGCGCGATACATCCTTGTCCCTTTCACTTAACGGTCTCCATCCACATGGCTACTCAATTCCGCGCTGCCCGATTCACGGCTCAAGAGGCGTTGCAGTTTCACGCCCAAGGCAAGCCCGGCAAACTTGAAATCACGCCGACGAAACCCTTAGCGACGCAGCGCGATCTATCGCTCGCGTATTCGCCGGGCGTTGCAATCCCCGTGCAGGCCATCGCCCACAATCCGGCCGACGTCTACGCCTACACGAACAAAGGCAATTTGGTCGCCGTTGTTTCCAACGGCACGGCGATCCTCGGCCTCGGCAATCTCGGCGCGCTGGCCGCGAAACCCGTGATGGAGGGCAAGGCGGCGCTGTTCAAACGCTTCGCCGATATCGACTCGATCGACCTGCTGATCGATACCGCCGACGCCGATGCTTTCATCAACTCGGTGCGTTACCTCGGGCCCTCGTTTGGCGGCATCAATCTTGAGGATATCAAGTCGCCCGAGTGCTTCGTGATCGAGGAGACGCTGAAAGGCCTGCTTGATATCCCCGTGTTCCACGACGATCAGCACGGCACCGCGATCGTCGTCGGCGCGGCAATGCTGAACGCGCTGAAGGTCGTCGACAAGGATATCGGCAAGGTCAAACTCGTGTGCGCGGGTGCGGGTGCGGCGGCGCTCGCGTGCCTGAATTTCTTGATGAAGCTCGGCATGAAGCGCGAGCATATCTTCGTGTCCGACATCGAAGGCGTCGTCTACGAGGGCCGCGAAAAGCTGATGGACCCTTACAAGGCGCCATTCGCACAGAAAACGAAGATGCGCGACCTCGCCGAGGTTATGAAAGGCGCCGACATTTTTCTCGGCCTGTCGGCGGGCGGCATCGTCACCAAGGACATGGTCGCGAGCATGGCCGCGAAGCCGCTGATTTTCGCCATGGCCAATCCAGATCCCGAGATCAGCCCTGAGGATGTGCAGGCGGTGCGCAGTGACGCCGTGATGGCGACAGGCCGCTCCGACTATCCAAACCAGATCAACAATGTGCTGTGTTTCCCGTTCATTTTCCGCGGCGCGCTTGATGTGCAAGCGACAACGATCAACGACGCGATGAAGATTGCAGCGGCCGAGGCCATCGCAGAACTCGCCCGCGCCGAAGTGCCGGACCAGGTCGCCGCCGCCTACCATGGCGAGCGGCCGATGTTCGGGCCGGGTTACATCATCCCAGCGCCGTTCGATCCGCGATTGCTGGCGCATGTGCCGGCAGCCGTCGCCAAGGCGGCGATGGATACGGGCGTGGCGCGCAAGCCGATTGTCGACATGGATGCTTATGTGGCGCGATTGAAGGGACGGCTCGATCCCGTTGCGGGATGGCTGCAATCGACGTTCGATCATGTGCGATCCGACCCAAAGCGGGTCGTGTTTGCGGAGGGCGAGGACCCGGCCGTTATCCGCGCCGCCAATGCTTACCTGACGCAGGGTTTTGGTCAGCCGATCCTGATTGGTTCCAAGAAGGCCGTTACCGAGCGCTTTCGCGACCTCGGCATTCCACTGCGCAGCGACTTCGAACTGATCGACACGAACACATCGCCCTATGTCGCCGAATTCACGGAACTGCTGTACGCGCGGCTGCAACGGCGAGGGTACTTGCGCCGCGATTGCGAGCGCCTTGTCGCCAATGAGCGCAATATTTTCGCGTCCCTGATGGTAGCGCACGGCTATGCCGATGCCATGGTTTCGGGCGTGACGCGCAACTGGACCAGCGTCTATGCCGACGTGCATCGCGTCATGGACGAGAAGCCCGGCCGCCACGTTATCGGCGTGTCGCTGGCGCTGAGCCGCGGCCGCGCCGTGCTGATCGCAGACACCAGCATTCATGACATGCCGAGCGCCGAACAGCTCGCCAACATCGCAACGGAAGCGGCGCACGCGGCCCGCAATTTCGGCATCGAGCCGCGCGTGGCGATGCTGGCCTATTCGACGTTCGGACAACCGCGCGGCGAGCGTTCGGATCAGGTGCGCCAAGCGGTCAATATTCTGCGCGAGCGCCAGGTCGATTTCGAGTACGACGGCGACATGGCGGCCGACGTGGCGCTAAACGCCGATCTGATGCGGCACTACCCGTTCTGCAAATTGTCCGACACGGCCAACGTTCTGGTGATGCCGGCGTTCCACGCCGCGTCGATCTCAACCAAGATGCTGAAGGAGCTTGGCGGCGCGACCATCATCGGGCCGCTGATCGTCGGGCTTTCGCATTCGGTGCAGATTTGCTCATTCGGCGCCACCGACGCCGATATCGTCAACATGGCGGCATTGGCGGCCTATGGCTCCGGGCGGGTGTGAGCGGCGTCTCCGCGCCTACGCATCGACCGCGATGCGGCTTTTGGTTTCATCCGGCGCGCCGTAGTGATCGAAATAACGCGGATCGATTTTCTCGACCGGCAGGATGATCAGGATGTCGGTCGTGCCGAACTGGCGATCGATAACAGCGCCGTCGCCGACATAAGCGCCAAGACGCAAGTAGCCTTTGATCAGCGGCGGTATGGCCTTGAGTGCAGCTTTCGGCTGCACGGCGGTCGTCGGCAGTCTGTCCATCGCAACATAAAGACCGTCGCGGGCGCGGCAGCGCCACTCGGACGGCGCCAAGGCATTGTGATGCAGGAAGCTCAACGCCATCGCATGCGCTTGCGGGTCCGTGCCCTCAAAACTGGCACAGCCGATCATGACGTCAATACGGTTCTCGCGCACATACGTCCACAGCCCGTGCCAGAGCAATTCGACCGAGCGCTTATTGCGATAAGGCGCCAGCACGCACGAACGGCCAAGCTCCATAAAGCGCTTGTGCGGCTTTGCCGCCAGCAGCGGCGCGATATCGTATTCGCTCGCGGTATAGAACCCGCTGTGGCGTTCGGCGATGTCTTGCCGAAGAATGCGGTAGGTGCCGACAATTTTCGGCGGCGTCTGGCGTCCGCCGATGCGGTTCGGCGCCGTTTGGTCGAGATCGACGACGATCAGGTGATCGCAGAGCGCGTCGTAAGCGTCTTCGTCGCGGCGGCGGAATTGCGCTAGGCGGCTCGGCACCGCCGACATTTCTTCGTAGAAAACCTGATAGCGGAGGCGTTGCGCCAATTTGATCTCGGTGTTCGAACGCGCGAGCCTGACTTCGAGATTGCCGACGCGGCCGTAGATCTTGGGTTCGAGATGCCGGGTAAAAATATCGAGCCGCGACGAGCGGGCCGTTAGAGACTGCAAGGCCGTCAGCGCCGCCGGGATAGGAGGCCTGGTCTCAGACGGCTTTGATCCTGGTCGGGATTTCATTTGCCACATACGGCTCTCCGGCATGGGTGCAGAATCTAGGGCCATTGGGCTGGTACCACGATTCCGTGACAGTTTTTCGTTACCTGCCGGCCCTAAGCCGCGGTCTCTTCCTGACCGGGGGCCAGACGCGTGGTCAGCCGAGGTGCCCAGCGCGCTAAGAGCTCGCGCAAATGACGCGTGTCGAACGGTTTTGCCAAATAGTCGCTCATGCCTGCGGCAAGGCAGCGCTCGCGGTCCTCTGCAAAGGCGTTCGCCGTCAGCGCGACGATCGGCGGGGCCGCAGCGCCGTCAACGGAGTCCTTGTAAAGGCGGCGGATGATCTTCGTCGCTTCCAGGCCGTCGATGTCAGGCATGAAGACATCCATCAGGATCAGGTCGAAGTTCTCGCCCGTTTCAAGAGACCTCGTGACTGCACCAACGGCGGCACGGCCCGTTCCGACAACGATGGCCGTGCCGTTGGCCATCTCGATGACGCGACGCGCCAGCAGCGCATTGATGCTGTTATCTTCCGCGACCAGCACGCGCAGTCCGCCGGCAACGTGCGGGTGCGCGTCGCGCGCAGAACTGCCGGACGCGCCATCGGCCAGCTTGTGCGGGTCGAGTGCGGGAGCTATTGCGGCGGCTAGCCGAAGTGTGGCTGTAAACGTTGCGCCGTGACCGAGCGTACCTGCAGCGGTAATATCGCCGCCCATGGCGCGGGCCAGGCGCTTTGATATCGCAAGGCCAAGACCCGTGCCGCCGTCGCGGCAGCCGGGTGCGGGATCGGCTTGCTCGAACTCGTCGAACAATCGCTGCATTGTCTCAGCCGAGAAGCCGATGCCGGTGTCCTTGACGGTGAAGGCGAGCTGCGTTCCTGCGCCGATGGTGTTGCCGTCGTTCGTCACCGATGCTGATACGTCAATGAGGCCAGCCTCGGTGAACTTGATCGCGTTCGACAGCAGATTGAGCAGGATCTGCCGGACGCGGGCTTCGTCGCCCGCCACGAACGCGGGCACTTCGGGCGCTATTGTTGTGGTGATTTCGAGGCCTTTGCCGGCAGCGCGCGGCGCCAGAAGCGCGACAGCGCTTTCGACGCAAGCACCGGGTGAGAACACGTGGGAGGCGAGCTGCAGCTTGCCGGCTTCGATCTTCGAGAAGTCGAGGATTTCGTCGATCAATGCCAAGAGCGCGCGGGCCGACTGGTCGATGGCGCGGGTATAGTCCGTCTGATCCGGCGATAGATTGGTATCGCGCAACAGGCTCGCCATGCCGAGGATGCCATTCATCGGCGTGCGGATTTCATGACTCATGGCGGCAAGAAAACGCGACTTGGCGCGATTGGCAGCCTCTGCCTGATCGCGCGCCTCGCGCAAGTCACGCGCCTCTTGCTCGGCCAGTTCCCAGCGTGCGTCGGTCAACTGCTCGAGACGCTCGGTGGTCAATGCATCAGTAATGGTGCGCGGCGGGTGCGGCATTGGAACCAACGCTGCAGTAAATGCCATTGCGGCAAGCACGACAAGAAAGTGGGAAATGCCAACCGGAAACGGGATAAGTGCGAACGCCGCAAGACTTAACGCCGTGCCTGCGAAAACCGCTGCGACGCGCAAGGCGCAGTGAGACGGCACGCGTGTTGCGCGGTCTTCTTCTCTTTTTTCTGTCAAACGCAACTGGCTACACTTTCAATCAAGTCGTAGCCGACGTGACCATAGGCGGCTTTACAAATTCTGAAGCCGCTTGGTTAACCGGAACAATGCCGCTCGCCGGCCACAATTGAGAGCGGTGGTGGTTAAGCCGGGCTGAGTACAAGGTGCGCCAACGCGCGGGCGTTTCGAAACGAATCAGGCGCTTGAGCGCGGCGGCTTGATCTCGTTATCGGTCAAGCGGCGCGCAGCGTCTTCGATCATCAATGGAACGCCGTTGCGGATCGGGAAGGCCAATCCGGCGGCGCGGCTGATTAATTCCTGCGCCGCAGAATCGTAGACGAGTGTGGTTTTGGTCATCGGGCAAACCAGCAGCTCAAGCAGCTTTGGGTCGGCTGCCGCCTGTTCGGATATCGCGGCGGCACCGGACGTTTCGGCCGTTGTGACGGGCTTTTCGGACGGCATTTTCTTGACGCCTCGAATTATTGCAGCGTCGTGCCGCTGCTGCCGTTGGATGCAAGTTCGATCTCGGCCAGCGCGACGAGCACCTCCGCGCGGCATTTCAAGTCCGCTGCCTCAAGCAGCGCCTGTTTTTCTTCCGGCCCATAGGGGCACATCACAGAAAGCGCATTGATAAGAAACTCGTTCGACGCCCGCTGGATCGCAGCCCAATCGGTTTTGAGGCGATTGGCTTCGAGGTAGCTTTTGAGCACGCGCAAGAGGTTCGGGCGGTCAACCTGCTCTTCGCCAAGTCCTTCGGTCAGATCAGATGCGAATTGGTCGTAACTAACGCTCATGACGCGGTACGGCGTGCCGCTTTCGGCTTCGGAAATGCAGGCAAAGCGCATGATGCCGGTCAGCGTGATGACAAGCCGGCCGTCGTCGAGTTCTTGATAAGACGTGACGCGCCCGGCGCAGCCGACGCGGTGCAGCCCAGCGGTTTTTTCAAGCGGGCTTTCGTTGTCGTCGTCGTCGCCATGGCCCTGCGGCTGCAGCACACCGAGCACGCGCGCACCCGACATCACATCGTCAAGCATTGAAAGGTAGCGCGGCTCGAAGACGTTGAGGGGAAGCGTCGCACGCGGCAGCAGAATGGCGCCGCGCAGCGGGAAAACCGGAATACGAGGCGGAAGATCGGCCGGCCGGCGGTAGCGTTCTGTTAGGCTCACGAAGCAATGTCTCCTGAACGCCGGCCGTTCAACTGAACAAGACTGACGATAATCTGCGACGGCCCTCGGCGACCAGCGGTTCTTTCGGGCCCCAGGCTTCGAACAATTGAACCAGTTGCTTGCGTCCGGCTTCCTCGTTCCATTTGCGATCGATCCGGACCAGTTCGAGAAGCAATTCGAGAGCTTCTGACTTTTCACCGCGGGCTGCAAGACCCACCGCCAAATCAAAACGGGCCTGATGATCTTTCGGATCGTTGTTCAATCTGGCGACCAGGGCACCGAGATCACCCGCAGCAGCAGCTTTCGCGGAAAGTTCAATCGCGGCCAGCACGCTCAAAATTTTGACGTCGTCCCGCTTTTCGGGCGGCAGGATTTCAAGCATTTGCTTGGCGCGATCCATGTCGCCGCTTGCAATATAGCATTGCGCCAGACCTGCCAGCGCTTCGACGTTTTCGCGGTCCTCGATCAGCACGGCGGCGAAAACTTCTGCCGCACCTTGAAGATCGCCCTGCTCCAAGAGCTCGTTGCCGGTTTGCAGTACGCCTTCAAGCGACGCTTCTTCGACATCGGTAATGAGCCGGTCGACGAAGGTTTTCAACGTACTCTCGGGCTGGCCTCCGACGAAGCCATCGAGCGGCCGACCGTCGCGGAAGGCATAAACCGTCGGCAGCGACTGCACGCGAAGTTGCGCTGCAATCGCCTGGTTCTCATCGACGTTGACCTTGACGAGACGCACTTTGCCGCCATGGCTTTTGACGAGTTTTTCGAGCAGCGGCGTCAACTGTTTGCACGGACCGCACCACGGCGCCCAAAAATCGACGATCACCGGCACCTCGCGCGAGGCCTCAATGACGTCGGCGGCGAAGGAAGCGGACGTTGCGTCCATGATCACGCTCGGCGCCGCGCCGGCGTCTGGCGCTGCCTTGCGGGTGCCGAAATCCATAGGGTCGCGTCTCCTAAACGTAGTTGTTTTATTGGGCGCCCGTTAGCACCATGAAGCGAGGTTCATGCCCCGTCGAGCGAATGAACCGTAAAAGGTCGTCGCGTGCAATGTTGGTCGTTGCCGTATTTTCAAGTGGATGGCAATTGAGGCTGCCGTGAGCCATCAGCGCCTGGTCGATTACGATTTTAACGCGCTTCGCGGTGTCGTTGGCGATCGCGAAGGCGGTCACGGACCCCGGCGTGATGCCAAGCGCGGTCATTAACACTTCAGGTTTTCCAAACGAGAAGCGCCCGGCGCCGAGGCGCTTCGCAACCGCCTTCAGATCGACCTTGGTTTCGCTTTGGGCGATGACGAGGACAAGCGTGCCGTCCTCGTCCTTGAGAAACAGGTTTTTGGTGTGGGCACCCGGTAGTGCCGCATAAATGGCACTGCTTTCGGCGACTGTGAAGGCCGCCGGATGCTCGATCGTCGTCGTCATGATACCGAGGCTCGAGAGCTGATCAAAAAGGGCGTCGCGTGTCAGCGCCATGGTGGCCTCAAGAATGCGGGACGTACTGGCTCAATGCTTATAGAACGCAAGCTTCGCAAGCGTGGATTGGACCAGCCGGGGGCCCTTGCAATGCACTAGCACTTGCGCCATAAGGCGTGTCTCGCGGCGCCGCAAGGCGTTTGCACCCATGGATGCGGGTGTAGCTCAGGGGTAGAGCACGACCTTGCCAAGGTCGGGGTCGAGGGTTCGAATCCCTTCGCCCGCTCCAATTTTTTCGCCGGTACTCGAAAAGAATAAGGGCGCACCGGAGACGTGCGCCCTCTTTTTTATGACGGTTTGGCTAGGTGCCAATCAGTGGTGGCCGAAGAGGCCGGCACGGCTCCGGAACTCCGGACGCCGTCGGCCGCCGCGCGCCTAGAATTCAGGTGGCGGATAAAATGGCAAAAAGTGATCAGTTTGCTTGATTGCAGTGCATGTGTGCCAGACGGGCAACCGGCAGGGCCGACAAGATGCAAAGCGCTGAAATCATTGAGACGTGCTGGTCTGCAGTACGTAGCATTCCTGTGATCCCACGATGGGACGAAGGGTCAGCGCCGGCCCGCCAAGCGACAGTCGGTCATCTACGTCACGCCGCGATTACCGGTAGCCGCCCTTCTTCGTGACCGTCCCAAGAGACACTCCGCATGACCGATTTCCGCAAGACATCGCTGCCTATCGCCGCGCTTTTCGCCGGTTGGATGCTTTCGACGCAAGCGGCGAACGCGGCCGATCTCGGAGGCGATTGCTGCGCCGATCTCGAAGGACGGATCGCGGAACTGGAAGCGACCACGGCACGAAAAGGAAACCGCAAGGTGTCGCTGACGATTTCGGGCTACATCGCGCAGCAAGTGACCTACTGGGACGACGGCGGTGAGACCAACGTTTACCTGCACGGATTGGGGCCGACGCAGGCAACGCACTTCAAGCTGAATGGCCAAGCCCCGATCGCACCAGGGTGGACAGCAGGTTATTTGCTGCGCATCCAAAACCTCACTGACAATCCGTTCGGCCGGGACGGTACTGCCGCGCTGAACCAGAACAACGACGAGTTCAGTCAGGGCCTCAACGTCCAGATGTCATACTGGTATGTGCAGAACAAAGAGCTTGGCAGACTCAGCGTCGGTAAGCTTGCGCATGCGGCCAAGAGCGCTGCCATGTTCACGGATCAGTCGGGTACGCAGGTTATCGACAACTATACGTTTCTTGGTGGTTTCCCGCAGTTCATCATCCGGACCGGCGGCAACCTCGCGCCCGCCAACCTGACCTGGGGCCAGCTCGCATTCTGCTACGCACAAGCGCTGCCACTTGGCGGCGACTGCAACGGCATCGTCATGAATGGCGTGCGCTATGACACGCCAGTCTTCGCCGGATTCTCGGCATCGGCAAGCTGGGGCGAAGACGATTTCTGGGAAGTCGCTGGGCGTTATGCCGGTGAGTTTGGCGGCTTCAAAATTGCGCTCGCGGCCGGATACTCGGAATTCACCGACGAGAATACAACCGGCGTACTCGCAGCCGGAAGTCATAAAGACACGAACTTCTTCCAGGCCGGCGGTTATGTGCAGCACATTGCAACGGGCCTGTTCCTACACGCCGCCTATGGCCGCGAAGATAACAGCGATACGGCCATTCGCATCGCCGGCGCCGACGTAACGCCGCCCGACAGCGACCACTGGTACGTGAAATCCGGCATCCGGCAGAAGTGGACCGCGTTTGGCGCGACCGTCGTCTACGGCGATTACGCTCAGTATAACGACCAGCTTGGCCCGGGCGCACTCGGCCTCGGTGCGACGTCAAGCGAAATGAAGCGCTATGGCGGCGGTATCGCGCAGGAAATCGACGCAGCGGCGATGACGGTTTATTTCAAGTATCAACACTACGACGCCAGCCTCAGCGGCGCGGCGCTGAACCCGCTGGTCACCAACCTCGATGATGCTGATTTCGTCAGCGCAGGCGCCTTGATCAATTTCTAGACACAGTCGAGTAGCGCCCTTCGGCGGTTGAAAAGAATAAGGGCGCACCGGAGACGTGCGCCCTCTTTTTTATGACGGTTTGGCTAGGTGCCAATCAGTGGTGGCCGAAGAGGCCGGCACGGCTGCGCGACCAGCCGTAGCCGCCAGCGCGAACCAGCACGCGCTCGTGCGCAACGCCGACCACGGGGGCATGGTTGATGACGCGTTCGCTCGCCGGCTGCACGACGACGGCGCGGTTCACATATCCGTAAATCGGCGCCTGATAAACGCGGCGAACGGAAGCCGGTTGAACGACGACCGGCCGTTGCACGGTGCTGTAGACCGCAGGCGTCACATGCGCGACGCGGCGTGCCGGAGACACGATCACCTCACGTGCCATAGTGCGGGTCACGGCAGGGGTCGCGACCTTGCAAAGTTTTTCGCGCCCAAACAGTCCGCGGCGATGCTGCCAATGGGTGCCGCCGGGATGGACGACGATGGTTTCATGGACGGTTCGCGTCACGGCAGGAACATCCTGGTAGGACTTGCTGGCTGGCGAAACGAGCACACGCTCGGACGTGGTGCCGTAGACGGCTGGCGTGGCGACGGCATGCCAGCTGCCGGGCCGGTTCATGATCACGGCCGGCGTTCTGACGACCTGGCTGTAGCCGGGGCGGATCACGACGGACCGGGCTTGCGTCGCGTAAACGTCGGGCAGTCTTACTTTTTCATAGCACTCGACCGCATGGCCGCCACAACCGCCGCCAAACCCGAGGGCGGGGCCCGCCCAAACGGCGACCGTCGAAACGGCCGCCACGGCCGCTACCGCAGATATACGCATGATCACTGTCTCCTGAAGGCACGGCAGAACCGCAAATGGGATTTCAGAACGCTGCAACGGCGGCCCACGAGGGCGCCTCGACCCCTGAAACCGGCGAAGGACGCAGCGCCCCTCAGTGCGCAGACTAACCGAAACGGCCCGTAGCCCGAAGCGTTGGCCAGAGCCATGGTAAACCTGTTAAGTGTTGTAGATCGGCGGCTTAAGGTCTTTGGACTCGACAGCGGCCGTGACACGGGGACTGTCACCACCTTGCGTTCGCCAGTTGCAGCCCATACGACAGCGGCGAGCGGCGGACAGCCGCGGCGTCATTCTGCGACGAACATTTCAACGGCCCGAACACAAGGATCGTGTGTGTCATGACCAAGACTGCGTTCTCCTCCCCGCTTCGCGCACTCGCGCTTGTTGCTACCCTCGTGGCCTCGGTTCTCGTCGCCGGCTG
This sequence comes from Hyphomicrobium sp., assembly GCA_031402935.1. Lineage (GTDB taxonomy): Bacteria > Pseudomonadota > Alphaproteobacteria > Rhizobiales > Hyphomicrobiaceae > Hyphomicrobium_B. The sequence goes on along the minus strand of JANNSR010000079.1, from coordinate 3,653 downwards.
CGGTGTCAACAATATCCCGACCTACGAAAACGCGGCCAAGGCCAATTGGAGCGAGGTGCTGAACCAGTATAAGCGCCGCTCGGACCTGATCCCGAACCTTGTCGAAACGGTCAAGGGTTTCGCCGAACAGGAGAAGTCGGTTCTGACGGAGGTCGTTGAGGCGCGGGCAAAAGCGACGCAGATGACACTGCCGGCCGACATCCTAAACAACCCTGCCGCAATGAAGCAGTTCCAGGACGCACAAAGCACACTCGGCGGCGCACTTGGCCGCTTGCTCGCGGTCATCGAGAAGTATCCCGATATCAAATCGGGTCAGAACTTCCTGGCACTTCAAAGCCAGCTCGAAGGCACCGAGAACCGCATCTCAGTCGCGCGCCGCGACTACATCGAGTCGGTCCGGCTGTTTAACACCGAGCTCGTCACGATTCCGGGCCGCTGGTGGAAGTCCTTCATGTACCCAGCCTCGAAGGAAATGGCGACGTTCGAAATTCCGGCAGACGAGCAAAAGGTGCCAAAGGTCGAATTCGACAAGAAATAAGCCCGCTATCGTCTCAGTCAGGATGACGGCTTATGGGCGGTGCAAGCACGACGGATTGGCTTTGGACGTCCGGTACGAACAGCCGGAAGAGCGCTCGTGTGGCGCTCTTCCTTGTGGTGTCGTTATTCGCGACGCTGCTGGCCGTAGCCGCGCCCAACTATCCCGAGCTGACCGGACGGATCGTCGATAATGCCAATCTGCTGACGCCAGTGGACCGCGCGGCGATCGAAGCCGAGCTTGCAAGCCTCGAAGGCGCGTCGACGGATCAGTTCGCTGTCGTTACCGTCAACGCGCTCGACGGGTATGCCATCGAGGACTACGGCATCGGCCTCGCGCGCAAATGGGAGATCGGGCAAAAAGACAAGGACAACGGCATCGTGCTGCTTGTCGCGCCGAACGAGCGCAAAGTCCGCATCGAGGTCGGCCGCCGCCTCGAAGGCGTGATGACCGACACGATGTCGAAGCTGATTATCGAGAATGCCATTCTCGCGAAGTTCCGGCGCGGCGATTTCTCAGGCGGCATTCGCGACGGCGTGCGTGATATCAAAGCCGTACTGTTGGGCGACGCAGAAGAGGTCAAGCGCCGCGCTGCCGGCGGCCGCACACCAAAAGACGATCCGACTGTATGGATCCACTTGGTCGTGTTTTTTCTGATCGTGGCGCTGATACTCTGGCAAATGAAAAGGGCGGCCGAGGAGCAGCGGCGATGGGAGCAGAATTTGAGCCCCGAGGAGCGGCGGCGCTATCAACGCGAGCGCGCACGCCGCAATCGCGGCGGCGTGATCGTTATCCCAGGTGGCTCCAGCGACTGGTCCGGTGGCGGTGGAGGCGGCGGATGGTCGGGCGGCGGCGGCGGTTTCGGCGGTGGCGGATCTTCAGGCAGCTGGTGAGTTCTTTTAGGTGGCACGCATGAGAGAATTTGAGCGATGACCTTGTTCTCGGACGAAGAGGCACAACGTATCTCGGCCGCCATCTCTGCGGCGGAGCGAAAAACATCAGGCGAAATCGTCGCCGTCGTCGCGCCGTCGAGCGATACCTATCAGTATGTGCCGTTCCTTTGGGCGGCACTGGCAGCGCTGCTGGTGCCGTGGCCGCTCATTCATTTCACCTGGATGGCGGTGCAGTGGGTTTATTTGATCCAGCTCGTGGTGTTTCTGGTGCTTCTGGCGTTGCTCTGGCCGAAGTACATGCGCACGGCGCTGGTGCCGCGCTCGGTGCGCAATGCCCATGCCCACCGCCGGGCCACCGAACAATTCCTGGTGCAGAACCTGCACACGACCGACGGCCGCACGGGTGTTCTGATCTTCGTATCGGTCGCGGAACGCCACGCCGAAGTCCTTGCCGACAAAGCGATTGATGCGAAGGTGCCGGCGGGCACGTGGCAAAAGATCGTCGATCACTTGACGTCGGATATCGCCGACGGCCGCGCTGCCGATGGATTCGTGCACGCCATCAATGAAGCCGGGCTTCATTTGGCCGAGCACTTTCCGCCCGGCTCGCACGACCCGAACGAACTGCCCGATCATTTGATCGTGTTGGATGATTGACGCGCAAATTGTGCTAGAACGCGCGGGCAATTCAAAAGCAATCCGGGGGGATGGGCCATGAGTGCGGATTATGCAACGCCGGGCGCGGATGCAGCGCCGGTCGAGCGGGCGCCATTCAGAGCGCGCGCGTCATGGATGCTGTTCGATTGGGCGGCGCAGCCTTATTACACACTGGTGCAAACATTCCTGTTTGCGCCCTATTTCGCCAATGCCGTGGTTGAGAACGCCGCCTGCGGCACACTCATCGCGGAAGGCAGCGAGAAGGCCGCCTGCGGGCAGACGTTATGGGGTTACGCAGCCGCAGTCGCTGGACTTTTGATCGCGATCACCTCGCCGTTTCTCGGCGCTATGGCGGACGGGCGCGGCGCACGCAAACCGTGGATCGCAGGACTTGCTCTCGTGTTTCTGGCTGGCCTTTGCACGCTATGGACGGCAACACCCGGCGCAGGCTTTAGTACGATCGCGATCGTGCTCGCGGGCTTTATCGCGGCGACGCTCGCTGCCGAGCTGATGGGCGTGTTTTCCAATTCGATCATGACCGGTCTGGTGCCGAAGGACGAACTAGGGCGGTTGTCAGGCACCGGATGGGCGGTTGGGTATTTCGGCGGGCTCGCCAGCCTAGCGCTTGTTGCCGGCTTCCTGGTGCCGTTGCCGGGAGAGACCAAGACCCTGCTCGGGTTCGAGCCGCTGTTGCAGCTCAATGCGGGCGAACGCCAAGGCGACCGCATAACAGGCCCGTTCGCGGCGGCGTGGTTCATGCTTTTCATCATACCGTTTTTTCTGTTCGTGCCGGACCGGCGCAAAACTGCAGCAAGCCATGCCGCGCAGAAATCGGCTGGTGCCGAATTGATGGACACGCTCCGGTCGCTGCCATCAATGCCGAGCCTGCTGATTTTCCTGATCGCACGCATGCTCTATACAGACGGTCTAACCGCGATCTTCACGTTCGGCGGCATCTATGGCGCGTCCGTATTTGGCTGGGGGCCGCTCGAACTCGGCATTTTCGGCATCGTACTGACGCTGGTCGGCGCGTTTGGAGCGCTGATTGGAGGCCGGCTCGACGACAAGCTCGGCGCGAAGACCGTCATCATTGCGGCGCTGCTGATTTTGCTTGTTGGCGCGATTGGCATCCTATCGGTCGACAAAACGCACATCCTCTTCACCACCGACGTCGCTGAAAAAGCCGCTGGGTCGAAACCGTTTTCATCGCTTGGCGAACAGACGTTCCTGGCATTCGCTATCATCGTCGGGCTTGTTGCAGCACCGGTACAGGCCGCAAGCCGCTCACTACTGGCGCGCTTGGCGCCCGCCGATAAAATCACGCAGTTTTTCGGGCTTTTTGCATTCTCCGGCAAGGTCACGGCGTTTCTGGCGCCATTCCTCGTCGCGCTGGTGACGCAGCAGACCGGCAGCCAGCGCATCGGCATGGCGGCCGTGCTGGCGTTCCTGATCATCGGCGGGTTTATGATGCTGTTCGTGCGGACAGAACCTCGGCGCGCCTAGTGGCGGAAGTGGCGCATGCCGGTGAAGACCATGGCGAGGCCGCGGTCGTCGGCGGCCTTGATGAC
>JANNSR010000078.1:0-3797 GCA_031402935.1 Hyphomicrobium sp. | reverse complement strand
TCTTTGCAAAAGCCCGCCCCGAACCAGACTTCAGGTAGCGTTCAAAGGCGAATGCCTGCTTCTCATCCGAGAATGCGACGAACGTTTTGACATTCCACGGCGCAAATTTAGACGTGTGGGAGACTTCACCAGCGTTGTGTTTCTTTAGACGTTGCTCAACATCGTCAGTAATGCCTGTATAAAAACGATCAGGAAAACTGATGCTCTGGAGCATGTAGACGAATTTCATGTTTATCGCCTTGGCCCGCATACGTCGCTGCGCGACTTCGGCGTGGCAGCCTTCGCGATGGCGCGTCCTTCGCGTGGCTGGCTTGCCAAGCCGAAGCGCGCCAGCGCGAAGGCTGGTGGAGCCAAGCGGGATCGAACCGCTGACCTCTTGCATGCCATGCAAGCGCTCTCCCAGCTGAGCTATGGCCCCGAACCAATGGGATCGCGCGAGGTGATATCTAACCCGGCGCGTCTCGCCTGATAAGTCGTTCAGGCTGAAACATCAAGACCGATTTCCCGCAGCCTCAAACTTCTTCCTCACCCTCGGCCGCAGGGCCGCCAATGATGGTCGAAACGTTGCCGCCTTCTTCCTCTTCTTCTTCGAGGAAGGTTTCGTCGTCGGCTGCCGGTGTATCGTCGGCCTCCACGTCGGCGAGTGCTTCTTCGCCCTCGACGGCCGGCAATTCGGTCTCGGCTTCGTCAGGAACAACGATCTTCTTCGGCTTGTTGCGCGCGGCTTTTTCCTCGGCCTGCAGGGCCGCAAGCGCTGCTGGTGACGATGCAATGGAATACTTAGCGCCGCAGTGCGGGCACAGGATCGGTGCCTTCTCGAGATCGTAAAAGCGCTCCTCGCAGCTCTGACAGGTGCGTTTCGTCCCGCGCGCTAGCTTCGTCGCCATCGGTCTTGCCTCAGGAATGATGAAAATGAGAGCGCCGGTCTGCCATAGGCGGTTGGGCCTGTCAAAACCAATTCGGCGCAATATGCCGCCTGCGGCGAGACGGCAGCGGTCAGGCCAAAAGCGTAACGTTGACAAGTTGCCCGTTGGCAAGGCCTCTAGGCGTCGCTCGTCGCAACTTTTCCGGCGCTGTTTCGCGCCTAGACGCCTAAAGAACCCGGCCCCATGTCCTCTCAGTCTGCAACGCCCAAACCGCTGGCTGCGCGGCGTGCCGAAAAGCTCGCCGGACGCCTCAGCGTGCCGGGCGATAAGTCGATTTCGCACCGGGCGCTGATTTTCGGCGCGCTGGCGACAGGCGTGACGCGCATCCGCGGACTGCTCGAAGCCGAGGACGTCATCAATACGGCTGGTGCTGTGAGCGCGCTTGGCGCGCCGGCCGCAAAGTCGGGTGACGTGTGGGCGGTCAAGGGCCGCGGCGTCGGCGGCTTGCGCGCTCCCGCTGGGCCACTCGATTTCGGCAATTCGGGAACCGGCACGCGGCTGATGATGGGCGTCGTCGCCGGACATGCGATGACAGTTACGATGTCGGGCGATGCCTCGTTATCAAAACGGCCGATGCGGCGCGTACTCGGGCCGTTGCAACAGATGGGTCTGCAGGTTCTCGACGAGGGCAAAGAGACGCTGCCGCTGCGGTTGCGCGGCACGCACGAGCTGGTTCCGATCGTCTACACGCTGCCTGTCCCGTCAGCGCAGGTCAAAAGCGCGATCCTGATCGCCGGGCTGCACGCGAGCGGCGAGACGACGGTCATCGAACGCGAAGCGACGCGCGACCACACGGAGCGCATGCTGCGCTTTTTCGGCGCCGATGTGCGCACAGTTGAGAACAATGGTTCGACGCACATCACCGTCACCGGAGATGCCGAACTAAAGGGCCGCGACGTGACGGTTCCGGGCGATCCGTCGTCGGCGGCTTTCCTCGTCTGTGCCGCTTTGATCGTGCCGGGCTCCGACGTGACAATCGAAGGTGTGCTGGTCAACCCGACGCGCACAGGGCTTTACACAACGCTGCAGGAGATGGGCGGCGACGTGACGTTCCTCAACGAACGCGAGGAAGGCGGCGAGCCGATTGCCGATATCCGCGTCCGCGCCTCGAAGCTCAAAGGGGTGCATGTGACCGCGCACCGCGCGCCGTCGATGATCGACGAATATCCTGTACTGGCGGCGATTGCCGGCTTCGCGCACGGCGAAACACGCATGGACGGCCTTGCGGAATTGAAGGTCAAGGAAAGCGACCGTCTCGCCGCGACCGCTGCCGGGCTCGTCGCCAACGGCATCGCGGCGCGCGTTGACGGCGACAGCCTGATCGTGACCGGCACCGGCAAGGTCAAGGGCGGCGGCACGGTCGCGACGCAGCTCGATCATCGCATCGCCATGGCCTTTCTGACGGCCGGACTTGCCAGCGAACAGCCGATCACCGTTGACGATACGACCATGATCGCCACAAGCTTCCCCGAGTTTCGCGGGCTCATGGAAAGCCTCGGAGCGCGCTACAGCACGGACGCGTGACGCGAACAGGAACGCGATGCCAAACTTCGTATCCTTCATGGAATGCGTGAATGCCCCCGGCGCGGGCTGCATTACGATGGCTGAAATCCTGATGCCGGCGCTGTTGTTGGTTTCGCTCGTGTGTGCGGGAATATGGACCGCGCGCAGCGACCGGGCCGCCTACGTGCGCCTGCTGTGGCGCGGCTTTCTGGCGGCCATGACGATCCTAGCACTCAGCGTCGTTGCCATCGGCTGGTTTTTTGCAACCGATCCGGACACGATCACGGGCGTCGAGACGTCGCCGCTGTCGCAGACGCTGTGGGTGGCGGTGGTCACGCTGTTCGGCATGGGATTTTCACTGCTCGTTGGCATGGCCGGCTACTGTCTCGGCGGCTGGCTGTCGGGCCGCTTCAAGAAAACGAACTCGAACACGGGCGCGCCCAAAACTCTGGCACAGGCCCTCATCATCGCGATTGACGGACCCGCAGCGTCGGGCAAAGGCACACTCGCCAAGCGCATCGCGGCGCATTTCAGTTTGCCGTGTCTCGACACCGGATTGCTCTATCGCGCCGTTGCCCGCGACGTCATTGAGCGTGGCGGCAAACTCGAAGACGCTGCGGCAGCCGTCACCGCTGCTCGCAAACTCGATCCCAAATCGCTCGACGACCCGGCACTGCGCGGCCCCGCCGCCGGTGACGCGGCGTCTATGATTGCCAAAATCCCCGACGTCCGTGCAGCCCTGCTCGACTACCAGCGCACCTTCGCCGCCCAACCCGGCGGCGCCGTGCTCGACGGCCGCGATATCGGAACCGTTGTCTGCCCGGATGCCGATATCAAGATCTACGTCACCGCGACGCCCGAAGAACGCGCGCGCCGCCGCCACCTGGAGCACCAGGGGCGCGGCGAAACTTTGGATTATGAAACGGTCCTCGCCGATATCCTGGCCCGCGACGCCCGCGATTCCGGCCGCGATATCGCACCGATGGAGGCAGCTAGCGACGCGCATCGCCTCGATACGACAAAGCTCGATGCTGACCAGGCGTTTGCTGCGGCGTTGAAGGTGATTGAGGCCAGGAAATAAGCGCGGTCGCACACAACCCTCGCCTCCCCGTCATCCCGGCGCCGGTGTCGCGCGAACGCGCGTCATCGGGACTAGGCCGGGACCCACGACAAGATTCCATGCGACGACTGGATCGGCGTTTTCGAGTACGTTTTTCGATCTTTAAACGGATGCTTGTCGTGGGTCCCTGTGTGTTGAAGTTGGGGCAGAATGCTCGCGGGTGGGAGACCGTTGGGTCCCTGATCGTTTGAGATCGTAGGCCGGCTCGGCTCCCCACCCGCACTTTGCACTTCAACCTGAACAGTTGC
>JANNSR010000077.1:0-21348 GCA_031402935.1 Hyphomicrobium sp. | reverse complement strand
GCAAGGGCTGCAACGGCGATGGCCGGCGCCGTGTTGCGGCCGACGGGCTCAAGGATGATGGCGCGCGGTTTGATGCCGGCACGCTCGATCTCTTCGCGCACAAGAAAGCGATGGTCGTTGTTGCACAGCAGGATCGGTGCGGCGAAGCCCGACTCATTGTTGAGGCGTGTCAGGGCGGCAGACAGAAAGCTGGTGTTCTGGCCGGCGAAGAAGCGGATGAACTGCTTTGGATACATCGAGCGCGACAGGGGCCACAGGCGCGTTCCGGAGCCGCCGGACAGGATGACAGGAAAAATCGCGCTCATGGCCGTGCTGATCCCTCGAAGCGAAGTGATTTGCGACCACAGGTTTACGGTGCGTCGCCACCTGAGCCTAGGGGAAATTAGGCACGGTGCACGTCATTTAGCCGCTGATTCGCTGGTTGCCGCGAGCGCGGGTTAGCCGGGCGGGCGCATCAGGCGTTCGCGCAGCGAGCGCAGCGAGTTGGCGCCGGCCTGTGGCTCGGCCACGGACGCAACGGTGGCTGGCGCCAGCGACGGTCTGCGTTCGATGGACGCCTGTTGCATCGACGACTGGCGTCCGCCGGGTGCGCCGAGCGCCGAGGGGCTCGCGGCATTGTCCTTGCGGAGTTGCGGGGCTCCGGTGCGGGTACCGGCCATGTGCATCGCATTGCCCTGCGGCGCTGCTGCGACGCGCGGGGGTGCGGGCTCGGCGGCGTAGGCTTCGGGCATGTCGTCGTCGGCTTCGGCTTTGCTGCCGATGCTCATGGCCTCGGCCATCAAGGCCATTTGCTGACTCATGTCGCCGCCCGCGCCGATGCCGGACGCGCGCCAGCGATCGACGACCTGTTCGAGGAAGCCCTCGTCGCCGATCGATTTCTGCCACTTTTCTGAGAAACGGGCAGTCGACGAGCGCGGCAGGAAATGCTTCGGCAATTCGTCGAACTTGATGCGAACGGGGAGCGACATGCCGTCGCCGAAGGCAATAGCTTCGCGCTGACCGAGCGAGGGCAGGAATTCGAGCAGGCCGGAGCCGGTATCGGAGACGGCCGACTGTACGATCGCCTGGTCCTTGTCGTTGGCCATGCGCAGCGCGAACACGGTGTTGCACTGCGACAGAATGGTGGGATCGATTTCAGCCGGGCGCTGGGTGACGATGCAAAGTGAAGCGCCGTACTTACGGCCTTCCTTGGCGATTTTGGCGATGGCGCGCTTGCACGGCTCGAAGCCGAGCGAGGAGTTGGCGGGCACGTAGCGGTGAGCTTCTTCGCAAACGAGCGTAACGGGCACCTGGCCTTCGCTCCACAGCGCGAAGTCGAAGGTCATGCGGCAAATGACGGAGACAACGACGTTGACGATTTCGGTCGGCAGGCCGGTCAGTTCGAGGATCGAAATCGGCTTGTTGTTGACGGGCACGCGGAAGATGCGGCTGAGAACCTGGGTCATGCCGTCGTAAACAGTCAACGAGCCGAACATGAAGGCGTAGCGGCCGTCCTGCGAGATGTTCTCGATGTGGTTCTTGAGCTGGCGGTAGGGTGCCAGATCTTTCTTGTTTTCGAGCTTGCCCATGCGCTCGTCGATCAGCGCGGTGAGATCCGAGATGCGGTAGGGAACCGGTGTGTCGACGGTGTAGCGGCCGGAATCGATGACTCCGCGGCGCAATTTGTTGCTATCGGCCGTGCGGCCGGTGCTGTAGCGGCTTTTGGCGATCGGGATCAGTTCCTGGAGGACTTCGATCTCGGCCTTGCGCTCTTGATCGCCGACGAGCACCTCGACGATCTCTTCGAAGTTTAACAGCCAGAACGGCAGCTGCATGTTGCGCGGCGACATGACTTCGGCCCACTCGCCGAAGGCGGTCGAGTATTCGTTATGGGGATCGAGCAAGACGATGTGGGCGGCGGGATGCTTGTCGAGGATCGAGCGCAGGATCAGCGCCGTGGTGCACGATTTACCGGTGCCGGTGGTGCCGAGGATGGCAAAGTGCTTGCCGAGAAGGTCGTCGACGCGAACCATGGCGGGAATGGATGAATCCTGCCGGATGCAGCCAACGCGAACGGCCGAGCCGCCGTCGCCGCAGAAGGCGAATTCGAGTTCGGGCTTAGAGGAGACGCGGACGCGGTCGCCAAGGGCCGGATAAACGGTGACACCGCGGTTGAACTTGGCGGTCTTCTTGTCTTCGCTCCGCCAGAGTTCGCCGACAAGGCCGAGCTCGGCGATCCAGACTTCCGAGTCGCCTTCGCGCTGGGCTGGAACGGGGACGCTCAAGGCCGAAACGATGGCGAGAACGATGGTGTTTGCCGTATCGATCGCCAGCAAGGTTCCCATTTCAGGCCTGTCGTTCAGCGACCGGACGCGGCCTTCGTTCTGCCCGTCGAGGAGGACGATCGCTTTCGAACCGGTTACTGAGACGATGCGGCCGATCGAACGGTCGGCATCGGGGGATTTGCCATAGAGCGGCTGCGCGTATTGCATTGCTGTTTCCTAGACGGTCGCGGATGTGACTTGTGCGGCTTCGTGCGGATAAACGGGCGTGACGCTGTTGCGGGATGGCAAGACAATGGCGACTTCGGTGCCGGTGCCCTTTTTCGAGCGGACATCGATTTGGCCGCCGTGCAGTTCGATCAGTGCCTTGGCGATCGGCAGGCCGAGGCCAGTGCCTTCGCGCCAGCGGGCCTTACCGGCATCGACCTGGCCGAAGGGGGTCAGCGCGACCGCGACCTCTTCGGCCGTCATGCCGACGCCGGTGTCGCGGATGAGGATGGCAACGCCGCCGGTCTGTGTTCTGAGCGCTTCGACCGTTATGGTTCCGCCGTTGGGCGTGAACTTGATGGCGTTGGAAATGATATTTGTGAAGATCTGACGCAGTTTGACGGCATCGCCGCGGACCGGCGGCAGGTCGTAGGCAAAGGCGGGCACGATCGAAACGCCGGCTTCGCTCGACATCAGGCGGAAACCGTTGACGCTCGCCTGCAGTATTTCGTCGAGATTTATCTCGCGGCTGTCGAGCGTGTATTTGCCGCTTTGGATCTTTGAGATGTCGAGAATGTCGTTGATGACGGAAAGCAGGTGGCCGGCGGCATCGTTGATGAGCGTCGCGTACTCGACGATTTCGGTGTCGGGCAGCTTGCGACGCTCGTGTTCGGCGAGCAGTTTGGAAAAGCCGATGATGGTGTTGAGGGGCGTCCTCAACTCATGGCTCATGTTGGCGATGAACTCGGATTTGACCTTGCTCGCGAGTTCGGCTTCGATGCGTGCAGAATGCTCGGCAATGCGGGCGCGATGACGCAAAACCGCGTCGCCAAGCAGCGACGCGTATTCGTTCATCAAGGAATTCGACTTCGTGTTTCCGAAGGCGCCGTTCAGCATCGTTCCGACCAAATCAAAACGCTGTTAAGTCCAACGATCAAATTAGGGCTGAGGTGCTAAGTAGAGGTTAACCGCTGCGCCAAAATTCGAATTTCTGGGTGTTGGCGCGGACCAGCGGTAGAAGCCGGTGCGGCAGCAACGCTGCTACATACAACCGGGGCGAAATCGCTTGTGGCGAGCCTGCCACAGAGCGAACTTTTCCAGTCGCATGCGGGAAAAAGTCCGTCTAACGCGGGGAAGAAACCCTAGGCTCGTTGCCATCGCAATCGGCTGAAAGTCTCTCAACCCCGTGCGCACCTCACGATCTGTTCTGATATTAATCGCCGTCATCGCTTTGGCTGGGACCGTCGCGTGCGCCGCCATCGCGGGGCCGGCAATCAATCAGTTTGAAGTCAAGAATCTGGAATCCGGCCCCGGCGATTTCGAGTTCCAGAGCCAGAATGCTTTTTCAACCGGCCAGCCGCGCGACCGGGGTTGCGGGCATGAGCGGCGATGACGATGCCAAGGAGCTTGCCGTTTCGATCGGTGCCGGTGCGCTAGTCGGGCTGAACGAGAACACGCCGGACCTGACATACAAACTGTAGCTCGAAGTCGAGTGCTGATCAGCGCGTAATGAACTTGAACGGCTGCGTGAAAGCCAACGGTTTGATGCTGACGTCTGGCGGAATGGGCGGGAACGGTGCGGCCCTATCCAGCGCAGCTGTTGCGGCTTCGTCGAGGACGGGTGAGCCCGAACTCGCGGCGACTTCTTTCGATAGCAACTGGCCGTCAAGCCCGATCGTGAAACGCATGACGACGGTACCGGCGAGGCGCGATCTGGGATTCACCTTGGCGCGCTGTACGTACTTATTGATTTCACCGAGATACAGGCCGTAGGCCTTGGCATCGCCGCCGGATTTGGCTTCGCCCGAGCTTTGTTCGGAGACGAGTGCCACCTGCTGAGGCTGCTCCTTAACTGCGACGGCTTCGGGCTGCTTCTGCTCAACGACGGGCGGCGGCGGTTCTTCGGTCTTGACGATATTATCCTCGACGATACTCGCGTCCGACGTGATGGCGTCGCGGAGTTCTTCAACCGGCTTCACTTCTTCGAGCGGCGGCGGCGTTGCCTGCTCGACCGGCGTCACTTCGGCGGTCTCGATGGTTTCGAGCGCTTCGCCAAGCTTGATCAGGCCTTCGATGGCGATGCCCTGCTCGACAAGGATAGCATCATCGCCCGCGCCGGCGTCCAGTGCATCGACGGTTTGCCGGTCGTGCGCCGGCCACATCGCAGCCGCCAGCGAGCCATGGACCATGAGCGACAGAGCAACGGCGATGGTGCGAAGCGATGTCATGGCGCGACGCAATTGCTCCTAGTTCTTTGGCGTTGAAGGTTGCGAGCCCGGCGACGGCTGCGACAGCAGCGAGACGCGGGCGAAGCCCGATTCTCCGACGCGGCCGAGCAGTTCCATCACATCGCCGTAGGCGATCTTGCGGTCGGCGCGGACATAGACGATGCCGTCGCCCTCTTGAGATTTAAGGCTCATCAGGCGCGTGACAAGGGTATCGCGCGTCACCTGTTCGTCGCGGATGTAGAGATTGCCGTCGCCGGCCAGCGTCACGACCATCGGCTTCTTGACGGTGCCGAGCTTGGAGGCCGACGTCTTCGGCAATTCGATCGGAACGCCCTGCACCATAAGAGGGGCGCAGACCATGAAAATAATCAGCAGCACCAGCATGACATCGACGAACGGCGTAACGTTGATCTCGGCGAGCGGCTTGTATTCGCCGTCATCATGCGGGGAAATGCCGACCGACATGCCCATCTATGCTGCCCTCTCGACGCCGCGCCGGGCCAAGCTGCGCGCAAGACCGGCAATGGCAGGTGAGATTTTGTCAGAGGCGCGGCCAAGCGCAACGGTAAACTGGTTGTAGGCGATGACGGCCGGAATGGCAGCGGCGAGGCCGACGGCGGTTGCGAATAGCGCTTCCGCGATACCGGGCGCGACGACGGCAAGGCTGGTGTCCTTCGACGCCGCGATTGCCGTAAACGAATTCATGATGCCCCAGACCGTGCCGAACAGGCCAATGAACGGCGCTGCCGATCCGAGTGTCGCCAGGAACGGCAGGCCCTTCTCGATGCCTTTCAGTTCGCGCCGCATGGCGCCGCGCATGGCGCTTTCGAGGCGGTCGCGGACTTCGCCGTTGCTGGTGCCGGCGGCGCCCTCGTTCCATTCGGCTTGAGCGGCCGTGTTGATCGCCTGCACCAAACCGCCGCCATTGGCGTGCGCAAGCGACCCGCGCGCGGCGGCGTCTTCGAGATCGCCAACCTCGCGGTTCAAGTGCCACATGCGGTACATTTTTTCAAAGATCAGCGCCCAGCAGACGATGGACGCGAGCACGAGCGCGATCATGATCGCTTTGACGACAATGTCGGCATGCTGGAACAGCCCGATAATCGAGAGATCGCGGCCGGCAACGAGTGCAGTGTCTTCCAAAGGGTTCACCGGTTATTTCGAGAGTTGGACGTTGGTCAGCGACGAAGTGGTGAGGCGCTGCAGGCAATCGGTCAGCGGTCCGGCATCGGCCTTACATTCGACGACGTCGTTGACGAGGAGCGAGCCGATTTTATCGCAGGCGATGCCGTCAAGATCGAACAGTTTGACGGACTTCTTCTGCGGCTTGAGTGGCGCCAGATCGAGTGCAAAGCGGCGTCCGATAACGCCATCGGTCTGGAACAGCACGAGATCGAGTTTGAAAGCTTGGTAGGCCGCATCCGTCGCGTTATTGACGACGACGTAAGCGCGGCAGCCCTTGTCATAGGCCTCAAGCTTGTTGAGTTCGATTGAGGCAATGCTGGGAGCGGCTTGCGCCGGATCGGCGAAGCTGTAGGAGGCGGGGGCTGCGAGTGCTACCGCGACCAAACCCAGACGCCACAGCGTCAGTTGCTTCATTTCGTAAAACACGCGGTTACTTTCAAACCCTGAAACATCATGATCTGCAGGGTTTGCGTGTAACCATTTTGGAGCCGCGCGACCAGTGAAATCGGCTTACATTCCTGTGCCAACCACCACCGAACAGGCGCCAGCGCTGCCGGAAGTGAAGATCATTCAGGAGCCGCCGAAGCCCGCGCCCGAGCCAGCTCCCGTCCAGGAAGCTGCACCGAAACGTAAGAAAAAGCCGGCCCCCGTGGTCGAAGCCGACCCGGCGCCTGCTCCAAAGCCGAAGCTTGTGCAGCAGGCGCAGCCCGAACCAGTCGCACCACCGCCAGCCGCGCCCGCAATTGTTGCAGCACCTGTGGGTCCGCCGCCGGGAAGTACGGCTGTGAAAATGTCGCCGCTGTCGGGCAGCGAGGTCCCGCACTGGCCGCCACGGACGGCGATGTTGCAGGTCAGCCACTGTTCGCGATCTTCCCCGGCGAGGCGGGAAAAAGTGACCTTGCCGGAGAAAACAAACAAATCCATATCGATTTGAGGCCGGGTGGCCTCTGCGGCGGCAAGGGTTCTGCCGCTGATACAACAGGATGGGGTTGCAATGACGGTCCGGCGGTTGATGTCAGGAATTACCGGATTGGTGCTGCCGGCGGCGGTTTGCGCACTTGTGATGGCAGGCGGGCCGTCCGCCCGCGCCGAATTCGAGGTTGAAGAAGCCGAAGTCGAACAGGGCGAACTCGAGATCGAGTACCAAGGTGACTACGGCTTTGGCACGCCGCGACGCCGATTCATTGATCCGGCAGCGGCTCCCGATGATCCCGACGAGAACGAATACCGCCGCCAAGGCCACAACATCGGGTTGAGCTTCGGTTTGACCAATTGGTTGAAGTTCGGCGTTTTTACCGAGTTTGAAGCCGAACGGCGCGAGGCCGAAGCGGTGGAAGACGGGTTTGCGCAACCCAATGAATTCGGAGATTTGAAATTCGGCGGCATCGAGTTTGAGCTGACCGGCGTCGTCATCCCTGTCACGCAGAAGGGCCTGGGCGTCTCCATGTTCGCCGAACTCGAGCTACCGCGGGAGGCGGACGAGCCGAACCGGATTTCATTCGGTCCTATTTTGAAGTACGCGGCCGACGCCTGGTCGGTGACGACGAATACACTCTTATCTAAGGACTTCAGCGCCGGTGGCGCCCCCGAGGAGCGCGACGAGCCGTGGGGCTTCCATGCCGCCTGGCAGGTGCAGTACCAGGTCAACACCCAGCTGGCATTGGCCATCGAAGGCTATCACGATTTCGAGCGGCTCGGCGACAGCGGCAACGCCAGCGCGGCGAAGCAGTTCTTTGGCGACCAGGACGAGCACCGCATCGGTCCGGTCATCTATTATACCTTCAAGGGCTCAGGCGGCAGCACCCTTGGCATGATGAAAGCCGGCAAGGGCGACGATGACGATAAGCCCGGCGCTGGCGACGACGGCGATGAGGGTGGGTCGCTGACCATGGGTGTCGGCATTCTCTTTGGGCTCAACGACGATACCCAGGACGCGGTCTTGAAGTGGTCGGCTTCGGCCGAGTTTTGACGATTGCGGCGCTGCGTTCGCGTTCTAGAATTGCGCTGGAACAAAGCGCGCTGACGTTGCGGGCGCCGGTTCGCTGCGGCCGTTTGCCGATTCAAGTCGATCGATTTCTCTGAGAGCTGAGCGCACAGCTGCGACAAGTCGCTCATATTCCACAGAGCCGGTCAAATCGCTCTCGATATAGAGCAGCGTGTCGCGGACGCTGGCAAGGTCGATGCGGACGGTGTTGGGCGGGCGGCGGTTTAACGCAAACACGGGCTAATACCTCAAACGCGAACGATCATTTTAAGACTTTATCAACACCTGCACTGTCGCAAAAAATGCGCCGGGGGGCAAGCTTGTTTGCTGCGGTTCCCCGCGCGCAATGCGTATCAATTTGGCACGAAGTATCCGGCATTTAGAGGATTTCCGACCAACCTTCTTTTACCTCTGCACGGCACACTCGCGCTCGGGTAAGGGTGTGGAGTTTGGTTGTGGCGCAGGCGTCGAATAACGCTCCGGCAATCCTGATTATTGTCGAGAACCTGACGATGCCGCTCGACCGGCGCGTCTGGCAGGAAGCGCGCACGCTACGCGACGCAGGCTACACGGTTTCAGTCGTGTGCCCGAAGGGCGGCAAGTATACTGCGCCCTATGAGCTGCTCGAAGGCATCCACGTGTTCCGCCACCCGCTGCCCTACGAGGCCGACGGCGCGCTTGGGTATGCGCTGGAGTATTCGTGGGCGCTGGCCTGGGAATTCGCGCTCTCGGTCAAAGCTTACTTCAAGGTCGGTTTCGACGTCGTGCAGGCGTGCAACCCGCCGGATCTTCTGTTCCTGATCGGCGGCTTTTGGAAATACCTGTTCGGCAAGCCGTTCGTGTTCGACCATCACGACATCAACCCGGAACTGTATGAGGCCAAGT
Source organism: Hyphomicrobium sp. (assembly GCA_031402935.1). Classification (GTDB taxonomy): domain Bacteria; phylum Pseudomonadota; class Alphaproteobacteria; order Rhizobiales; family Hyphomicrobiaceae; genus Hyphomicrobium_B. Next base: position 12,598 of record JANNSR010000077.1, on the reverse strand, counting down.
TCGGCAAGCAGGGGCGCTTTCACACCCTCATGCTGTGGCTGGAACAGCTGACCTTCAAAACGGCTGACGTTTCGATCGCGACCAACGAGACATTCAAGGACGTCGCCATTAAGCGCGGCGGCATGTCGCCGGATCGCGTGTTCGTCGTCCGATCGGTGCCGGACCTGTCGCGGTTCAAGCGGGTCGCGCCGCGCGAGGCCTTGAAGAACGGCCGCAAACATTTGATCGGCTACGTCGGCATTATGGGGGCGCAGGACGGCGTCGATCTGCTGGTCGAGGCCATGGACGATCTGGTCAACATGCGCGGCCGTCAGGACGTCCAGTGCGCCATCGTCGGCTCGGGCACGGAGCTGCCGCGGCTCGAGGGTATGGTGCGCGACAAAGGCTTGCAGGACTACGTGACGTTCACGGGGTTTTTGTCAGGCGAGCCGCTGTTGCAGGCGTTCTCGACCTTCGATATCGGCGTTATTCCCGACCCGAAGAACACCTACAACGACAAGATTTCCATGAACAAGGTGTTCGAGTACATGAGCCTCGGCATCCCGTTCGCCGGCTTCGATCTGATCGAGGGCCGCAAGGCGTCGGGCGACGCGGCGCTTTACGCCGGCAACAATTGTCCGCACCAGTTGGCAGCGCAGATGGCGCGGCTGATCGACGATGCCGATTTGCGGGGTGCTCTCAGCGAAGAAGGTATGTCGCGCGCGCGTGCGCTGCTGAAGTGGGAAAACGAACGCGCCCGGTTGCTGGCCGCCTACGAGATGGCGCTGGCCGGAGAACCGGCGCGTCAGGCGGACGCGCGCGTACCAGCCGTCTCGAAGTAAAAAGCGAAGCGCTTACCCGGCCGGCACGATGGTATCCGGCTTTGAAATCCACAGGCGCAGATTTGCCCGCAGCATCGGCATAACGGCGGCGCCGACGCACAGGACTGCGCTGGCGCTAGCGCCTGCGATCAGAATCATTTGCAGGGCACTACCGTTGGCGTGGATGGCGACGAGCGCGGCCGTTAAACCGGCGGGAATGAGGAACACGGCGCGCTGAGCGAGTGCGATGCCGAGGCCGCGCTCGCTTTGTTCGAGGCGGACGGCGATATAGGCCATCGACAAGATTTCGAAGGCGCAACCGATGGCAGCGAGTGCGGCAAGTCCGTAACCGCTCGTGGCGGCGGCCAGCACGAAGGGGAGCGCGTTGGCGCGAATGACGCCGGCGATGAAGAAGGGTTTGGTTTCACCGTAGGCCATTAACGCCATGCCGGCGACGGCTTGGACCATGCGCAAAGCCCACATGGCCGCGAGTATTGCGGTGACGGTGCCGAGGTCGTGGTAACTCAAGCCGAACACCAGCGGCAGCAGTGCGCCGCCAGCGATTGCGAACAGGCTGAGAAACGCCGCGGCGAGGACAACGGTTGCTTCCGTCATCAGCGTAAAGCGGCGCTTGAGGCGGTGGCCCTGGCGCAGCGTTTCGGAAAACAGCGGCAGCATCAATGCGTGGCCGACCTTGGCGGCAATGAGCCCCGGAACCATCGTGACCATGAAGGCGGCGGTGTAGCCGGCGAGCGCCTCCATGCCGCCGAGGCGGCCGATGATCATGCGGTCGCCTTGATAGACGGCGATCAGTGGCAGCGCGCTGGCAAGGATCGGCCAGCCGAAGGCGATCTGACGTTTGAAGGCGTCGCTATCGATGGCGAGGCGGTAGGGACGCTCGGCGAGGGCGTGCGAGACGGCGACGGAGGCTAGGGCCTGGGCTGTGGCCAGCCAAACGACGGCGGAGTAGTCCGGGGCGAGATAAAGCGCTGGCCAGACGAGCGCGAGGGCTGCGGCCTGCGGCACGACCTCGACCAGCAGCTGCGGGCGATTGTCGAAGCGGCGCTGGGCGCGGCGGCAGTCGAGATGCGTGAAGCCTTTGATCAGCGGCGCGATGGCCGCGAGCTGGAACGCAAGGGCGGCGTGCTCGACGGCGAAAAACTGTGCGAGCAGCGGGCCGCCGAGAACCATGAGAATGCTGAGGAAGATACCGCGGAGCACGAGAACCGTATGGGCGGTGGCGACGAAGCGCGGCGCGTCGCCGTCGTTCGCCTGCACGATCAGGCGGTCGGAGCCGAGATCGGACAGCGTTTCGATGAGCTGCAGAATGAGCGTGATGGTGGCGGCGATGCCGAAGTCGCCGCGCGACAGGGAGTGGCCGATGACGGCGTTGCGGGCGAACGAGAGCGCTTGTGCAGCAGCGTAGCCGGAAAATAGCAGCGCACCTTGGCCGGCAATGCGGCGCGGTGTGGCATTTGATGCCGTGGCGGTGGACGTGGCCGCTGCGGCCGGGCTCGCGGTCATTGCGGGGCCGGTGCCGGCTTTTTCCAGCCCCGCGCGCCGGGCAAACGGCGGGCAAGACGCGACAGCGGCGCGTCAACGACGCGGCCGATGGAATTTCTGACCGGGCCACCAGAAAGTCGCATCAGGGCGCACGTCGTTTGCATCCAGCGGGGTGACAGGGCGCGCGACCACTTGGCCCGGAATGCCTGCTCGGCGATGTCGAAGTCGCGGCTTTTATTGCCAGGCGAAAGGTGCTCGAGATGGAAATCGATGACGTAGGCGTTGAGGCCCATTTGGGCTGCATGCAGGCAGATGTCGGCGCCGTAGAAGTGGAAGCCCGAGAGGTCGTGCGAGAAGCCGAGCCGTGCGTCGCGGCGAACGACGATAAAATTTTCGTCGACGGAGACGACGCGCTCGGGGAACTGGCCGACACGCTGATTGCTGCCGTGGGGATCGGTGATGCGGAGTGCGAGGCGTCCCGGCGCGACGCCGCCGGCGTTACCGGCAATGGCCCAGTGGCAGTCGCGGCGCGCGAGCTCGGAGAGGCGGGCGTCGAGGGCGCGGCGATTGTCGGAAAGCAGGCGGACGTCCTGGTGGCAAAGGATGACGAGGGGGGCGCGGGCGGCGTTCAACAGGGCGTTGAGGCCGCGAAAGGCATCGGTCTGGGTATCGCCGGTGTTGTCGATGAAAAGATACTCGCAATCGCTATCGGCGAAGCTGCCGGCGCGGAACGAGGCCAGCATTTGGGTATAGTGAGCGCGATCAGTGACGAGCGTGGCGATGGCATAGCGCGGTTCGCCGGTCTGCAAGGCGCTGCATTCGGGCCGATGCACGCGCGGCGGAGCAGGTGTCGCGGTCGTTGTTGTCATGGTCAAGCCCTCGGGAGTGACGGCTGTAAGACTGCCTTGGTGCGGGGAGATTGAGCAGCGCTTGCGTAGCCATTGCGCCATTCGCGGCGCCGCGACCAGATCTGGCGCCAGGCCTTGGCGGTGTCCTGCCGCGTTGGGCTGTGAGCGGCGAGCGATACGGCGGTCGTCGCGATGGCGCGGGTCAGCGGCCAAGCAGCAAGAAGCGCGCGGCCGGCGGGCGCAAGCAAGGGGTTCCAGTGGCGGTCGATGAGGGATGCCTTGGCGGCGAGTAGGCGCACCATTTTATCCGTGCGGGCGCGCTCGGATGCGCCGCCGTAGTGGATGATGGTTGCCGCAGGCGTAATCGCCGGACGGGCCGAGAAGGCGTGGGCGCGCAGGCACAGGTCAGCCTCCTCGCCATACATGAAGAACAGCGGGTCGAAGCCGCGCAGCCCATCCCACAGGCCGCGTTCGATCAGGAAGAAGCAGCCCGATACGATATCGACATGGCGGACGCAATCGCGCTGCCAGCCGCCAAGCGCCTCGCCGTTGAAGAGTTCGGAGCGCGGGAAAAGGCCGGTGAGGCCGCTGGCGCGGCAGAACAAGTTCCACGGCGTCATGCGGCCCCAGCACGACGACGGATTGAGCGATCTGTCGGCAAAAAGCGTGCGGCCGCCCCAGATGCGGGATTTCGGCGTTGTGCGTGCGAAGGCGACGAGCTTGTCGATGGCGCCGTCCAGCACGACCGTGTCGGGGTTGAGCAGCAGGATGTAGCGGCCGCGGGCGTGCCTGGCAGCAAGATTGTTAGCGCGTGCAAAGCCGATATTTTCATGCAGCGCAAATGTGCGGGCCTGAACAGGGTGCGCCGCTAACATGGCGGCTGAATCGTCGTTCGAGGCGTTATCGACCGCGATGACCTCGTAAGACGTATCGTGTGTTTCGGAGAGGACGGAGTCGAGCGCGGCCCGCGTCAACGACGACGTATTGTAGCTGACGAGAACGATCGAAACGTCGATGTGCGGGCTGTGGGTCATGCGTCGAATCACCGGAGCCTGAATTGAAGCTCAAACGGTAGCGGGCGGTGCCTAACCAGCCGTTAACAAACCGGCAAGGCCTGCAACAGCTAACGAAGGCTTAACGCGGATCACGACATGATCCGGTCCGGGCGCGGGCGGCTAAGGACGGCGATATGAAAATGCAGGACGTTGGCGGGTCTGACGCGGTGCCGTTTGACGGCATCATCTGCATCGGCGGGGAGGACTGGTGGTACCACAACCGCGGCCACTTCGACTTCCAGATCATGCGCCGCTTAGCCAAGGACTGGCCGGTGCTATTTGTTAATTCTCTCGCCGTGCGTATGCCGTCGCTGAAGGAAAAAAGCCAGTTCGCCGCCCGCATCGGCCGCAAGTTGAAAAGTCTGTCGCGCGGCATCGTCAATGTCGAAAATAGCTTCTGGGTATTTTCACCCGTGTCCGTGCCGGGGCCGACTGGGCAGAAACTGTCGAGTTGGGCGCTGGCGCCGCAAATCAAAATGGCGGCGGCACACGCCGGCATCAAGCGGCCGCTGCTGTGGGTGCATTGCCCGGCGGGCGCGGCGCTGGTGAAAGATATTCCCCACGCGGCGCTGGTGCTGCAGCGAACCGACCGGTTTGAATCTTTTCCCGAGGCCGATCCGGCGGTTGTCGGCGCGCAGATCAAGGCGTTAAAGGAAACGGCCGATCTGGCCGTCTATTGCAACGCCAACCTGATGGCGGAAGAAGCGAGCGAGGTGCGCCGCCAGTTGCTGATTACGCACGGCGTCGACCTCGAAATGTTTATTGCTGCCGGCAAGGCCAAGGCGTCTGGCCCGGGGGACGTGGCTGTTTTGAAGCGGCCGCGCGTCGGGTTCGTCGGCGGCATTGACGCGCACACGTTCGGGCCGCAGTTGTTTCTCGGTACCGCCAGCCGGATGCCGGATGTCGAATTCGCGCTGATCGGCGGGTGTTCGTTGCCAGAGGGCTGGTGCACACTTCCGAACGTCAAGCTGCTTGGGCGAAAGCCCTATGAAACGGTCGCGAGCTATATGGCGGCGATGGACGTGCTGATCATGCCGTGGAACGACAGCGATTGGATCCAGGCCTGCAATCCGATCAAGCTGAAGGAGTATCTGGCGGTTGGGCGGCCTGTGGTGACGACGGATTTCCCGGCGCTGGGTAAGTACCGCGACATGGTGCGCGTGGCGAAGGGATCGCGGGCATTCGCGGAGGCGATCCGCTCAGCGCTCAGCGAACCCTATGATGCCGAGCGGGCGCGCAAAATGGTGGCGACTGAAGGCTGGGATGCGAAGGCCAGTTATCTTGGCGAGGCGCTCGTCGATTTGATTTACGAGATGGCGGAGGCGCGCGAGGGCGCGGGATGAAAGTCGCGAACAGCGGCTTAGGCCGGGGCGCCGGCAAGCGGACCGAAGCCTGGAAGAGGTTGCGGAGCATGCGGCCGCAGCGCGGTGGCCGGCCCGCGCGACGTGTTTGCCATGGATTTGGATTTTACCTTCACCTTGACGCGCTTGGGGTCGGCGATCCAGCCTGCAAGACCGATAAAGAAGAAGAAGAAGGTGTAGAGCACGTTCCAGAAGTGGACCGTCGTGCCAACGAGGCTAAGCGCGATCAGCGACATGATCCAGCCGCGCGACAGGCGGCGGACGGCGATGTCTTGATGACTTAAGCCGCGTTTTGTGACGGCGCGGGTGATCATGACGATGCCGCCAACGAGGAAGATGATGGCCGGCAATCCTTCGCGCATGGCAATGACCAGCCAGAAGGCGTCGATGGTCGCTGACGCCATCCACCACGGCCGGTCCCAGTCTGCGAGCCCAATGCCGGTCCAGGGGTAGCCATAGACGGTGTTGAGGCCGTTCTCCCAGATTTGCAGGCGGTAGTACCCGGTCCAGGCGTCGAGCGTCATTCCGGTTGCGATCAGGTTGATCGGCGAGCGCGACATGACACAAGATGCTGCAATGTAGAGACCGGCGAGGAAGGCGAGTGTGATACTCGTGCGATTGGCGGTGCCGCGGGTGAGATATTCCCACAGGATCATTGCGCCTTGCAGCAGCAGGCACAGGATCGGCGCTGACGACAGGCCGAGGAACGTCGCGAGACATAGGAAGAGCGCGCGCTTGCGGCGGCTGAATTTCGATTTCGCCGCATACCAGAACATGGCCAGCAGCGCGGCGCAAAAGGTTCCATAGTGAATCGGGTGATCGAAGGCGCCGTAGGCGCGGGTCAGATGCAGGCGGGTCTCGACGGCGGTCGGGTGCACGTAACCGGTCAGATCGCGCAGGATATCGTGGGTGAAGTTTTTACCCAGCAGCGTTTCGGGCAGAGCGATTGTGGCCGCAATCGCAATCGCGATGGCCATGGTGCGGAGCGTTGCTTCGAAGAGCGAAGCGTCGCGGATCCAAGCGCGCGCTACGAGATAGGCACCGAGACCTTCGAGCGCCAGGGATCCGCCATAGACGAGGCCTTCATGCTGGCCCTGATGGTACATGAAAATGCCAACGGTCCAGACGTTAAAGGCGAGGAATAGGGCATCGAAGGCGCGCAGTTTTATGCCGCGCTGCAGGGCGACGCGCCACAGCGCGACCGGCAACAGCAGGATCAGCACAACGCGGTGCGGCGGTAAGCGCAGGCCATCGAGGTAGAGCGAGAATTCCGTCGGACACAGGAAGGCGATGATCAAAAGGATGACCGGAAGCGGCGTTTTGGTCCTCGTGATTGCCTTGGCCATACCTGTGAGTGCCTTGACGGCTTACCCTCTATTCCAAGTGACTAGTCGGCGTTGTTGCCGACGATGACGGCGTAAAACGTCTGCAGCAGGATTTTGAAATCTAGCCACAGCGACCACGACTTGATGTAGGCGAGGTCGGCGGCAACGCGGGCTTCGATGGAGCCGGGCGCGGCGGTTGATCCTCTGAGGCCCTTGATCTGGGCCAGGCCGGTCATGCCGGGGCGCATTTGATGCCGGTCGGGATACATATCGAGCAGGCGCGAAAATTCTTCGTCATGGGCCAGCGCGTGCGGACGCGGTCCGACGAGCGACATGTCGCCGGTGATGACGTTGAAAAGCTGCGGCAGTTCGTCGAGACTGGTGCGGCGCAGGACGCGGCCAATGAGCGTGATGCGGTTGTCGCCGCGCGTGGCCTGGCGGATGCTTGCACCATCTTCCATCACGCGCATGGTGCGGAACTTCCAGATGCCGATGACGGTCTGGTAACGGCCGCGGCGGCGCTGACGGAACAGCACGGGGCCCGGACTTTCGAGTTTGATGGCGAGGGCGATTAGCGGCCACAACGGCGCCGAGATCGCTAAGATCAGGGTGGCGCCGAAGATGTCTTCAAGCCGCTTGGTGATTGGCGCCCAGTCTACGAGCGCTTTTTTTTTACGTCGAGAAGGCCGACGGGGCCGAGGCTTGAGACGTTGTAGGCGATGTCGGTGTCGAGCAGATCGGACGCGATGTGCGTGACGATGTGGGTCGAAACCGGCAGGCGATCGAACTTCTCGACAATTGAGGCGAGGCGCTCGTTGGCCGACTGTGGCAGGGCGATGATGATGCGATCGACCTTGCCTTCGCGGCATTCATTCACAAGGTCTTCGAGCCTGCCCGCGACTGACAGGCCTTCGGGATTGAGGCGGTCCTGGCCGATGCGGTCATCGTAAACGCCGTTGAAGTGAATGCCGAGATTCGGCAGCTTAAGATAGTCGTGAACGCGGCGGGCGATTGAACCGGCGCCGAACACCGCGATGCGCTGGTCGAAGCGGCCGGCGGCAGCAAGGCGCGCCAGAATCGCACGGGCAACCATGCGGTTGAGCAAGATCAGCGTGAAGCTGGCAGACGCCCAGGCCGAGTACCAGACAACGAGGTGCATGTTGCGCAAAGCCAGCGGCAGGCCGATGCCGAGCACGCCGACGAGGCCGCAGCACACGCCGGCGAAAAGTTCGAACGGGGAGAGCGGAAACTGGTCCATGCGGGACGTGTCGTACATGCCGCGGAAGCGCATGCAGAGGTGGGCGATGAAGGCGGCCAGAAGTGTCGATTGGAGCAGCAGAATTTGATCGAGTTTGACGTTTCCGGCGACAGCGTAGATCAGCGCGGGGAGTAGGCCGCCGATGACGATGGCGATCAGATCCCCGATGGCGACGGTGTCAGCTGCAACCTGGCGCGACAGGCGGCGCATGGGCGCGCTCTGGATCGGAGCAACCGGTGCTGCGGGTTCAAAGGTCGGGGCGGCGGTACCAGCGGACATGGGTGAACTCAAAAGTGACGTATTGCAACGTATGCGGGCGGGGCTTGTGGCAGCTGACCGCGCACGTCCGGACATCTAATCCGAGTTGTCTAAATTTTTATTGAACGCGGTAAGACTTCGCCGGGCGGCATTTAACGAATTCCGGCGGGTCTACGATCAGGCGGCGCGGCGGGATCCGGCCTTCGCGCCTGGGCGCGGCAGCCTGGCACCGGCCGCCTCCTTGAAGCCGCGGGCTTCATCGAACGCCTGCTCGGACACGTCGTTCAGGACGACGCCGGCAATTTTGGCCTCATTGAGCCCTAGAGACTTGAGTGCCTTGCGCGCCAGTTGCTTCGGCGTCTTTTGCCAGGTCATGACGAAAACGATCTGGTCGGCGTAGTCGGCCAAGATGCGGCCATCGAGGACCGGCAACAGCGGCGGGACCGAAATGACGATCGTATCGAAGCGGGTTTTGAGGGCGGCCAAAGCTTCCGCCGTCGATTGTGAGCTGAGGATCTCCGGCAGCGAGCCAAGCACTGCCGATTGCCCAGCGGCGGGCAGGAAGTGTAAGCCCGTCAAACCGTCGCGCAGAATTGCGGCCTCGGCCGGTTGTGCGGTGGCGAGCTGGTCGAAGAACCCGCGCTGGCGCTGGCTTGCCAACTGACGGGTCAACGGTTGGAGCCGGGCGTCGCCGTCGATCAGCAGCGGCCGGCTACCGGTCATGGCGTAGTGGTGGGCGAGGTTTGAGGCAATGAGCTCGGCGCCTTCGCCGGGCATGCTGGATGTCACGAGGATGATGCGGGGGCCGGGGCCGGTGCGGCGCATGTCGAGTTCGCGGCGCGTACTGCGGATGGCATCGGCATAAATGCTCGACGGCTCAGCAACGATCAGCCGGACGGCTTTGTTCGGCGCCAGCGCTACGCCGTCAGCCGTCATGACTGGGACGGACGCAAGCGGAGCAGCGTCGAGTGCGCGTTGGATATCCTCAAGGCGGCCGATGCCGGGCGCCATCATTTCGAGCAGCAGGGCAAGCGCGACGGCAATAATGAGCCCGCCGGCGGCAGCCATGAGCACCAGCTGGCGGCGCTTTGGCGACGCGGCATAGAGCGGCGCGTCGGCCTTTTCGATAATGCGCACGTCGGGCAGCTGGAAACCCTGCGTTTCGGCGGTTTGTTTGTACCGCGTCAAGAGCGCTTCGAAGAGTTGTTTCGAGGTCGTGGCTTCACGTTCGAGGTCTTTAAGTTCGACGCCGGCGTCCTTTGAAACAATCTGCTGGTCCTTGAGCTGGGACAGGCTTTGCGTGAGCTGACGCTCGCGCGAATCCGCCACATCGGCTTCATTCTTCAAGTTCACGACGAGGCGGTCGATTTCAGCCTGAACCAGGCTTTCGGCTTCGCGCCGTTCGGCCTCGATTTTGAGAATTTCAGGGTGGCGGGGCCCGTACTTGGTTTTGAGCTCCGCCGATTTGCGTGTGACGTTGGCCAGCTGCTCTTTGAAGAGACGGACGGTGTGGCTTTGCAGAACTTCGACAATGGCCGTGCCGCCATCGCCGGAGCGCGCCAGTTTTTGGGCCTGCTCTAATTTTGCTTTGGCTTCGGAGGTCGTGTTGCGGGCGACAACGGCCTGTTCCATCAGGCGCGCCAATTGCTTTTCGGAAAGGACCTGGCCTTCGGAATCGAACACACCGTTGGCGGCTTTCCACTGTTCGACCTTGCGCTCGGCGGTCGCGACTTTGATGCGCAGTTCATCGAGCTTTTGTTCGAGCATCCCAGACGCAGTGGCGTTCGCCCGGTTTTTGGAATCGAGCTGGTCCTTCAAGTAAACTTCGGCGACTGTGTTGGCGATGCGGGCGGCCTTGACGGCGTCGTTGGCGGAAAAACGAATGTCGATCAGCAGCGTATTGCGGACGCGCATGACTCTTAACTTTTCGAGGAACCTGACGGCGACGCCATCGCGCTCGGGCCGCGACGAACCGGGCTCATCGACTTGAAGTATATCGGCAATCTGGTCATGCGGCTTTGAGAGAATGCGCCCGGCCGCGGAGACGTTGTCCGTGGCGGACATAACGCCGATTTTTTGCAGAAGCCGCTTCATCAGCGGTTGAGCCTGAAATTCCGGGTCGTTTCTTAAGTCGAGGGTTTCGATGACCTGGAGAATGATCGGCCGCGAGCGCACGATTTCAACTTCGCTCTCAACCGTCGGCTGGTCGCCCTTGAGATCGGATACGACGGTATCGAGTTTGGTGATCGACTTCTGCCGCGGGTCGATCTGAATGACGGCAGACGCGTCGAAGCGGTTTGGCATCGTCCAGACGAGGGTCGCCACAAGTGTTGATGCAACCAGCGGCAAGGCGATAACGAGCCGCAAGCGCTTGCGGACAGCCGACAACGCGCGGTCGAGGCTAAGCGCGCCCCCGCCTTCTTCGGTCTCGTACTCCTGATCCCTAGCCTGCAATTCCCTTGGACCTAAAACCGCAACTTCGCGCCGACCGTGAACCGATTGCGGTGCATGTCGAGCGCGTCGTTTGACGAATCACGAACCTGATATTCGTATCCAAAGGTGAACAGCCAGTTTTTAGTGAAGTAGTAATCAAGCCCGGCGCGGGCCTGATAGATGGTATCGGCGCGATCAAGGCCCTGGTAATCGTCTTCGCGGACTTCCAAGCCGCCGGTCATGACCAGGTTGTGATAAATTTCGTATTCAGCGCGGATTTTGGCGCTGCTTTGCACCAGGCCGCTGCTGGCGATGTCGGCGGCTTCAAGGATTTGCCGCGCGAGCGTGCCGTAGATCGTCAGGCGTTGCGTCGGCAACCATTGAACGTCGGCTTCAAGCAACGTTGTTTCGAGCGAGGCAAGGCCGGCCTGCTCGTAGTCGCGCACGCCATAGCCGCCGAGAATGCGCCAGCGCAGCAGCGGATTGGTCTCGAAGGCGATGCCGGCCAGCGCCTCGAAGCCCCAGGCGTCGCGGTCGCGTCCGATTGTGCCCTCGTTGTCTTCAACCAGGCCACGGACCTTGCCGACGAATTCGTAGCCGGGCGAAAAGCGGTATCCAAACCTGACTTGCGAACTAAGAACGCGGGTATCGCGGGCATCTTGGTCGAGAGTCGAGCCGTTGACGGCCTCGACGTCATGATAGTCCCAGCTTTCGGCGGTGGCGGCCACGGTGCCATAGAGGCGCCCGACGTCGCGCGTGATGCCAGCGGACGCCCGGTTGTGAAATACTGGTACCGGTCCCCTGGCGGTCAGCGGAAACGAGGGATCGTCGCGCTCCTCATGTTCGAGGGCGGACAGAGCGCTCACCGCAATCGTATGGGCGGCATCGAAATGCAAAGCGCCATCGAGCTTGGCGCGCACGCTGGCATAGTCCTGGTCGGTATTTTCGAAGTAGTTGACGATCTTGCCGTCGAGGGAGAAATCGAGCACGTGGCGCGGCAGTTGCGACTGCAATTTGATGCCGGGCGTCAGTTCGGTGCGTATATCGGAGACTTTTTCGACGTCGTGCAGAAAGATGTTGTCGTCAAAGACAACCGCCGCACCAGCTGAGGGATAAATCAGATAATTGCCGGCGCGCAGGCCGTCCGGCTTTGCGTAGCTGCGGTCGCGGTCGTTGACGGTTTCCGCGCCGTACATTTTGATGTTGTCCCAGACGCGCAAGCGGTCGCGATTTGCAACCGTTTCGGTGTTAATGCCGTCGAGGCCGTCGAGATCGAGGGCGTGGGCGCGGCCGAGCGACAAGCCAAGCGCAAGCACGAACGCGGACGCCGTCCGCATCAACGCGCATTTCAGCCCGCTGCGACGGCTCACAAATACCTCGAAGTCCGCGATACGCATACTCATGCCGGGCTTCGCGTCCGGAGCATCACTCCGGATCAGAAGAACCTTTCTGGAATTCGGATGTTGTCGCCGGGAAGAACGGAGATATCGGTCGGCATTTTGACGGCGGCGTCGGCCTCGCCTTCGCGGCCGATGTAGAGGTAGGACTGATCGGCGCGGTAGGTGTAGCCGCCGGCGATCGCAATCGCATCGCGCAGTGTCAGGCCGTTCTTGAACTGGAACTCGCCGCCGCTCTTGACCTCGCCGTGCACGTAGATCGGACGGTAGTTCAGCATCTCGACGTTAACTTTGGGACTTTTGAGATATCCATCCGACAGGCGGCGCGCGATCTGGTCGCGGAATTCGTGGATCGCGAGG
>JANNSR010000076.1:0-66676 GCA_031402935.1 Hyphomicrobium sp. | reverse complement strand
GATCGGTCCGAATGCGATTGCCAACAACAAGAACGACGTAGCGCTTGGCTCGGGTTCTACCACGGCTGCCCCGAACGTTGGCGCTTTCACCATCAACGGCGGCACGGCGGCTGCTACGGCGCCGACCTCGGTGGTGTCTGTCGGCTCGGCTGGCAACGAACGCCAGATCACCAATGTTGCGGCAGGTGTGGTCTCGGCGACCAGCACCGACGCGATCAATGGCTCGCAACTCTATCTGACGGCAACGTCAGTCAACAACCTTGGCGCTTCGACGGCGGCGGCTTTGGGCGGCGGCATCGTGCTCAATGCTGACGGTACGACGAAGGTCTCGCCGACATTCAACGTCGATGGCACGCCCTACACCAATGTCAGTGCTGCATTTGCTGCGCTCGACAAGGCGGGCGGCGCGGCGATCGATACTAACAATACATCTGCCTTGCCGAACCCAACCGCAACCGGCACGGACTCGACGGCAATTTCGCCGGGCGCAATAGCCTCCGGCGCGGATAGCTTTGCTGCCGGCAAGAACGCCGAAGCGTCGGGCGATCAGGCGATTGCGCTCGGTAACGGCGCGCAAGCGACCGGCACGTCCAGCACCGCTTTGGGTGATGGTGCGGCGGCAACCGCTGACGACGCTACGGCCCTCGGCCAGAACACCGTCGCCAGCGGCGCCCAGTCCACGGCGTCCGGCTTCGGTGCTCAGGCAACGGCGGACAACGCACTTGCATCGGGCTCGAATGCCAACGCATCCGGAACAGGTGCGACGGCGCTCGGCAACAACACGGTCGCGTCTGGCGCGCAATCGGCAGCCATCGGTGATGGCGCCAGCGCAACGGGGGCACAATCCGCGGCGCTTGGCTCGGGCGCCAAGGCGTCCGGCGATCAGGCTCTTGCACTCGGCAACGGTGCGCAGGCAACGGCTACGTCTTCAACCGCGGTCGGCGACAACGCTCAGGCAACAGCAGACGACGCAACCGCACTTGGCCAGAATTCATTGGCAAGTGGCAAGCAATCGACCGCATCAGGCTTCGGCGCACAAGCAACAGCTGACAACGCCCTCGCGTCGGGTAGCGGTGCGGTCGCATCAGGCACCGCCGCGACGGCACTCGGCAACGGTTCGACCGCGTCGGGCGCCAGCTCGGTCGCCCTCGGCGACGGTGCGTCGTCAAGCGGCACAAACTCTCTCGCTCTTGGTGCAGGATCGACTGATGGCGGCAAAGCCAATGTCGTCTCGTTCGGGGATGTTGGCTCGGAGCGGACGCTGATCAACGTTGCGCCGGGCGCAATTTCAGCAACCTCGACCGATGCCGTCAACGGCGGCCAGATCTTTGCCAACCAGAAGTCAGTCGCTGATGCGCTCGGTGCCGGTTCGGTCGTCAACCCGGATGGCACGATCGCTGCCCCGAGCTACGTTATCGGCGGCAATACATACAACAATACCGGCTCGGCTCTTACGGCGATCGATACCGCTGTCTTTGGCGGTGTCGGCATCAAGTACTTCCACACCAATTCGACGTTGGCTGACTCGGCCCCGCTCGGCACCGACGCGGTGGCGATTGGACCGGTTGGGACAGCGTCTGGAAATGCGTCCTTCGCCGGCGGAAAAAACGCGTCGTCCACGGGTGCAAGCTCGGTAGCTTTGGGAGACGGGGCCTCGGCCGTCACCGATGGTGCGGTCGCGATTGGTCAGAACGCCGTAGCTCAGGGCGGCAAGGCGACATCGATCGGCGTCGGCAATACAGCAACCGGCAATGGCGCCGTCGCGATCGGCGACCCCAACACCGCGACCGGAACAGGTGCCCTGGCAATCGGTGCCGATAACACCGCAACCGGTCAGGGCGCTGTGGCACAAGGCAACGCTAATACGGCGACCGGTCAGGGTTCGGTAGCGCTCGGCAACGCTTCGACTGCTGCCGGTGCCGGTTCTCTGGCCATCGGCGATGCGGCATCGGCAACAAATGCAGGCGATGTTGCACTCGGCTCTGGATCCGTGACGGCGGCGCCAAACACAGGCGCGTTCACACTCAATGGCGGCACTGCTGCGGGCACGAGCCCGGTATCGGTTGTCTCCGTCGGTGCGGCAGGTGCCGAGCGGCAACTCAACAATCTCGCAGCGGGCGTTATCTCCGCCACATCGACCGATGCGATCAACGGCTCGCAACTTTATCTGACGGCAACGGCGGTCAACAATCTGGGGACTGGGACTGTTGCGGCTCTTGGCGGCGGCGCGGCCGTCGCGCCCGATGGAACGGTGACGGCGCCGAGCTACACCATCGGCAAGACAGCCTACAATGATGTTGGTAGCGCGCTTGGTGCTCTGAACAAAAGTCTGGGCGCTGCGATTGCGGTCAACAACAACACATCGGTACTGCCGAATCCGCTGGCGACTGGCGACGACTCGACGGCGGTGTCACCTGGTGCGGTTGCTTCGGGGACGGACTCGTTTGCCGCTGGAAAAAACGCCACGGCATCCGGCGCGCAATCGACAGCGCTCGGCAATGGCGCCCAGGCGACGGCAACGTCTAGCACGGCCCTGGGTGACGGGGCCGCAGCAACAGCTGCAGACTCGACCGCTCTCGGCCAGAACACCAAGGCTTCGGGTGCGAACAGCACGGCATCCGGCTTCGGTGCGACGGCGTCTGGCGACAAGTCGCTGGCGTCAGGCAATGGCGCGGTCGCGTCGGGTATATCGGCGACGGCGTCGGGTGATGGCGCGATCGCCAGCGGCGACCAGTCTATCGCCCTGGGTTCCGGGGCAATGGCAACGGCATCGTCGACAACGGCACTCGGCGACAATGCGCAAGCAACGGCGGCGGATGCGACCGCTCTCGGCCAGAACACGGTCGCCTCTGGCGCCAACAGCACCGCATCCGGCTTTGGCGCGACGGCCTCCGGCACTGGCGCTGTCGCCTCGGGTAATGGCGCCAAGGCATCCGGAACAATGGCGGTTGCTCTCGGTGATAGCGCTGCGGCGACTGGAGCCAATTCGGTCGCAATCGGTGCAGGCTCGACCGACGGCGGACAATCGAATGTGGTATCGTTTGGTGCGCCTGGTGCCGAGCGTAAATTGATCAACGTTGCGCCTGCGGCTTTGACGGCAACATCAACCGACGCCGTAAACGGTAGCCAGCTCTTTGCAACGAACCAGAAGATCGCGAGTCTCGGTTCCGATCTCAACCGCGCTTTCAAAGAAATCGACAAGACAACCGCCGGCGTTGCCATCGCCATGGCGTTGGGTGGTTTGACCATGCCGGACAACAAGACCTTCGCAGTTTCTGCAAGTGCCGGCTTTTTTGCCGATAAGCAGGCCTTCGCGGCACAAGCTGCTGTCCGCCTCGATGCCAATTGGGTTGTGAATGGCGGCATCGGCTTCGCTGGCGATGGCGAAGAAGTCGGCGGCCGTGTCGGCATCACAGCGGCATGGTGATCAGGGGATGCTGTTAGTGCTAGGCGTAAAGCGTATCGTAGCGATCGCAGCGTGTAGCGCGCTGACATCGCACGCCGCGTGGGCGCAGTCCCAAATTCAGACGCAGAGTTTGCAACAGAAACAGCCGGTGCAAAATGCGCCGGCTGTTCTCACGCAGGCGACGGGCCAGCCGCGCCCTGATATGCCAAGCCCTGAAGCGATGCTGGGTTTGATCCGCTCGACCATTATTGCCCTGAACCAAGCCAACCAGACCGGAAATTATACCGTCCTGCGCGACCTCGCGGCTCCTAACTTTCGCACTGCTAACGATGCGAGCCGGCTTGGATCGATCTTCCAAGTTCTGCGCGATCAGGGCATTGATCTGATGCCACTGCTGCAAATATCGCCGGAAGTCAGCGACGTACCGGCGTTCGACGCTGCAGGGCGGTTGCGGCTCGCTGGCGTTTTTCCGACGCAGCCACTTCGCGTGAATTTTGATTTGTCATTCGAGTTCGCCGAACGGCGCTGGAAGCCGTACGCTATAAGTGTATATTTCTCGCAGACGGAACAGCAGGTCCAAGCGCCGGCACTTTCACGGCCGCTGCAGCCAACTGGAAAATCGAATCCCGTCACCAAACCTCAGGCCGATTTGAAACGATAGTGCCGGGCGGACTTTTAGACCAGCGCGGCCCCTGCCATCAGGTTCCGCGCGTCGAACTCGGGGTCGCGCCGGTGTTGGGGATGCGATGCGCCGTCGTCTGCTCCTCGGCCGGCGACTTTACAGCCGTCGTCAACCCAGCCGGTGCCGCACCGACATTCAATTCGCCAACATTCGGTTTGTTGGCCGGCGTTTTCGGTCCCTTGTAATACTCGTGTGCAGCCTCGATGAAGAGCGCTGACAAGCCTTCGCCACCCTTGTCGAGATGGGTCTTGAGTTCGTTGCGCATCCGCGGATCCCAGAACAGATGGATGTGTTTGGCGATACCGTCGATGGCCTCCGCCTTAGGATACGGGCCAAAGTAGTCCGCGATCTGGTTTGCCATGCGGACGAGGTCGGAAGCTTTCATTGTATCACACTCTTGAAGCGCAGATGCGCCGGTTATCGATTAAAGACGACGACCCCGCCAGCACCGAGGCTGGCGAGAAACAGGTTTGACTGGCGCGCAAGATCGAGGGCTAGCGCGGTCGGCGCAGAGACTGTGACGAGCGCACCGATGCCCGCCGTCACTGACTTCTGCACCAGTTCAAAGCTGCAGCGGCTGGTCATCAGCACAAAGCCCAGCGACAAGTCTTCGCCCGACTGGCTCAGCGCCCCAATCAGCTTATCGAGTGCGTTGTGGCGGCCGACATCCTCGCGCGCGAGGCGAATATCGCCATCCCGAGACACCCACGCAGCCCCATGGACGGTGCGGTTGTGTGCGTTCATCGGCTGCGCGCCGGGAAGCGCCACGGCAGCTTTCAGAATCGCCGACGTCGCTGGCGCCCATGTGCGCGCAACCGGCGTCAGCGGCCGTATCGCCGCTGCAATGTCCTCAACGCCGCAAAGCCCGCATCCTGTGCGGCCCTCGACACGACGGCGGACGAGGCGGGACGCATCAATGGCATCGGGTGTAATCGCAACATCGACAGCCACGCCGTTGTCGACTGGCATGACAAGGATGCCTTGGATCTTACGCGCATCCGCTATCAAGCCTTCGCCGATCATGAAGCCCGTCGCGAAATCGCGCAGGTCCGATGGCGTTGCCATCATCACGGCATAGGGCTCGGAATTGATCTGCAAGGCGATTGGCGTTTCATCAGGCAGCTGCCATTCGACATCAGCCGTCGTTCCATCCGGGCGGCGGAGTTCACCCGTTGCCGAGCGGGAACACAGAACCCGCCCAGGACCGTTTCGTTGCGCCTCCTTGGGCATGACATTCATAGCCGTTGTCCGCTCCGGTCAGCGTTGTGACGGAGACAGTTATTCCGCCGGTTCAAGCCGCTTCGCGGTGCCAATGCGCTTGTTCTCGACTTCGCGCGTTCCCCATTCCTCCTGCCACTCCGATGGCCGGTTGGAAATCGCCACCTGCACGGCCGTCACTTTAAACTCTGGGCAGTTCGTGGCCCAGTCCGAGTTCTCTGTCGTGATGACGTTGGCGCCCGTCACGGGATGGTGGAACGTTGTGTAGACGACGCCGGGCGGCATGCGGTCGGAGACTTTGGCCCTGAGGCTCGTCGCGCCAACCCGGCTCGACAGCGAAACCATCTGTCCGTCCTTGATGCCGCGAACCTCGGCGTCGTGCGGGTGGATGTCGAGAATATCCTCCGGGTGCCAGGCAACGTTCGCCGTGCGTCGCGTCTGAGCGCCGACGTTGTAGTGCGCCAAGATGCGCCCCGTGGTCAGAATCAGCGGGTAGTTTCTGTTGCTGCGTTCGGTCGTTGCAACGAATTCCGTCAGCATGAAGCGGCCCTTGCCACGCGTGAATTCCTCGACGTGCATGGTCGGCGTGCCTTCTGGGTGGTCGTCGTCACACGGCCACTGGATCGAGCCCAATTCATCAATGCGATCGAATGACACGCCTTTGAACGTCGGCGTCACGCGGGCGATCTCGTCCATGATTTCGGCCGCCGAATTGTAGTGCATCGGATAGCCCATGGCGGTCGCCAAACGGGACACGACGTCCCACTCGGCCATACCCTGCTTTTCGCGCATAACTTTACGCACCCGATTGATGCGCCGCTCGGCGTTGGTGAACGTGCCGTCCTTCTCGAGGAACGACGTGCCCGGCAGGAACACGTGCGCGAAGGCCGCCGTCTCGTTCAGGAACAGGTCCTGCACGACCACGATATCCATCGACGTCAACGCGTGCTCGACGTGGTTCGTATTTGGATCGGACTGAGCGATATCTTCGCCCTGAATGAATATGCCGCGGAACGATCCGTCGCCGGCTGCATCGAACATATTGGGGATGCGCAGGCCCGGCTCGTGATCGAGCTTGACGCCCCATTCCTTTTCGAACACGGCGCGGGCTTCATTGTTCGAAACGTGGCGGTAGCCCGGAAGTTCATGCGGGAACGAGCCCATGTCGCAGGCGCCCTGGACGTTGTTCTGGCCGCGCAACGGATTTACGCCGACGCCTTCGCGGCCGATGTTGCCCGTCGCCATTGCCAAGTTGGCCATGGCCATGACCATCGTGGAACCCTGGCTATGTTCGGTGACGCCGAGGCCATAGTAGATGGCACCGTTGCCGCCCGTGGCGAAGAGCCTGGCTGCTTCGCGCACGAGGTTCGCCGGCACGCCCGTGATCGGCTCGAGCGCTTCAGGCGAATGCTGCGGCTGCTTGATGAACTCTTCCCAGCGGAAGAAGTCGCCCTTTTCACAGCGGCGGTTGACGAACTTGCGGTCGATCAGGTTTTCGGTGGCAATGACATGACCGAAGGCATTCATCATTGCGACGTTGGTCGAAGGCTGCAACGGCAAGTGGTAGTCGGCTTCGACGTGCGGCGAGCGCACGATGTCGGTGCGGCGCGGATCGACGACGATGAGTTTCGCGCCTTCGCGTAAGCGCCGCTTCATACGTGAGGCAAACACCGGGTGGCCGTCGGTCGGGTTGGCGCCGATGATCAGGATTACGTCGGCCTTATCGACGCTCTTGAAATCTTGGGTGCCGGCCGATTCACCGAAGGTCTGCTTTAAACCATAGCCGGTTGGCGAATGGCAGACGCGGGCGCAGGTATCGATGTTGTTGGTATTGAAAGCGGCACGGATCATGCGCTGGACGACGTAGACTTCTTCGTTCGTGGTGCGCGATGACGTGATGCCGCCGATCGAGCCCTTGCCGTACTTCGCCTGCGTTGCCTTGAACCTGTCGGCGGCAAACTTGATGGCTTCGTCCCACGAAACGGCCTGCCACGGATCGGTGATTTTTTCGCGCAGCATCGGCGTTAAGACGCGTTCCTTGTGGGTCGCGTAGCCGAAGGCGAAGCGGCCCTTGACGCACGAGTGGCCCTCGTTGGCGCCGCCGTCCTTGTAGGGCACCATGCGGACGACTTGCTCGCCCTGCATTTCGGCCTTGAACGAGCAGCCAACGCCGCAGTAGGCGCACGTCGTGACGACCGAGTGCTCGGGCTGACCCATGTCGATGATGGATTTTTCAATCAGCGTTGCCGTCGGGCAGGCCTGCACGCAGGCGCCGCACGAGACGCATTCCGACGCTAAGAAACTTTCATCCATGCTGGCCGAGACGTGGGACGCGAAGCCGCGGCCGTCGATCGTGAGCGCGAACGTGCCTTGCACTTCTTCACAGGCGCGGACGCAGCGCGAGCAGACGATACACTTCGACGGATCGAAGGTGAAATAGGGGTTCGACTCGTCCTTGGGCTTGTACGCCGCGTTGATGGTGCCGTCGTGGTGCTTCGCGAACACGTGGTTCTCGCCGTCGTAGCCATAGCGCACGTCGCGCAGGCCGACCGCGCCGGCCATGTCTTGGAGTTCGCAATCGCCGTTGGCGGCGCAGGTCAGGCAGTCCAGCGGGTGGTCGGAAATGTAAAGCTCCATAACGCCCTTGCGGAGCTTGGCGAGGCGCTCGGTCTGGGTCGAGACTTTGATGCCTGACGCAACCGGCGTGGTGCATGAGGCCGGGGTGCCGCGGCGGCCTTCGACTTCACACAAGCACAGGCGGCAGGAGCCAAACGCTTCGAGGCTGTCGGTGGCGCACAGCTTCGGAATTTCGATGCCAAGCTGCATCGCCGCGTTCATTATCGAGGTGCCTTCGGGCACCGTGATCTCCTGGCCGTCAATTTCGAGCGTGACCGAGATGGTCGACTTCGAATGCGGGGTGCCGAAATCGGTCTCTTTGATGAGGCTCATCGGCTTCACGTGCTTGTTCATTTGCAGCGTCCTCGTTGGGTCGGCAAAAAGTTACTCAGCGGCCTCGGCGATCTTTTTCATCGGGGCCTGGCGCTGAAAATCCTCAGGGAAACCTTTGACGGCGCTCATCACGGGCATGGGTGTCAAGCCGCCCATTGCGCACAGCGAGCCGTCGGTCATCGTCACACACAGGTCTTCGAGCAAGTCCAAGTTTTTGGCGCGGTTGTCGTCGGCGACGATTTTGTCGATCACCTCGACACCGCGCTGCGCGCCGATGCGGCACGGTGTGCACTTACCGCAGCTCTCGATGGCGCAAAACTCCATCGCAAACCGCGCCTGCTTAGCCATATCGACACTGTCATCGAACACGACAAGACCACCGTGGCCTACCATGGCGTCAACTTTGACAAATTCTTCGTAATCCATCGGCACATCGAGCTTGGATTGCGGCAGGTAGGCGCCGAGCGGACCGCCGACCTGGACTGCGCGCACCGGACGCCCCGTTGCCGTGCCGCCGCCCCAATCGTCGATCAGCTGGCGCGACGTGACGCCAAACGCCTTCTCGACTAGGCCACCTTGCTTGATGTTGCCGGCGATCTGGAAAGCCAGCGTGCCGCGTGACCGGCCAACGCCATAGTTTTTGTAGAACTCACCGCCCTTGGCCAGAATGATCGGCACAGCTGCGAAGCTCATAACGTTGTTGATGATCGTCGGCTTGCCAAAGAGGCCTTCGATGGCCGGGATCGGCGGCTTGTAGCGCACGATGCCGCGCTTGCCCTCGATACTCTCGAGCATAGACGTTTCTTCGCCGCAGATGTAGGCGCCGGCGCCTACGCGGACATACAGATCTAATGAATATTGGGAACCTTGAATCTTGTCGCCCAGCCAATTGGCTTTTTTAGTGATCTCAATCGCATCGCGCATCACCTTGACGGCGTGCGGATATTCCGAGCGGATATAAATGTAACCCTTGGTGGCGCCGCCGGCTATCGCCGCGATCGTCATGCCTTCGATCAGGCAGAACGGATCGCCTTCCATCAGCATGCGGTCGGCGAAGGTGCCGCTGTCGCCTTCGTCGGCGTTACACGCGACGTACTTTTGCTCATTCTTGAGGTCGTGGACGGTCTTCCACTTGATCCCCGTCGGGAAACCGGCGCCGCCGCGGCCGCGCAGGCCCGACGTCGTGACCTCGGTTACGATATCGATTGGCTTCATGTTAAGGGCGTTGGAGAGGCCCTCGAAGCCGCCGTGCTTGCGGTAATCGTCAATTGAAAGCGGATCGGTGATGCCGCAGCGCGCGAACGTCAGGCGTTCTTGCTTTTTGAAGTAAGGGATTTCTTCTGTCAGCCCGTGACCGAGTTTGTGCTTACCGCCGACAAGAAACCCGGCCTTGAACAAGTCCGGCACGTCTTTGGCGGTGACGGGCCCGTAGGCAACGCGGCCCTTCGGCGTTGCAACTTCGACAAGCGGCTCAAGATACAGCATGCCGCGCGAACCGTTGCGGACGATTTTGACGTCCTTATTCTGCGCTTTGGCTTCACGCGCAATGGCGGCTGCGACCTCGTCGGCTCCGACGGAGAGGGCGGCAGCGTCACGCGGAACGTAAACCGTAATCATGCGGCGGTCTCCTGACCAAGACCGGCTACAATCTCATCGAAGCGCTTGGGATCTACCTTGCCGTAAAGTTTATCACCAATCAGGATCGCTGGCGACAAAGCGCAATTGCCGAGACAGAAAACCTGTTCGATGGTGTATTTGCCGTCTTTTGACGTACTGCCCATTTCCGTCTTGAGGCTGGTTACTGCGTGGCGGCACAGGTGATCGGTGCCCATGGCCTGACAAGCCTCGGCGCGGCAGATCTTGATGGTGTGCCGGCCCTGCGGTTCGCGTTTGAAATCATGGTAAAACGTCACGACGCCATGCACCTCGGCGCGCGACAGGTTCAGCGCGTTGGCAATGACCGGCAGTGCCGCCTCTGGCACGTAGCCGACATCATGCTGCAGAACGTGCAGAATCTCCATCAACTCATCCGGCTTGTTGCCGTGTGCGGCGCAAACAGCGAGCGCCGTTACCTCGAACGGTGATGCAGGCGCCTTCACCGGCTCGGGGCCGTGTGATTTGTTTTTCGTCTTCGCCATGTTGCCGGTTCCTTGGACAGCCCGAAAGTATTTGCAGTTGCAACTTGGTCAGGCTTGTCGCAGTTTCAAAATCTTCCAAAACCCGACCGCAATCAAATCGGTATTGCCGATCCTAACATAGACCAGATCTATGCTGCAATGCACCAACTGCGGCTCTCTCCTTGGTTTTGGTATTAGCAATTACGTTACGGCTCAAGGCATGGATTTCGGCGAGAAGGTCTTGGCCGCCTCACGGAAAGCCCGGACGAGGGGGGCCACAGGATCGCGATCGACAGCGACCATGCCGACGCTGTGAGCAACCTCGGGCTCAACCAGGGGGATCGCCTCAAGACCGGGGTCGCGCCCTAGAATATCGAGGATGTAGTGCGGCATGATGCTAGCGAGGCCCATCAACCGAACGTTCGAGCACAGATTGATGATCGAGTTTGTCTCAAGTGCCGGCTTTGGACCGCAGTTCGCAGTTTTAAAAGCCCGATCGATGATGCGCCGATTTTGCATGTTGCTGGTCAACAGCCCTAGCGGTTCCTTGGCTGCTTCGGTCCAGGTGATCGACGTCCGCCCAGACAAGGCGTGGCCTTCTGGAATGAACAGACAATAGCGCTCCCAATACAGCGGTGTCGCCGTCATGCCATCGATCGGTTCGTTGTCGAGATAGGTAATGCCGACGTCGATCGAATAGTCGGCGAGCGCCCGAAGGATCTCTTCCGAGCTCATCGACATGACGGCGAAATCGATGTGCGGATGGAGTTCGCGCACCTGCTTGGTCAGGAATGGGATCATCGGCAATGCCGACGGAATACCGCCGAGAACGAGGCGCCCGGTCAATCCGAAATCGCTGGTCGCAAGCTGTGCCAGCTCATGCTGCATCGCTTGCCAGTTGCTTAGGATCAGCTGCGCCCATTTCAGGATCTTTTCGCCCTCGCGGGTCAGTCCCTGATAGCGCTGACCGCGCTCGACGATCGGCACGCCAAGGTCGAGTTCAAGCTGGCGGATGCGCCCTGAAAGTGTGGGCTGTGTGACATTGCAGGCCGTGGCGGCGCGCGTGAAATGCTTTTCGCGGGCGAGAGCAACCAAATACTGAAGTTGCCGGATGTCCATTGTGCTGCCTCGACCGCGTTTCACGCAGCCGGGATCATCATCGTTTCGCGCAAGAAACGCAAATAGCCACCTATGAGGCCCGTTTGGATGTTCCGGCGTTGTCCGCTACTTCGCCCACGGAGGGAGCGTCAAGTTGAAGTTCGTCGCGAAGACGCGCGAAACTCTTGACGATGGCATCGACCAGGGCTTTGGCTTCGCCACTATGCCGCTCCGCCGCAACGCGTTCGAGTTTCCGGCAGTATGACGCGATGGCCGAAGCACCGAGGTTCGCGCTTGACGACTTCAAGCTGTGAGCAAGTGCCGACAGCCGGTCAAAGTCCTGTGTTGCCGCGGCCAACTCAAGGTCTTCGAGGGCTTTGGGTGCGTAGGTGAAATACGTCGAGACGAGCCGGATAAAGAGATCAGGCCGGGCTTTTCGTAGCGGGTCAAGGACGCCGTGGTCGAGGTCCGCAGCGTCGTTAGCGGACAGCGCTTCGTTGGCGTTGACCACTTGCGCTCGATTGTTCGTGCTGCTGTCTGAAGCTTCGTCAGGCACGGCGCTGGGCCGCAGCCATTTCGCCAGCATGTCGAACAGACTGCGCTCAGAGTAGGGCTTGCTCAGGTAGTCATCCATACCGGCTTCGAGACACCGGACTCTATCTTCTGCGAAAGCATTGGCAGTTACAGCGATGATGGGTGTGCGCCGGGCGCCCGCCACATCTTCGCCGCTGCGGATCCGCCGCGTCGCTGATAGACCGTCCATCACTGGCATCTGGCAGTCCATGAGCACAATGTCGAACCGCGTGCTGGCCATTGCGGCGACGGCTTCGAGGCCGTTTTCAACAACGAAAACCCGGCATCCCAGTCCCTGAAGAAATTCTTTCGCGACCTCGACGTTGACAGGGTTGTCTTCCGCAAGAAGCACATTGGCGCCGAGATTGTCGATCAAAGGCGTTGCAGTCGACGGCCTCGTCGCCGGGCTACTGACTTCGTGCTCGCCGCGCCAGCCCGGATGACGGGTACCGGAAACGGCGCGCGCCACGGTATCAATCAAGTCGTTGCGGCGGATCGGTTTCGTCAACACGGCTTCGATACCAGCGTCGCGAACACTCGCAATATCACCCTGCCAATTCAGGGATGTCGCGATAATAATCTTCATGCGCGAGAATGTAGCGTGCGCTCGGATGCGCTTGGCGAATTCAAGGCCGTTTTCGTCGGGCATCATCATATCGACGACCGCGGCATGGAAAGGCTTGCCGGTCGCCGCCGCCGCGGCGATCATGGGCCAAGCTTCTGCGGTGCTCGCGGCTCGCGACGTGGTTGAACCGCAACTTTCGAGATAGTTGGTGACGATCTCGCGATTTGTCTCGCGGTCGTCGATGACGAGAATGCGGGCGCCTTCAAGCACCGTGAAGTCGCTTTCGGTGAATGCGGCTGCGGCAACCCCATGCTCCAGCGGCAGCATGATGCTGATACGCGTCCCCTTACCTAGTTCGCTGTCGAGCGCGATCGAGCCGCCCATCATTTCTACGAGGTGACGTGAAATCGAAAGCCCCAGTCCCGTGCCGCCAAATCTGCGGCTGATTGACGTCTCGGCTTGTGAGAACGGCTTGAAAAGCTTGTCGCAGATCGCCGGATCGATACCGATGCCGGTATCGCGCACTTCAATTGAAATCCGCGACGCTTCAGTGCCGCGCTCGACGCACGAGATACGGACGGCGATTTCGCCATGCTTTGTGAACTTCAAGGCATTGCCAACCAGGTTTAAGATGACCTGTTTCAGACGGCCGCTATCGCCTTTGACGAATGCTGGCGTTTCGCGATCGATAAAGAGCGAGATGTCGATGCCCTTGCGATGAGCTTGGCCTGCAAACAGATCCACGGAACGTTCGATCATGTCGCGAAAGTTAAACTCGTGATGTTCGAGTTCCAGTTTTCCAGATTCAATGCGAGACAGATCTAGAATGTCATTGATGATTGTTAGGAGTGATTTTGCCGAGTCACTTATGGTCTTGACGAGTTTTGTCTGTCTCGCATCGAGATTGGTTCGCATCAGCAAATCGGTCATGCCGAACACGCCATTCATGGGGGTGCGGATTTCATGGCTCATGTTGGCTAGGAACTGCGATTTGGCTCGCGTCGCCGCCTCAGCGTCGGCATTGGCTTGCAAAAGTGCCGACTCCGTCTGCTGACGTTGAGCGTTCTCGGAAACCAGCGCCGCATTGGCCACCTTGAGTTCGCTTGCCTTGTTGGTCAGCTCGTCCAGCAGGCTTGCGTTCTCGAATTTGAGACGTAGGGCATCTCGCATGACTTTGGCGTTGCGCCGGACCGACATGGCCAGCGATAGAATGAATGCCAGGCACATGAAAGACATTGAAAGACTGATCGGGCTTCCAACAGCCGCCAGCCGCACCATATAGGGTGCGATAGTGATGGCCAGAAAGGCTGTAAATATCTTGTCGTGAGCGGCCATAGAACTGGATGCACCCGCGGCCATTCCCGCCAACACGAATCCGATAAACGCCTGATGCTGGTTGCTGTCGGAGGGAAACAGGATGACGCCGGCCAGCCCCCACACAATTGCCGTTGACAGGGCGCCAGCCGCGAAAATTCTGCGCCAGAATGAATACCCGAGGTCGGCTTCGGCAACTTTAGCAAAATAGAGACATGAGATGGCTCGCAAGACGCAAATGGCAACAAGGGCTGAATACCAGCCGGCCGTCAGAGCTGTGCCAAGAACGCTGGAAAGGATCCACGCGAGAAGCGCACCATTCAAGAGTGTTACGACGAGACCAACGGGAAGCTGTTCAAATAAACCCTTCAGCTGGGTCAGTTTTACTTTCAGTGACAGCAGGTCGCCGGCGCCCGGCTGGTGATCAGCCAGGGCCACGGCGGGCGAACCACTTTGCAATTGAGACGTCATGATTGCACTCTGCCTGCCGGCGCCGGCCAATTCGTTGGAAGCGGCCCTGAAGCCGTTCTGATGCGCGGGTCTTGAGCCAGGGCTTCGCCAATCGCGGCGTACCGATCTACGAGGTCAGCCTTAGCGACAGAGGTGGCGACTGTAGTCCTGGCGACGGTACGCTCGCGCGGCAGATTAAGACGCACAACGTTCGTGCCATTCGGCTCGCACCGCACGTTCATCGAACCTTGGTGCGCCTCTGCCAAAATCTTGGCAATCTTGATCCCGACGTCGCGGGTCTCCGGTTGGACCGCAAATCCCTTGTTGGTTGCGACAGTACCGTTGATTTCAGCCAGCAGCCCTGCCGGCACCGGCGGCCCATTGTCTTTGATCCAAACGTTGAATTGTCCGTCGGCATCGATCGCGGCACGAAGCTCGACGTTGCCGCCACGCGGGGACAGACGGATCGCATTGTCGATCATACTGCGCAGCGCTTGGCTGAGTAGCGCCGGGTCAGCTACAAGGGTGAGTTCTTGTGGCACTTCGACTTCGGACTTCAGAGTGATCTCGCGCCGCGCGGCCTTTATCTCAAGCGCCGCCAGCGCATCGAGTACCGTTTCGCGGGCGTTGACCTGCTGTTCGTCGATCGAAAGTTGCTCTGTAAGCGTACGGCCGAAATCCATCAGCTTGAGCAGAGCGGCATTGAGCTGATGCGCAGACTTTCCTATGTCGGCCGTCAGTTCGCGGTAACTTGCCGGCTCGATTGGGCCATAGACTTCCTTGTTAATGAGCTGAGAAAAACTTGCGATTGATTTGATAGGCGCCTGAAATTCGTTTGCCAGCGCGGTCATCATTTGACTTTTGAGGTCACTAAGAAATGCCGCTGCAGCACTAGCTTCGCGCAATTCCGTTTCCGCCCGGCCAGACCGCAACACGAATTCAACATGCGGCGTGAACAAGATCCAATTGAGTGGCTTGGTCAGAAACGATGTCGCGCCTGCAATATAAGCGCGCTCAACCGCCACAGCATCGTCGTGGCCGGTAATCACGATAACTGGGATATGGATATTGGGACCCGCTGCACGCAGCGCAGCGATCACTTGAAGGCCGTCAGCGACTGGCATGCTGAGGTCGATAATCGCCGCATCGAAGCCCTGTACGGCGAGCATGGCCATGGCTTCTCCACCATCGTTGGCCTGTGAAACCTTGTGCCCGGCACGCTCAAGCGCTTCTGTCGCGACGTCGCGATAGATCGGATCGTCGTCGGCAACTAGGATATGAGGAGCTTTTCTTTTCATTTCTTTTATTGCATCCACAAGTCGTCATTCAAACTTATGGGTCAAATTAGAGACATTTGTTTTCCGAGCCATTAACCGCATCGCGCGAAAGCTGTTCAAATTGACGATTGCGGAAAGATTTCAATTACAATTCAAAAAAGCCCCAGATTGTGCCAGGGCTCCGCGTTCTCACGATCAATATACGATTAAGAAATGAAAATGGGATCCGAATCAGGATCAGAGGTTGGCCATCGCCAGGGGTTCAGCGTCTCAACAGCCGCGTGCGGCGACGCCTTCGGCATCAAAGATATGGCCCGAGAGCGTCTTGCCGCGCCGCGAGGCTAGGTAGATCGCCAGTGCGGCGATATCCGGTTCACTCGTCAGGCAGGCGCCGGACGGCGCGTTGCCGGTTTCGAAGACACGCGGACCAACGGCATTGATCCTGATCGCCTGATCAGCCCACGACTTTGCTTCGTTACTGGTCATAGCAGCGAGTGTGGCTCTCGCGATTCCTGCGATCGCTTGGTGGCGGCCGTTGCAGGCCTGCGGCATGGTTAGAACGTTGAGGATCATGCCCTCACTCAGAACGACGCGCATGCGGTTTGCGGTCACGCGCGTCAGCTGCGCCATCGGCGACAGCGTTTTACTGACGAGGGTTTCGACGTCCAGCTCGCTGACGACACCGGCCATGCCGCCAGACGTAATTGTTGCAATATTGATCACTGCGTCCAAGCCGCCGAACGCCTGCGATGCCGTTCTGGCAAAGTTGACCGCAGCATCCGCAGTCGTAATGGGATCTGTGTAAACTTTGATCTCGCTGGCCGTTTGTGAAAGGTGGGCGATCAGCTCCGTCACTTCCGGCGACAAGTCGGTGGTATGGATGATGAGCCGTGCCTTAACCTCAGCAAAGGCCCGGGCAAGATCGACGCCTGCCGATGCCGTCAGACCGCAAATCAGGACGCGTGCGCCTTCGAGCTCACGCAGCAGTTCACTTTCTACGCTCGTACCGACACGACCCATATACATCAGGTAGCTTCCCTCTCACGTGACGCCAATTGTTCCGGGCAATCATGCAAGTGTCCGGTGACACGATAGCACGCCGATTCGGCTAACGAGACCTAAACAGCGCTCCGATTCGGGTCGGCATCGGGCGCGTCAAGGGCGTATTTGCGGCGGAGTGCTGGCTGGAACGTGGACGGCGGCGATCTTTGCGATGACCTCTTACATCAATTGCAATCTGTGGTGGCTGTGGCCGAGACGCGGGCGCAGAACAGCTTGGCATTTTAGCTCTTACCCACAGTGCGGCCTGAGAATCCTGGTGAAAGACCGGATGGCCACATTGCGTTGCAATTTTGCCCACTCAAAGCTGTAACGGACCGAATCGAACTTCAAGCG
This sequence comes from Hyphomicrobium sp., assembly GCA_031402935.1. GTDB lineage: Bacteria > Pseudomonadota > Alphaproteobacteria > Rhizobiales > Hyphomicrobiaceae > Hyphomicrobium_B. The sequence goes on along the minus strand of JANNSR010000076.1, from coordinate 49,632 downwards.
AGCCGTGGCGATCCATGACGGTATTGAATCCTCCCCATGCGCCGGCTGACGGGCGCAACCGAAATCAGGCCGTGCCTCAGCCGGCTGACCCGGCCGGAAACCTGCCGGGAAACCAGGCCAGCGCCAGTAGCGCGGTTGCTGCAGCTGTCCCTGAGAAAGGGCGAAAGTCCCAAACGGCAGTGTCCATCGATCGCATCGTCGTTCCGTGCATGCTTGCACTCTCCGCGGCGCTTGCGGCGCTAGCCTACGTTCAATTCGAGTGGACAGCCGGTGAGGCACTCGTCTCTGGCATTACGGTTCTTGCCGGCAGCCTGGCGCTTCATGCTCAGGTTCAAAAGACGGCTGAAATTGCACGGTTGAAATCCGAAATTGCGCGGATCGAACAAGACCGTGCAAGCGCCTTGGTCGTGGCCAATGCCGTAAAACAGGGCGTCGAGTCTGCTCCACACAATAAGCCAGGAGCCTATGCACAACCACTGAGCAATCCGGCTTCGATGACCCCCACAGGCGTCCTCCAAAACAGCCCTCTTGAACCGCATCCGCGCTGGGAACAGCCGCTTGCAAGCCAAGCACCGTACGCCGCCAACGGCGCCCGGGCGGCGGCTACAGGTCAAGGTGGACGGACCCGTCCCGCCAGTTTGATTGCTGGCGCGGGCTCCCAATCTGAGCTGGCCGCGAACGCGCTCGCCGTGCCGGTCGATGCGGCGCTGTGGCCCGGGACGTCTCTCGTTACGCCCGATGCCATGCGTGACCAGTGGGCGTTCCGGCCGCGTGATGCTACGGCGACACTGGCGCCAAGCATAGCAACTACTCCGGCGCCGATGGTCAATGCGGGGGTCGCGTTTCAGGTCGCGCACCGCTCGCAGGCCACCCCCCCGCCGTCGTCAATTGATTCCGACCTTGCGATTGTTCAGCGCAAAATCAAGGCTCTGGCCGATGAGGTCAACGCGGCAGATGCCTTGAAGCGGGTGGATTTCGCCAACGCCCCTGCGCGCAGCGCCGCTTCAGTACTCGATCAATCGATCGAAGCCCTCAAAGTCACGGCCGGCGCGATGCGCGATCCGTCTGCAATAACGCCTGTTACGCAGGCATCGCGTCCGCTGCTGCTTGGCGACCTGCCGATTCCGGCTTCAGCCGAGCGAATTGCCGTTTCCCGTCCGATCATTGCAACGCGTGATCCGGCACCGGCTGCGGCAGAAGCGGTTGCCAGTTTGCCGTCCGGGGCGCCGATGGCCTCTTTCGTGCCGGAACGGGCACCGGTCGCTTTTGAATCCGACCCGCCGCGGCAGGCAGCGCGAAGAGCTGCCATAGCGAGCGCCATTGAAGCTGGACGCATCGAGGTCCGCTTGTCGCCAATCGTCGGGCTCGCAACCCATGAGGTCAGCCATTATGACTTGTCGTTCCGGCTGTCTTCGGTAACAGGCGAGGCGATCGACAGGCCTGAAGTCGATCTCCTGGTCGCTAGTCATGATTTGCTGGCACTATTCGACACAGCAAAGCTCCTCAGGGCGTCCGCGCTGGCCGCCCGGCTCGATGCCCGCCGCAAAGGCGGCTCTCTGCTATCTCCTGTTGCTGGTCCGTCGATTACGAATGCGCAGTACCTCGAAACATTCGCCCGCGTTTTTGAGGAACGTGAAGGCATCTCGAGCCAGCTCGTTCTGACGTTCACACAGGCCGATACCGAACAGTTTTCGCCATCCGCATGGCAAGCCCTGAGCGACATGCATGCCTTCGGCTTCCGCTTCGCGCTCGATGCCGTCGATCATCTTTCAACCGATTTTGCGCTTCTAGCGCGCCGCGGTTTTACCTTCGTCAAGCTCAGCACCGACGCAATGCTCAACGGCATGCCGTCGCGCGATCGCTTCATTCCTGCGTCCGAAATCTGCCGTCACATCGCTGGCTCCGGCCTGACACTTGTTGCCGGCCAGATCGATGACGAGGCCGTCCGTGCCCGCGTCTTCGGCTTTGGCGTGTTATTCGGGCAGGGGCAATTGTTTGGCGGCGCCCGGCAGGTCAGCGTCGATGTTCCGGTGACGGGCGGCCAGCCAGCCGCCGCTTGACCGTTACACCCGTCGTCGAACGTCGATTACCCGCTCGTGACAACGGCAAGCTCGTGGCCTATAGCGCCGGATGCGGCTGCCGCGAGCGCCGCGGTTGAAAAACTTCATGCACCATGACCGATATTGTCTGCATTGACTCGATCGCGCCATTGGCGTCCAGCACCGGCGTCTGGTTCGTCGATATTTGGGGCGTGATGCACAACGGCGTCGCGCCGTTCGCGCCAGCCATTCAAGCCTGCGAAACATTCCGGAAATCTAGTGGCCGCGTCATCCTGGTTTCGAATTCGCCACGTCTGACTGCTGGCGTTCAAGCGCAACTCGATTCTATCGGCGTTGCACGCGCCGCCTACGACGGCATCATCACCTCTGGCGATGTTTCGCGCTCGTTAATTGCAGGCTGGCCGGGCAAAACCATCCTCCACATCGGCCCCGAGCGCGATCGTGCGATTTTCGTAGGCCTTGGCGTGACCCTCGTGGAAGCCGGCCAAGCCGCATGTGCCGTCTGCACCGGGCTACTCGACGACGAGCGTGAAACACCGGCGGACTATCGCGGAATTCTTGCGGCCCTCCGTCAGCGAAGCATTCCAATGATCTGCGCCAATCCCGATAAAACCGTTCTGCGCGGCGGCCGCACCATCTACTGCGCCGGCGCCATTGCGGCTGCCTATGAAGCTCTCGGCGGGAATGTGAGCTACGCCGGTAAGCCGTTCGCGCCGATCTACGTGGCTGCATTTGATCTCGCGTCGTCACTTTGCAGCTTTGCCGTTGAAAAGAGCCGCGTGTTGGCCATCGGCGACGGCATTGCGACCGACATCGAGGGGGCGTCGCGCGCCGGCATCCGGTCCGTGTTCATCGCTAGCGGGCTGCATGGCCCAGCGTCCGGTGATCTCGCGGCATCTCTCGATGGGCTATTCGCGGACGCTTCTGTCAAACCTGTTGCCGCCATGCGCGGCCTTGCTTGGTAGCAGCCTATTCGACCCTCAGGACGATCTTGCCGATATGCGCGCTACTTTCCATGCGCGCGTGCGCGTCCGCCACTTGGCGAATCGGGAACGTGCTGTCGATGGGAATCTTGATCTGCCCAGCCGCGATCAGCGGCAGGACCTCTGTTGCAACGGCGCGCGCGATCCGTGCCTTGACCTCTGGCGGCCGGACGCGCAGCGTCGATCCGGTAATCGTCAATCGTTTCAGCATGACACGCATGAAATCGATCGTCGCAGTCGAACCAGTTTGATAAGCGATATTGACCAGCCGCCCGTCATCGGCGAGCGACTTGATGTTGCGATCTATGTAGTCGCCGCCAACCATATCAAGGATCACATCGACGCCCCGGCCAGCTGTGCTGGTCTTGATAACCTCGGCGAAATCTTCTCGCTGATAATTGATGGCGCGCGTCGCACCAAGCGCAACACAGGCCGCACATTTTTCGTCCGATCCGGCGGTTGCAAAAATGTCCGCACCGATAGCCTTGGCGAGTTGGATTGCGGTCACGCCGATGCCGCTGGTGCCGCCGTGAATGAGAAACTTTTCACCTTTCTTCAGGCCGCCGCGTTCGAACACGTTGTGCCAGACGGTGAAAAAAGTCTCCGGGATCGCTGCCGCTTCCACGAACGAAAGATTTGCTGGCTTGCTCAAAACCGATCCTTCGGCAGCCAGACAATAGGCGGCATATCCGCCGCCGTTGACGAGTGCCATCACCGCGTCACCAACCTCAAATCGCGTGCAACCATCGCCTCGCGCCGCGACATGGCCCGAAACTTCGAGGCCCGGCAACTCGGAGTGGCCCTTCGGCGCTGGATAGAGCCCCTTGCGCTGCAAAATGTCGGGCCGGTTGACGCCGCTGGCCGCGACCTCGATCAGAATTTCACCCGCTCCCGGCTTCGGCACCGCCATCTCGCGCGGTTGCAGCACGTCTGGTCCGCCCTTGCCGGTGATTGCGATCGCCGTCATCGTTACTGGCAGTGCTGTCATCGGGCCACTTTCTCAGCAGGTTTGATCCGACAGTTGCACCAGTTGCGTTGCGGCGGCAAGATGACCGCTCACGCCTGACTTTTTGCGTTCTGCCGGAGACCGCCATGGACTGGGACGAGGTGAGACCAAAGGGGCCTGCCGCCGCCGCAGGAGATAGCCTCGCGACCCTGTCCGTCGGCGAACTCGAAGCCCCCATCGGAATTTTCGAAGCCGAGATCGAGCGCATCCGTCAAGAACTCGCGCGCAAGCGGGCGCACGAAGCCGCCGCGGCGGCCATTTTTAAATCCTAGTCAAACATAAGCGCGGGTCTGCAAATTCGAAATGCCGTGCGCAAATGCAGGGCGTTACACGCATCCCGTTTGACGGCAAAACTTAACGCAACGTGCGGCCAAACCTCCTCGCGGTTCACGCTTTTTTAAGCACGATCGTTCATCTTGCTCGGCATCCAGTCCTCTGGAAGCGGAGAGACGTTACTGTCGCTCCGTTTGACGCCTCCCTGTTGACTTTCGAGCCGCCCCGAAAAAGGGCGGCTCTTTTTTTGCATTGTCCACAGCTGAGCCACGTCCCGCCCCGTTTTGGGCCTTCTTGTTAACTATGGTGCACTACGGTCGGGTCGTGGTATTGGTGTCTATCGGGTAAACGTTTGTAGCGTTGAGGGTCATGAGTAATAGTTTTCGGGTTGAAGGCGCGCACCACAGCGGCGCCACCACCGTCTCCTTCGGAGAGCGGTTCCAATCGTCCGAGCAGTTCGATCATATTTTCAAGGGCGGAATGGCCCTTGTCGAGCGCACGGCCGCGTATCTCGATGGTCCGGGGCGCAAGGAAGCCAAGGTTCTGACGGGCGGCGCCGGTGTTCTGTATGCAACTGAGAGCATGCGCCTCACGACACGTCTGCTCGATCTCGCATCCTGGTTGTTGATCCGCCGGGCTTTGAAAGAAGGCGAGATCGGTGAAGATGAAGCTGCGAAAAAGCGCCGCCGCGTTAAGCTGCAGGCCTTCGGCCGTCCCGCCCACGTCAAAGGTTTCGCCGAACTTCCAGATGGCCTGAAAGGCCTCATTGAAGAGAGCTTCGCGCTGCACGACCGCATTTGCCAGCTCGATCGCGCCATGACCACCGCGCAAGATCCCGATGCTGTGTCCGAGCCGCAAGCCAATCCCGTCGCTCAGCAGATGGGAATTCTGCAGCGTGCCTTCGCAAACAAATTGAGTTAAGCGCAGCGGCGAGCGTCGATTTGTGAATCAAAAAAGGCCCGGTAAGACCAGGCCTTTTTTCGTGTCGTAACGCCGCAACAAGTACGACTTACAGAAAACCTTCGAACTTCTTTTTGAAGCGCGACAGGCGGCCGCCACGGTCCATCAACTTGGTGTCGCCGCCGGTCCAGGCCGGGTGTGTCGACGGATCGATGTCGAGAGTCAGCGTGTCGCCCTCTTTGCCGTAGGTCGAATAGGTCATGAACTCGGTGCCGTCCGTCATGACCACCCGGATCTGGTGGTAGTCGGGGTGCACGTCGCTATCTTTTTTCATTGTCTGAGCCCTGTATGACCGGTGCCAAGTGCCGCGTCGGCTCTCAATCCGAGCTGTCGGGCCGAAATCGCTTGGAATCCAAGAATTAGCGCGTCATGTAGCCGAGAAGGCCGTGCCGCACAAGCCCGGGCCCGGTCGCCCTAGGCCGGTTGCTCACGCTGCCCTACCAGGCGACCCGAAGACCCTTGAGCCGCCGCATTTGGTCATGCATGGTCCGCCGCGCATCAAACCGGCGTACAGCAGGAACGAGGCGCGGCAATGCGGCGCGGCGTGTGAACCCGAGACGGCCGCGCCAGTGGTGCCATGAGAGACCTGAAGAAAGTGACAGTGCACCAGTGAGCGACCGCCACATGCCCGACCCGCAAATCGCCGCGCCGTCAGACACCGCCGAGCAGGATAAAAAGCGCCGGTCATTGCGGCCGCTCATGACGCTGAAGCCATTGATCCTCGCTCACAAAGGCATGCTGGCTGCGGCCTTTGCAGCTCTCGTCGTCTCGGCCCTTGCCATGTTGTCGGTGCCGATGGCTGTGCGGCGCATGATCGACCACGGGTTCGGCGGCGGCGATTCCGCTCTGATCGACAACTATTTCCTGACCCTCATCGGCATTGGCCTCGTGATCGCAATCGCCAGCCCAGCCCGCTTCTACTTCGTTAATTGGCTGGGCGAGCGCGTTGTTGCGGACCTGCGTTCCAAAACATTCGCGCACCTCGCGCACCTCGGCCCTGCCTTCTTCGATCGCAGCCACTCCGGCGAAATGATGAGCCGGCTGACGGCTGACACGACCCAGATCAAAGCGGTTGCCGGCGCCGCGCTCAGCCAGGCCGCGCGCAATCTGATCATGCTGGTCGGCGCCTTGGTCATGATGTTCGTCACCAGCAGCAAACTCTCGGCCATGGTGCTCGTTGCCATTCCGGTGATTGTTCTGCCGCTCGTCGGCTATGGCCGCGTCGTGCAAAAGCTGTCGCGTCAGGCCCAGGATACACTCGGCGAAGCCTCTGCCTATGCTGCGGAAAATCTCAGCGCACATCGCACGATGCAGGCCTACGTTTTCGAGAAGGCGGTTTCCGAGCGTTTCCGCCGCGCTGTCGAAAAATCATTTGAAGCCGCACGCTCGCGCATGATGGCGCGCGCCGTGCTGACCGGCATTGCGGTGTTCCTGACCGTCGCAAGCGTCACCGGTGTGCTGTGGTATGGCGCGTCTGAAGTGATTGCCGGCCAGATGTCTGGTGGGCGTCTCGGCCAGTTCGTTCTCTACGCTCTGTTCGCGGCCGGCGCCCTTGCCGAGCTTTCGGAAGTCTGGGGTGAAATGAGCCAAGCTGCCGGCGCTGCCGAACGGCTGACCGAGATGATGGCGACCGTTCCCGAAATTCGCTCACCCGACAAACCAACGCCCTTGCCCGCGCCGCCGCTTGGTACTGTTACCTTCGACAATGTCGTATTCACCTACCCGAGCCGGCCGGATACCAGCGCGCTGGATGGCGTGTCGTTTCGCGTCGGCGCCGGTGAAACGGTTGCCCTCGTTGGCGCCTCGGGCGCCGGTAAGAGCACGATCTTCAGTTTGTTGCTGCGCTTCTACGACGCAACGAGCGGCACGGTCGTCGTCGATGGCGTGCCAGTCAGCTCCGCCGATCTCGACGCCTTGCGCGGTCGCATCGCCATTGTGCCGCAAGACGTAGCGCTGTTCGCCGATACGGTTGCTGAAAACATCCGCTACGGCTCGACGGGCGCTACACTGAACGAAGTTCGCCGTGCCGCCGCCGCCGCCCAGGCCGATGAGTTTATCCGTGCGCTCCCTGAAGGTTACGACACCAAACTTGGCGAACGCGGCGTCACACTCTCCGGCGGCCAGCGCCAGCGCATTGCCATTGCCCGCGCGGTGCTCAAAAATGCGCCGATCCTTCTGCTCGATGAAGCCACCAGCTCGCTCGACGCCGAGAATGAAGGCGCCGTGCAGCGGGCGCTGGAAGGGTTAATGGCAGGCCGCACGACGATCGTCATCGCTCACCGTCTTGCCACCGTCCAGCGCGCCGACCGCATCCTCGTCATGGACAAGGGGCGGGTTGTCGAAGCCGGGACGCATGCCGAACTCGTGCGCAAGGGCGGCATCTACGCCCGGCTCGCCGATTTGCAGTTTGGCCGCGAGGCTGCCGAGTAACGCTTGGTCTGCAGTGACCGTTGCCGAAGTCCCTCGCTCTCAACCATTTTGAGTAGATGCGCTCAAGCCCCCGTGCATGACGCCAGCGAAAGTGCGATAATCAAAGCCGTTGAGAGTTCAGGGGCACTTCGAACCCATGTATTGCGTTGTTCGCTGGCTGGTGGCTGCGGCCGTTGCCATGCCTTTTCTGCCTATTCATCCGAGCCGGGCCGGACAGCCTGCTGCCGTGCAAGCGGTTTCTGTAGCGGATGCGCCGCTGCTACAAGCCAGCGGCCTGACATCGACCTTCGCCGCATTTCTCGATAGCCGCCTTGCCGGGCTTGTTGCAACGACCAAGGATGTGCAGCAGCGCGCGTGGCTGGCGCAGCTCAAATCGTTTTATGCCTCGCGCTCCGGTGCGCCTGTCTGGGTCGGTGCCAAAGGATTTAACACCGCCGCGGCAGCCGCACTCGCCGAACTTGCGCGAGCCGGCGACTGGGGACTCGACGCCGCGCAATTCGAGCGCCCCGTGCTTGCCGACGGCACACACGATCCCGTGCTTCTCGTTGATGCCGAGATCGCCTTATCGCGGTCGAGTGTCAAATACGCGTCGCACGCACGCGGCGGTCGCATCGCACCCTATTCGTTGAGCCTTTGGTTGGACGGTCCAACGTCTGCCGTCTACGCGACGGCCGTGATGATCGATATCATTTCGGTCAAGGATGCCGGTGCCGCTTTGCGCGACATGCATCCGAAATCCAACGCCTTCGAGCGGCTGCGCCAAGCCTATGTTTCCATGCGCAACGAGATAGCTGCGCCGAAGCCGATCGATCCAAAGCTGATCCTCGCAAACGGACCGGCGATCAAAGCCGGGCAATGGCATCCGGATGTTGCTGTCATACGCAACCGTGTGAAGGTCCCAGCGGTGGCTGGCCTCGAGTCGCAATTCGATGAGAAGCTCGCGAACGCGGTTGACGATTTTCTAGACCGCGCGGGCGTCCGCGTTAAATGGGGCATCATCGACGATCGCGTCCGGCGCGAGTTCAACCGGCCGCCCCCGCCGCCGTCAAAGGATGACATGTTGCGCATTCAGGCCAACATGGAGCGTTGGCGCTGGCTGCCGCGAGATCTCGGCCGCCTGCACATTTGGAACAATTTGACCGAACAGATGACCCGGGTCGTGAAGGACGGCCAAGTCATCCACGAAGAACGCATCATCGTCGGTCAGCCGCATACGCAAACGCCGGTTTTTTCGGAAACGATGAAGTCTGTTGTATTCCAGCCCGAATGGGGTGTGCCGCCCTCCATTAAGGTCACCGATCTGCTCCCGAAGTTCCAATCGGGCGACTTTGACGTTCTCGATCGCCGCGATATGCGCATCATCGGACTTTCAGGCCGGGAGCTCAAACCGGAGCGATTCAATTGGGACAAGACCGACATCCGCGACGTCGGCATTTACCAGCGGGCGGGTGACAGCAATCCGCTCGGCTACGTAAAGTTTCTGTTCCCGAACAAGCACCACGTTTACATGCACGATACCAACGCCCGGTCGCTGTTCACCGCTGGCGAGCGCACGTTCAGCCACGGCTGTATTCGCGTCCGCAATCCGAAGCGATTGGCTGAAATCGTACTCGGGGAAGACAAGGGCTGGGATGCGGGCGACGTCGAGCGATTGCTGAAGGATCGTAAAAAGCCCAACAACAAAGTCGAACTGGATCGCCCAATTCCGGTCCACAATGTCTACTTCACACTCGTTCCGGGCGACGGCAATACCCTGATCCGCCTCGGCGATATGTACGGCCACGATAAGCGGGTCGTGCAGGCGTTGTCGGGCGTGCCGGCCCTACGCATCGCCGAGAATGATCCGGCTCTCAACCTGCAGCGCGAGATGGACGAGGCCGCTCCGCCCCTGGTTCGCCGCGAGCAAGCCGCTGCCGAGCGCCGCCGCCGTCAAAGCCAGGACGATGACGACGATTGAGCGCCCGTTCGCCGCATTGCTGTCAAACGCGATCCCTTGACATACGCTTGAGCCGCATCAGCCCACGCCGGACCGGAGCAGTTACTTCGAGGCTCGCTATATCTGCTTCACTTGGCGCCGCCTCTCGCGCCTCGAGTTGCGGCAGCGTCTCGACCGAAAGCACCCGCGATAGCTGTGCCTTCAGTTTTTCCTTCGCTGGCTCTGCCGCCGCCAAGATGTCATCGAACTTGAGGAAATCGAGCACCTGAAACTGGCTGGTGCCGCCACTGATCAAGATATCGGGCTGTGACGCTTTGAGTTTTTCTTTCACAATCGAGCGCTCGAACAGGAACGCACTGGCGAACAGTGCCTCTAACGCTGTCGGCGTCATGCGTGCCGGATCGGGTACGGGCGTCCCCGAAACATCGATCGCTACAACGATATCGGCGTCACGCGTCAGAAGGTCGAACGGGAGCGGATTGGTCAAGCCGCCGTCGATGAGTGCACGGCCATGTGATATCACTGGCTGGAAGATGACCGGCAATGCCATGCTGGCCGCCACTGCTTCGCGTACGGAGCCTTCTGTAAACACGACGGGTTCCTGATCATAGAAATCGGAAGCAACGATTTTGAGTGGAATGGGTAAGTCCGCGAATGTGCTTTTCACGCCCTTCGGCATGACGAGATCAAGCAGCATGTGGGGATCGAGTATCGACGATCGCAACGTAAACGGATTGCGCACGCGCTGGAACGGCTGAGAGCGTGCCGCAAAGAGATCGCGCACAAGCGAAAAGCGCTGTGAAAGTATGTCACGCGTGTGGGCGCGAAGTGCCTTGCCCGTTATGCCTGAGGCGTAGGCCGCGCCGTAGATGGCTCCAATGGACGTTCCGGCGATGATGACAGGCTTGATGCCGAGTTCGTCGAAAGCTTCGAGCATCGCGATATGGGCGAGGCCCCGGGCCCCCCCGCCACCGAGGGCGAGCCCGATGCGCAGTTCGCTATTGCGAACGGGTCGTGTATCGCGTGAAGCCGCAGGTTTTGCCGGTATCATCGATCTACGCAATCCTTGCGTTGCGGCCTCAAACATCCAAACATGAGTTATTCCATATAGTCAGGCGAGGCCCGAACTGCGAGGGTGCAATCTACGCCTTGTCGCGTGACAACGCCCGCCAGCCGATGTCTTTCCGGCAAAAGCCGCCCGGCCAGTCGATCTTAGCGATCGCCGCATAGGCGTGCGCCTGAGCCTCGGCAACGTTTTTGGCGCGCGCCGTCACATTCAGTACGCGTCCGCCGTCCGCGATCAGCCGTCCGCCATCGCGGCGGGTTCCAGCGTGGAAAATTTCAACGCCATCAACTTTGGCCGCGGCTGCAAGGCCCTTGATCTCAGTGCCCTTCTGCGGCGGGCCGGGATAGCCATTCGCCGCCATGACGACGGTCAACGCCACGTCGTCGCTCCACCGCATATCAAAAGTTCCGAGCACACCGTCAGCTGTCGCCAGCAGCGCCGCCAGCAGGTCGGACTTGAGGCGCATCATCAGCACCTGCGTCTCGGGATCGCCGAAGCGGACATTGTATTCGATCAGCTGCGGGCCGGAGCCTGTAATCATCAGCCCGGCGAACAGCACGCCTTTGAAAGGCGTACCCCGTTTGGCCATCGCCGCGACGGTTGGCCGGATGATCTCGTCCATCGTGCGCGAGATCATCTCAGGCGTCATCACGGGTGCTGGCGAATAGGCGCCCATGCCGCCCGTATTCGGGCCCCTGTCGCCATCACCAACACGTTTGTGATCCTGCGCCGCGACGAGTGGCAACGCGTGCTGGCCATCGACAAGGGCGAAAAAGCTTGCCTCCTCGCCGTCGAGAAATTCTTCGATCACGACTTCCGCACCAGCGGCGCCAAACGCGCCCGAGAAGCAGGCGTCGACGGCGGCTTCGGCTTCTTTGCGTGTTGCGGCGATGAAAACGCCTTTCCCAGCTGCTAGTCCATCGGCTTTGACGACGATTGGCAGTGATTGCCTCGCGAGATAGGCCTTTGCGGAGGCAGCGTCGCAAAACCTGCCGTAAGCGCCGGTCGGAATGCCGAATTCGCGGCACAAATCCTTTGTAAAGCCTTTGGAGCCTTCAAGCGCGGCTGCGGCTTTTGTCGGCCCGAAGTATTTGATGCCGGCACGGCCTAGCGCATCGCCAAGTCCGGCAACCAGCGGCGCTTCCGGCCCGATGATAACAAAATCGATGGCCCGCGCGCCGCAAAAAGCAATGACCGCGGCATGATCGGCTGCGTCCAGCGCTGCGCATTCGGTCATTTCGGCAATGCCGGCGTTGCCCGGCGCGCAAACGAGTGTGGTCAGCAGCGGACTGGCGCTGAGCGCCCAGGCCAGGGCATGTTCGCGGCCGCCGGAGCCAATCAGGAGGACATTCATGTGAGAGCCTGTTGCATTGCGGGCCTTGGTGTAGCATCGAACGGGCAACAGGCAAGGCCAGAGCGGCGGCGAGCGGCGTGAGCGAACAGCGACCAGAATCGGTAAGTGCAGGGGCCAACGCGCCCGAGTTCTCCGTGTCCGAGCTCTCAAGCGCCATCAAGCGGGCTCTGGAAGACGGCTTCGGCTACGTCCGGCTCAAGGGCGAGATTTCGGGCTATCGCGGCCCGCACGGCTCCGGGCATTGCTATTTTGCCCTCAAGGACGACAAGGCCAAGATCGAGGCTGTGATCTGGAAGGGAGTGTTCGCCCGCCTGCGTTTCAAGCCCGAAGAAGGCATGGAGGTCATCGCCCAGGGCAAGATCACGACCTTCCCCGGTTCGTCGAAATATCAGATCATGATCGAAACGCTCGAACCGGCGGGTGCTGGCGCCTTGATGGCGTTGCTGGAAGAACGTAAGCGCAAGTTCGCCGCCGAAGGCCTATTCGACGACGCGCGCAAGAAGCCGCGGCCGTTTTTGCCCAAGGTTGTAGGCATCGTCACATCGCCGACGGGCGCCGTAATCCGTGACATGCTGGCTGGCTTCACCGAGCGCTTTCCGGCGCATGTGCTTTTGTGGCCGGTTCGGGTGCAAGGCGAGGGCAGTGCCGCTGAAATAGCAGCCGCCATCCGCGGCTTCAACGCGCTCGAATCTGGCGGCAAAATTCCGCGCCCCGACGTGTTGATCGTCGCGCGCGGCGGCGGCAGTCTCGAAGACCTGTGGGGCTTTAACGACGAGATCGTCGTCCGCGCCGCCGCCGAAAGCCGCATTCCGTTGATATCGGCCGTCGGTCACGAAACCGATTGGACGCTGATCGATCTCGTCGCCGACGCCCGTGCGCCAACGCCGACGAAGGCCGCCGAATGGGCGGTGCCGAAATATGCCGACCTCGTCGAGCAACTCGATCAACTCGGGCTCAGGCAGCGCACCGGCATGCGCCGCGCACTCGATGCCATCCGAACACATCTGAAGGCCGCCGCGCGCGGATTGCCGAAACTCGAAGACTTGATTGCGCTGCCGCGCCAGCGATTTGACGCCGCCGAGAAACGGCTTGGCCGGGCTCTGCTTTCCAACACTCGCGCCCACGGATTGCGCTTGGCGCGGTCGAGCGCGCGCCTCACGCCGGCGCCGCTGTTGAACCGCATCGGGCGCGCTAGCGAACGCCTTTCAGCACTGCATGCCCGCGCCGGCCAGGCGATTTTGAACCGGGTTGCCGCCCGCCGCGCCGGCCTTGAGGGCCATGTTAAAATGCTGTCCTCGCTCAGTTATCAAAGCGTGCTGGCGCGCGGCTATGCGCTCGTGCGCGACACAGACGGTCATATGATCCGGCTTGCGGGGTCAGTCGCACCCGGAGCCGGTCTCGTAATCGAATTTTCCGACGGGCGCTTGGCCGCCGAAGCCAAAGGACCAGCAAGCCCCGCGCCTGCTGCTGCCACACCGGGTATCCGCCCGGTTCGGCCGAAGGGTCCAAGCCGTGGTGGACAGGGCTCACTATTTTAAGCCTTCTCCGGCAATGGTTGCCGCCACACTTGACGCGCCCGCGTCAATTGGCAATCTGAAGACAGTCCCGTTCCGGCGTTAGCATGCCGGCTCCGCTAGAGGCCGCCATTCATGAATCGCATCGAGAAATTTTTTGGCCTGCGCAGCGAAGCAAAAATTCGATTTCTTGACGGCGAATTCGAAGTCGTCGCCGCGGGGGAGTTCATCCGCTGTGCCGTGACCGGTCAGCCGATCGCCCTGCCAGACCTCAGGTATTGGAGCGTCGACTCGCAAGAGGCCTATTCCTCCGCCGAAATTTCGCTCAAACGCTATCTCGATCTGAAATCGCGCGGCTAGAGCATTTTCCGGCGAAATGGATACCGGTTCGCGTCAAGAAAATGCGACAAAGCAAAACCCTAGAGCGCCGATCCGGTTGCATCGGATCGCAACGCTCTAGCGCCGGTCAGACTTATGGATATACAGCGCCGTCTTAATGAGCTCCGTGAGCCGCTCGCGATCGTCGCCGTCGAACGCCAAGGTTATCGCCAAAGATTTTACGCGCGTCCCGAGTTCGGCAATGGCACCCCGCTTCCCGGTAAGCCGCACAATATCCTTTTCGGTCGTCACAAGTGCGGCACCGTGTTTGTTGGCGGTAGCCAGCAGACTAGCAGCTTCGGCGTCACTGAATGCGTGATGATCGGGAAACTCGATCCGTTCAGAAAAAACCGCGCCGAGCCCGTCCAGTGTCGAAAAAAAACGCTTAGGATTTGCGATCCCCGCAAAGGCCACGACCTTTGCGCCTCTCAGCCAGCCCGTATCACCAGCTGGAGTTGCGCTCGAGCGGAACACCTGACCGTGCCACTGGTCCTGCAAGTCTGAGAGTTGTTGGCGCGTCCGCGGGCTTGCCTCTCCCATGATCACCATGGCATTGGCGCATTGGAGCTGGAACGGCATCGGCGCTCGCAGAGGCCCAGCCGGAATCACGGCGCCATTGCCAAGGCCGCGCCCGCCGTCGATCACGGCAATCGTTAGGTCTTTGGCCAGGCTCGGGTTCTGCATGCCGTCGTCCATTATGATGATGGCGTTTGCTGGTGCGGCGCGCTCGATAAACGCAGCTCCTGCACGCCGGTCGGCGGCGATTACCGTTGCCGCCGTCCTGGCCAGCAGCAGCGGTTCGTCGCCGCAATCAGAGGCTGCGTCGACCGCGGGATCGACGCGCACGGGGCCTTCAAGCGCGCCGCCGTAGCCGCGCGACAGCATCCACGGTTCTCGCCCCAATCCACGGACGATTTCCGCCACCGCGCGCGCCAGCGGCGTTTTTCCGGTGCCGCCGGCCGTAAAATTGCCAACGCAAATGACCGGCAGGCGCGACCGGTACATCGCCGACTGCTTGTAACGCCGCCTAACCACTGAACCATAGATCGCCGCGACCGGCTTCAGCGCCGCCGCTTGCCAGTGCGGGCCCTCGCTATACCACCAGGATGGTTCGCGCCAAGCCACGGGTATCACGTCCTCTGTTTGGCGAGAAACGGAGCCAGCGCCTCGAGCGTCGCCCTCAGTGCGCCGCCGAGTGACTGAAGTGCTGTCTCGGCCCCATCACGCATCGCCTGCGTGTCGGAATCGCTTTTGTGCAGGCGTACAATGGCCTGCGCGATGTCATCGGCGTTGCTGACTTCGAGCGCGCCTTTGTTCGCCAGCAGCGCCGAATAGGCGTCGCGAAAATTGTGATGGCTCGGTCCGGTTAGCACGGCCGAGCCCAATCGCACGGCTTCTATCGGGTTCTGCCCGCCATGCTCGATCAGCGAGCCGCCGATGAGTGCGATGGGGCAAAGGGCGTAGAACGTGCCAAGTTCCCCGATGGTGTCGGCGAGATAAATGTCTGTGTCGGCACTGGGCATCACACCGAGACTACGGCGATCGACCTTCAGCCCTTGCGCCGCCAGCTGAGCAAAAAGCGTCGCGCCGCGATCGGGGTGGCGCGGCACAATGATCGTCAGCGCATCGGGCAATTCTTTCAAAATGATCGCGTGGGCCGCTGCGACAATCGTCTCCTCGCCGGGATGCGTGCTCGCTGCCAGCAGCAATGGCCTTGACCCGACTGCCGCTTTCAGCCGCGCCAGCTCAGCAGCATCGACCGGCGGCGGTGGCGCGTCGATTTTCAAGTTTCCGGCCGTAACAACGCGCGGCGCGCCGAGCATTTTCATAGCCTTGGCGATGCTCTCGTTCTGCGCCAGCACCAGATTGAACCTGGAGAACAGCGCCCGGCCGTGTTTGCGGTTCCGCCGCCAGCGTTTGATGCTGCGCGGCGACATGCGGGCGTTGATCAACGCCAGCGGTATGGCCCTGCTCGATACCGCCATCACCAGATTGGGCCAAACGTCGGATTCGGTAAAAATCGAGAGGTCAGGCCGCCAATGATCGAGAAACCGCTCGACATACTGCGGCACATCGAGCGGCACGTACTGATGATGCGCCCTGACGGGCAACCGGCGTGCCGAAATCTCCGCCGATGTTGTCGTCCCGGTCGTCAACAAAACATGTGCGGATGCGTTGAGTACCAGAATTTCATCAATCAGCGGCAGCACGGCATTGGTTTCGCCAACGCTTGCGGCATGGATCCAAAACAGCGGACCAGAAGGCCGCGGCAGTCCTGCAAACCCCAAGCGTTCACCGCGCCGCGCTTGATCTTCTTTGCCCCGGCGTTCGCGCGCGCGCAATAACAACGGCACGGCGGGCCGTGCCAGTGATAGCGCCGTGCGATACACCTTAAGAGCCGCTGTCGGCGGCGGCGGCGTCACGGCCGCAAGCTGGTCCAGCGGCGTCGCTCTACTGACGTCGGCACCCGCAAGCTCATAGGCACGCGCAGTCAACTGATTGAGCGACGCCTCAAGTGTCTGGCGCAATTGTTCGAGGGTTGCTTCATCGGCATCACGTGGCACCTGGATCGGTTCGCCGCCTGCGAACACGAGTTTCGAGTACGGCAAGTTCAGCGTGATCCGGCTCCAGGTGTCGAACGATGTGAAACGTTTCGTCGCCGCCGCGACCGGCACGATCGGTACGCCGGACATGCGCGCTATGGTGATGATGCCGGCACCTGCAAGGCGCGCCGGGCCGGGCGGCACATCCGCCGTCATCACCAGCGACGCGCCATCGGTCAGTGCGCGAACTGCCGCGCGCAACGCCGACGCGCCGCCGCGATCTTTCTTCCGCCCGCCAGCACCCGCGCCGCGGATCAGTTCAGTGTTGAGGTTGCGCATAGCTTCGCCGATCAGCTCGGCGTCACCGTGACGCGCGACCATGGCCGAGACCTTGACGTCGCCGGGATGCAAAATCGCCAGCATCATGAATTGCCCGTGCCAGCAAGCGATGATGCACGGGTGCGTGGCGCGAAGCCGGTCTCTCAAGTCGGCCGGCACGTAGACCACGTCCGACGTCTTGGCCACATACTTGATGAGCCGGGCCAACGAACGGCCCCCGGCCCGCATCAGCGTGGTCTTGATTTCGGCCATGCGGTGCGGCATCCGGCTAAAGTCTTGATCTTTTTCGGCTCTTCAACCGCAACTGACCAATGAACAGCGGCCAAAAGCCCCTTGCGGCCCGTAACTATAGCGAATACCTAGCGAGTGCAAACGCTCACGCGGCGAACCTGTCCCGCGTACGCGACGCCGGTTGCAGCACTTAATCGTTAGCGGCTCGCCGCCAGTCCGTCCAGGGAACGCGCCGAACAGCCCGCATGGCGAGCCTTCTCAAAACCGCGAAACGCAGCCTCCGGCGCCGAAGCGGCGCCCTGCTGCACAACGCCATACACCATTCGCCGCCGTGGCTGCGCGCTCACGTTGCCCCGGCGCTGTGCTACGCCGAGATGCTGTTCGTCGACTACGGCGTTGTCCGCGTACTCTATAATAATCGTCACCAGATTTCGCCCGATGCCTGGCGGTCCGCGCAACCGGCCCCGCATCACATCGGCTGGATCGCGGCGCGCGGCGTCAAAACAATCATCAACCTGCGCGGCGATCAGTCGTTCGGCACCCGCTGGCTGGAGGAACGCGCCTGCCGCCGCAATGGCGTCGCGCTCGTCGATATCAAGCTGCGCTCGCGTGTAGCCCCGCCGCGCGACGACTTGCTAGCAGTCCGCAAGCTGTTAACAGACGTCCAATACCCGATCCTCGTGCACTGCAAGTCGGGCGCCGATCGCGCCGGCTTGATGAGCGTTCTCGTCCGCCATGTCCACAATGGCGTGCCGATCCGCGAAGCGATCAAGGAACTGTCGCTGCGCTTTGGGCACTTCCGCCATGCCGACACCGGCGTTATCGACGCCGTGTTCGAGCGCTATCTCGCCGACAATGACAAATCTCCGGTTGAATTCTGGGATTGGGTCGAGCGCGACTACGATCCCGACGAGATCAACCGCACATTCAAGGCCAACGGCTTGGCCAATCGCCTCGTCAACGGCGTGCTACGGCGCGAGTAGCAGCTCAATTCGCCAGTGCCTGCGGGTAGCCGCCCTGACCGGAGAGCCGCGCGTAGGCGCCATTGCGTGCCAGCAGCTCGCCATGCGTGCCGCGCTCGGCAATGAACCCCGCGTCCATCACGCAAATCAAATCGGCGCGCTGCACGGTCGAGAGCCGGTGGGCGATCACGAGCGTCGTGCGATTGCGGGTAAACCGCGCTAAGGCCTCCTGCACCAGCTGTTCGCTTTCGGTATCGAGCGCGCTCGTCGCCTCATCGAGCAGCAGGATCGGCGCATCCTTCAGAATGGCGCGCGCCAGTGCGAGCCGCTGGCGTTGACCGCCCGAAAGCCGCCCTCCGCGATCGCCAATAACGGTCTGATAGCCTTGCGGCTGCGCCATGATGAAATCGTGGGCGGCGGCGGCCTTGGCTGCTGCGATGATTGCGTCGTCGTTGGCACCGAGCCGGCCGAGGGCAATATTGGCGGCAATTGTATCGTCGAACAGCGTGATGTCCTGGCTGACAATCGCGATGTTGTTGCGCAACGACGTCAGCGTCACGTCGCGCACGTCCTGGCCGTCGATCGCGATCACTCCGTCGGTCACGTCGAACAACCGCGGCACCAGATTGACGATTGTCGATTTGCCGGCGCCCGAGCGCCCAACCAGCGCCACCGTTTTGCCGCCCGGCACCTCAAGCGTGAAATTATAAACCGCACGGTCCTTCGATTGCGGCTCATAGGCAAAGCTGACATTGCGGAACGAAATCGCGCCTGTCGAAACAACAAGTGGTTTGGCGCCGTCACGATCGACAATCGACGGCTTTTCGTCGATCAGGCCGTAAAAGCTCTCCGCCGCCGAGAGGCCTTCCTGCACGCGGCCTGCGAGGTTTCCAAGCGCTTTGATCGGCTGCGCCGCCATCAGCAGCGCCGTCACGAATCCCATGAAATCGCCAACCGTCGAGATTCCGTTCGAAATCCGCAAGTACGCGAATGCGACGACACCGGCGACGGCAATCCCGCCAAGCGCTTCCAACATCGGGTCCATGCGGGCCCGGGTCTTGACCGCCTTTAAGCGCAGTTTGAACACCTGATCGAAACTGGCGCCGAGACGGCCAGCCGCGTAATCCTCTAACTGGAACGATTTGATCAGCCGCGCGCCAGACAGGTTCTCGGTCAAAAGCGATGTCATGTCGCCAAGTTCGCTTTGCGTCCGCTTGGCGACGCGGCGCAGGCGGTCGCTGATGGTCGCGATCGGCAAGGCTGCCAGCGGATAAACGCACAGTACCACGACCGTCATCAGCCAATCGAGATACAGCATCGAAATCACAAGCGCGATGACCGACAGCGTATCGCGGATCGCTGAATTCATGCCCGCTGAAATCGCCGTCTGAATGAAGCCGATGTCGTTGGTTAGCTTCGAGACGAGGCGGCCCGGCGTATCGCGCGACAGCCGCGCGAAATCGGCCGATATCAAATGCGAGAAGGCGCGCTTCTGCATGTCGTTGGTCATGCTCAGCACGAAATGATTGGTGGCAACGGACTGCACATACAAAAAGGCACTTCGCGCCAGTGTTATGCCGATGATCGCCGCCAGTACCCACGGCAGCATCCCCTTGTTGCCCGACATCAATGTGTCGAACGAAGCCTTGATGACCGTCGGGTATGCCCCCGTTGTTGCGGCGAGACAGGCGGTCAAAACCAGTGTCCAGGCGAGTTCGCGCCAGCGCGGGCGCACCCAGTCGTCGATGAAGCGGTTGAGCAGCGCGCGCGACTTATCGTCGAGCCTCAGCCGCGGCCGCTGCTTCTTGACCGGTTCTGGCGCCACGTTGCTCACGTTTTGGCCGCAGGATTGCTGTGTTGCAGGGAGGCTTGTGGCTCAAGCAGGCGGTGCAGGTGAACAATGACGTACCGCATCATCGCGTTATCCACCGTGCGCTGAGCCGCCGCCTTCCAGGCCGCGAACGCCGCGTCGTAATCCGGATAGACGCCGACGATGTCGAGCTTGTCGAGATCGCGGAAGTGATGGCCGTCGAGTGACGAAAGTTCGCCGCCAAACACGAGATGCAACCGCTGCGAGTCGGCGTGTGCGTGGTCTTTAGATTTGGTCATCGCGCTCGCTTGAAAAATGGCCGGCATTGCGACGCGCGCCGGAGGCTGAGTTGCAAACCTAAAGAGCCGGCCCGGCGCCATCGCTTTGTGCCCGGTTCGGCACCGCCTTGTCCAGCTTTGGCACGCCCGCACAAGGGTTTTTTACGCTGTGACTTAAGGGGATCGGAAGATAAATCTGTCAATTTTACCAAATGGCTGGAGACAACAGCCGCTCGAAAAATCGGCAGTGAGGCACAACGGCGCGGCGTCGAGGCAACCCCTCTGCGCCGCCGCCTTGTTTTTTGCAACCCGCGGCTCAGTTCAATCCGGCGAACCACGACAGCGCCATATCAGCCACGAGGCCGAGAAAAACGGCGATGCCGACATCGCGATTCGACCGGAACCGCCACAGGCAATTCGCCGGGTTGGCCGTATCGAGCGTCGCCACCTGCCAGCTCATTTGCAGGAACACCAGCGTCACCGACAGAAAGTAGATCAGGTGGGCACCGGCCAACGCGCCCGCGAGTAGCCACAAAACCACAGCTCCGGCATAGAGCGCGCCGACATAGGAGACCGTGTTGTCGCCGAACTGCAGCGCCGTCGAACCCAGTCCCAGCAGCGCGTCGTCTTCCTTGTCCTGATGCGCGTATATCGTGTCGTAGCCGACCGTCCAAAGCACGCAGCCGAGATACAACACGATTGCTGGCGCACTGAGCGAACCGTTGACGGCCGCCCAGCCGACGAGCGCGCCCCAGTTGAACGCCAAGCCGAGCACGAGCTGAGGGTACGGCGTCAAACGCTTGGCGAACGGATACGCCGCGACGATCGCCAGCGACGCGATGGCCAGCACAATCGTAAAGCCATTGAAATTGAGCAGTACGGCGAGGCCGGCAAACGCGCAGACGGCGGCGAAAACAAGTGCCGCTTCCTCGGACACCTGACCCGATGGAATCGGACGGTTGGCGGTGCGCTGCACCTGAGCGTCGATGTCGCGGTCTACATAGTCATTGTACGCGCATCCAGACGCCCGCATCGCCACCGCGCCGATGGCAAACAGCACCAGAAGCCACAGGCTTGGGAACGGCTGCCCGCTCGCCACTTCGGCCAGCGTTTGCGACCACCAGCACGGGAACAGCAGCAGCCAGGTGCCGATCGGCCTGTCAAACCGTCCTAGCCGCAGGTATGGCCGCCACGCCGCCGGTGCCCAGCGGTCGACCCAATTGGCCGGCGCGGCATCGGCGACGGGCGGTGCCGTCTCGAATTCAGCGTTTGCTGGCAATACCGCGCTCCGTTGCTATTCCAGCGCCACGCTAGCCATGCGGGCCCGTGGCGGCAACCCTTTGCGTGCCATCCCTTTGCGGCCCCATCCCTTTGCGGCCCCTTCCCTTTGCGTCCCATCCCTTTGCGTCATTGCGCGGCTTCGCTATGAGGGGCCTATGGCAATCCGCGATCTGGCATCCGAACGGCTCTACGTCACGGCCGGGCTGGCACCCGGCAACACAATCCCGCTCGCCGAAGCGCAGGCCCACTACCTGTTGAATGTGCTTCGCATGGCGACTGGGTCCCGCGTTCTCGTGTTCAACGGCCGCGACGGCGAATACGTCGCCGAAATCCGTGACGTCAAGAAGCGCACTGCAAACCTGCATGTGCTGTCTGAAACCCGCCCGCAGGAGACAGGTCCCGACATCGACTATGTATTCGCGCCGCTCAAGCGCTCGCGCCTCGACTATATGGTTCAAAAAGCAACCGAGATGGGGTGCGCTCGCCTGCGGCCGGTGCTGACCCAGCACACGATCGCCGAGCGCATCAATCTTGAGCGCATGACTGCCAACGCCATCGAAGCCGCCGAACAGTGCGGCATCCTGCGCGTTCCAGAAGTGACTGCGCCAGAGCCTTTCGACAAGCTGTTGAGCGGTTGGGACGCACAGCGCACCTTGATCTTTTGTGACGAACAGGCAGCAGGTGGCAGCGGCGCGCTTGCCGCGCTTGAGGGCCTGAAGCCCGGTCCGCTTGCCGTCCTCATCGGACCGGAGGGCGGATTTTCAGAAACTGAGCGTCAGGCGCTTTTGGGCAAGCCGTTCGTGCGCGCCTTGCCACTTGGCCCCCGGATTATGCGCGCCGACACGGCCGCGGTTGCAGCGCTCGCCCTTGTCAATGCCGTCCTCGGCGATTGGCGCTAGCGTCTGTCAAGCCTTGCCGTGATGCCCGCGTCCAGCCATAACCGCTGTGACGCGCGGGCACCATGACGTGGCCGCGCAACGATGATACTGGGGCCGGATGTCGACACGAGAAGATGGCGCGGCGAGCCCGGAAATCGAAACGCGCGACGCGCTCGTCGCATGGATCGCAGCGGGCGAAAAGCCGAAATCCAAATGGCGCATCGGCACCGAGCACGAAAAGTTCGTGTTCCAGACCGGCACGCTCGCGCCCGTGCCCTATGCCGGGCCAGTGGGCATCCGCGCCCTCATGGAAGAACTGATCCGGCGTTACGCCTGGCAGGCCATTCGCGAAAACGGCAACGTCATTGCGTTGAAGCGTCCCGAAGGCGAAATGGGCGGCACCATCAGCTTGGAACCCGGCGGCCAGTTCGAGCTTTCCGGCGCGCCCCTTGAGACACTGCACGAAACGGCGGACGAAACGGAAAAACATCTGCAGGAAGTCATCGACGTCGGCGAAGATCTGGCCATCGGATTTCTTGGGCTAGGCTTCTCGCCGAAGTGGCGGCTGGATGAAGTCCCGCACATGCCGAAGCAGCGCTACGAGGTCATGACGCGCTACATGCCGATGGTCGGAAGCCGCGGCCTCGACATGATGTACCGCACCGCGACGGTCCAGGTGAACCTCGACTTCGCAACTGAAGCCGACATGGTCAAAAAGCTGCGCGTCTCGCTGGCTCTGCAGCCGATTGCGACGGCGCTGTTCGCCTCGTCGCCGTTCACAGAAGGCAAGCCGAACGGTTTCCAGTCGCTGCGCAGCGAAGTCTGGCGCGACACCGACAAACGCCGCACCGGCATGTTGCCGTTCGTGTTCGAGGACGGCATGGGCTACGAGCGCTACGCCGACTACGCGCTCGATGTGCCGATGTACTTCGTCTACCGCGGCGGCAAATACATCGACGTCGCCGGATCGTCGTTCCGCGATTTCCTCGCCGGTAAGCTCAAGGGCCTCGAAGGCCTGCGCCCCACCGCCGACGACTGGTCGGACCATTTGACGACGCTTTTTCCCGAAGTCCGCATGAAGCGTTTTCTTGAAATGCGCGGCGCCGACGGCGGGCGCTGGAACTCGATCACGGCGCTCCCCGCCTTCTGGACCGGACTTCTGTACGATGAGGCGGCCCTCGATCAGGCCTGGCAGATGGTCAAGGACTGGACAGCCAACGAGCGCGAAGATTTGCGCAACGGCGTGCCGCGCACCGCGCTCAAAACACCGTTCCGCACGACAACCGCCGGCGAGTTGGCCCGGCAGGCTTTAAGCATCTCCCGGCTGGGCCTCAAAAACCGCTGCCGGATCAATGCGCTGAACCAGGATGAGACGACGTACCTAGCGCCCCTCGACGTCATTGCCGGCAATGGCCGCACCGTTTCCGACCAGTTGCTCGATCGCTACCAAGGCGGCTGGCGTGGCAACATCGACCATATTTTCGAAGAATTCGCCTTTTGACTGGGCGCCCCTGGTTGCCGGCGCACCACACCTGCGGTTCAGGTTGCGTTCATGGTCGCTCACTTATAACCCGGCTCTGAGCCTATCCATCGGGAGGGCGCTGAGCTGGAGGCGGGTCCCGTGACCCAAGGTTTTGCGATGAAGTCGGTCCTAGCAGGTATGGCGCTTTTCGGTCTCTTCGCGGCCAGCGAAGCGGACGTCGAGCTGGCGCAGGCCGATCAGTGCGTGCAGCAGTGCCGCGCCGCCCACAACCAGTGCCGTATTTCGACCAAGGGTTCGCCGGGCTGCGATTCCCAGCTTCAAGCCTGCATGGACAGTTGCCGCTCGCAGCGCTGAAGCGGATCGGTCAATCCAGTTTCCGCAAGTGTAAGGGCCCATCACAGGCCCCGCCGTTGTCGCGGCTAAGCTACTTTGCCGGTGGCGCGGCGCAGCAGCTTTGCGTCCGGCGCATTAGCGGCTGCTGGCGCCACCGGCCGCGACCAAACCGGATCCTTTTCATAGAGATCGGCGAAATAGTCGATGAAGGCGTTGACCTTGGCCGGCATGAATTCGCGGCACGGGTAGACGGCGTAAATCGCGTTCTTTGATGAACCCGTATACTCCGGCAGCACCACCACAAGTTCGCCGCGCTCGATTTCAGCGCCAACGTCCCATGTCGCCCGCAACGCAAGTCCAAGCCCCTGCATCAAGGCGCCGCGCACGAATTCGGCCGAGTTCGACCGCATGTTGCCCTTGACGCGGATATCGCTCGCCCCGCCCGGCCCATCGAGCCGCCAGACGTCCTGTGCGCCGGCCACTAAACAATTGTGGGCGTCGAGCTCGGCCAGCGACGCCGGCGTGCCGGCGGCTTTGAGATAGGCCGGCGCCGCGCAAATGACGCGCACCTCTTTGGCCAACTTGCGGGCAACGAGGGATGAATCCTCCAACTCCCCGATGCGGATTGCCAGATCGAAGCCCTCGCGAATGATATCGACGAAGTGATCGGTCAATTGCATATCGATTTCGATATCTGGATAGCGCGCTAGAAAGCCGGGCAGGTGCGGCGATATATGCTGGCGGTTGAACGACGTCGGCGCCGAAATCTTGATGACGCCGCGCGGCTTGGTATTGCGCCGCGACACATAATCCTCGGCCTCTTCGACGAGGCTCAGGATATCGATGACCCGCTTGAAATAACCTTCGCCGGTTTCCGTCAGTGTCAACTGCCGCGTCGTGCGCTGGAACAGCCGGGCGCCGAGCCTGTCTTCCAGAAGGCTGATGCGTTTTGAGACAACTGCCGGCGATAATCCGATCTCGCGCCCCGCCATCGACATGTTGCCGGTCCGGGCTACGCGTGCGAAGATATCGAGGTCGCTAATGGCGGTCACGTTCGGATCTCGCGGTGGCAGCGATCTACTGGAATTTCTGGGGCTACTCATCGTCCAGTCCCATCTTGGTTTGTTCTGCCAGAAAAAAGTGTGTCGCTAAATCGTGCGGAATGCAGGACAGTTATTCTGAATCGAGCGTAAACCCACAGCAGCCCCGGCGCCAGGGCACTTGCGCGCCGCTTGGCTGGCATATGAAATCGTTGGTGAACAAGGTTATGCCCGGAGCTTTGGATTTGGAGACCGTCGCATGACGCTTGTCAGGCTGCCTGACCCGGATGCGGGCACCATCGGCCGGTGTGCGGCGATTGCCGACGATCTGGCGCGCCTGATTGGACGCAACAGCCTGATCGTAGACGAAGAAGGCCGCCGCGCCTTCGAGACCGATGCGCTAACCGCCTACCGCTGCTTGCCGATGCTCGTTGTGCTGCCGCGCTCGACGGAGGACGTTGCCAAAGTCCTCAAGTATTGTTCCGACAACGGCCTGAAAGTCATCCCCAGGGGTGCCGGTACATCGTTGTGCGGCGGCGCGCTGCCGGCCGAAGATGCCGTCGTCCTGTGCATCTCGAAAATGAACCTCATCATCGACGTCGATTACACGAACCGCACCGCGCGGGTTGAATCCGGCATCACCAATCTCGCCATTTCGGGCCGCGTTGCCGAAAAGGGTTTCTTCTACGCTCCCGATCCCTCATCGCAAATCGCCTGCACGCTGGCCGGCAACTTGGCGATGAACTCAGGCGGCGCCCATTGCCTCAAGTACGGCGTCACGACCCACAACGTCCTCGGTGTCCGCATGGTGCTCATCGACGGCACGATTGTCGATATCGGCGGCGGCCATCTCGAAGCGCCGGGCTATGACCTGCTCAGCCTCGTCATCGGCTCGGAAGGCCAGCTCGGCGTCATCACCGAAGCAACCGTACGGATTCTTAAAAGTGCCGAAGGCGCCCGCCCGATGATGCTCGGGTTTTCAACGCCTGAAGCCGCCGGCGCCTGCGTCGCCGCCATCATCGCCGCCGGCATCTTACCCGTCGCCATCGAATACATGGACAAGCCCGCCATTCACGTCTGCGAGGCCTTTGCGTCGGCCGGCTATCCGCTCGACGTCGAGGCGCTGTTGATTATCGAGGTCGAGGGTTCCGACACCGAAATCGGCACGCTGCTGTCGCGCATCGCCGAAATCGCCCACAAGTTCTCGCCCAAAACGGAACAAATTTCGTCCGATGCCGACCAGAGCGCGCGCATCTGGGCCGGGCGCAAAGCCGCGTTCGGCGCCGTCGGGCGCATTTCCGACTACTACTGCATGGACGGCACCATCCCGCTCGGGCAACTGCCGCGCGTCCTGACCCGCATCGGCGAAATCTGCGCCAGCTACGGCCTCAAGGTCGCCAACATTTTCCACGCCGGCGACGGCAATCTGCATCCGCTCATTCTCTACGACGCCAACAAACCGGAGGAAGCCGAACGGGCCGAGCGCGCTGGCGCCGACATTCTCACGCTGTGTGTCGAGGTCGGCGGCTGCCTGACCGGCGAGCACGGCGTCGGCATCGAGAAGCGCGACCTGATGGGCGTGCAGTTCACGCCGACCGACCTTGCCGTGCAAATGCGCATCAAGAGCGTGTTCGATCCCGCATGGCTGTTGAACCCGGCCAAGGTCTTCCCGCTCGACGCCCGCGACGGCATGGCAATAGCCACCGATACGGCCGCCCCGCGCGCCGCATGATACGGAGCCTATCGTGACCGAACTCCTGCGTCCCGCCGCCGAGTGGGAGCTTCAATCGATGCTGGCCAAGCTCGCCAGCCGCCGCCAGCCGGTCGAAGTCGTCGGCCACGGTGCGCTGCGCAATGCCGGCCGTGTCACCAACACGGAAACGGCCATCACCACGGCGTCGATGCGCGGCATCACGCTGTACGAGCCGACCGAGCTTGTGATGTCGGCCCGCGCCGGCACGCCGCTGTTTGAAATCGAGGCCGAACTTGCCGCCCGCGGCCAGATGCTACCTTTTGAGCCCGTCGACCTCGGCCCAACAACCGGCGCTTCCGCTGGCGCGCTGTCGATCGGCGGCGTTTTCGCAACCAATATCTCAGGTTCGCGCCGCATCGCATCGGGCGGCGCCCGCGATCACCTGCTCGGCGTCCGCGCCGTCAACGGCCGCGCTGAGCTATTTAAGTCGGGCGGCCGCGTCATGAAAAACGTCACCGGGCTCGACGTCGCGCGCGGCCTGACAGGCAGCTGGGGCACGCTCGCCATCTTGACCGAGGTGACATTCAAGGTTGTGCCGCTGCCCGAAACGCTGGTCACGCTTGCATTCCGTAATCTGCCTGACGATCTCGCCATCGAAGCCCTCACCAAAGCCATGGGCACGCCGTACGAAGTCTCCGGCGCCGCGCACTTGCCGAAGGGCGTCGCCGCCCGTCTCAATCAACCGCGTCTCAAGGCGCTTGGCGAAGCCGTCACGCTGCTGCGGCTTGAGAATTTTTCCGGCGCCGTTGCCTACCGCAAAGATAAACTCGCCGAGGCTCTCCGGGTCTACGGCACGCCGCTCGAACTCGCCGCGGAAGAAAGCTGGGCGCTATGGAGCGAGTTGCGCGCGCTCTCTGTCATGCCCTATTCGCGCGACACCAGCCTTTGGCGCATTTCAACGACGCCGTCCAAAGCCCCCGAGATCGTTGCCGCGATCCAGAAGTTCATGGCGTCCGAGGCCTACTACGACTGGTCCGGCGGCCTCATATGGCTCGAAGTCCCAGCCGCCGCCGATGCCGGGGCAGCAGACGTGCGCCGCGCCGTCGCCGTCCGGGGCGGCCACGCCACACTTATCCGCGCCGCGCCCGAGGTTCGCGCCTCCGTCGATGTCTTTGAGCCGATGAAACCCGAAGCTGAACGCTTGACGTTGGGCCTGAAGGCTGCCTTCGATCCGCTCGGCCTTTTGAACCGCGGCCGCATGTACGCCAATATGTGACCGCTGCCCAAGTCGTCCGCCGCCACACCACCACGACACAAAGCCGGAGCCGATGCAGACCAACTTCACCGAACAACAGCTGGCCGACCCGGCGCTCGCGGAAGCCGACCGCATCCTGCGCCGCTGCGTCCACTGCGGGCTGTGCACCGCGACCTGCCCCACTTACGTTTTGCTCGGCGATGAACGCGACAGCCCGCGCGGGCGCATCTACGCCATCAAAGACATGCTCGAAAAGGGCATCGACTCCAAGCCCGAGGTCTCGACCCACATCGATCGTTGCCTGTCGTGCTATTCGTGCATGACGACGTGCCCGTCGGGCGTCGACTACATGCACCTTGTCGATATCGCCCGCGTTCACATCGAAAAGACCGGCGCGCGCGGCTTCAAGGATCGCATGGTGCGCAAGACGCTCGCTGCGGTTCTACCATACCCGGCGCGTTTCCGCTGGGCGCTGCGTGCGGCCCCGCTCGGGCGCCGCTTAGCGCCTGTGTTCCGCAAAGTTGGCCTCAGCGAATTTGCCGCCATGGCCGACCTGGCGCCGCAACGGCGCACGCGCGCCTCGAAGTTCGATGGCCCCGGCACGGCCGCAACCACCAAGAAGCGCACCGCACGCGTCATCCTGCTCGCCGGCTGCGCCCAACAGGTGCTGCGGCCCGAAATCAACGATGCCACGATACGCCTGCTGGCGCGTGGCGGCGTCGATGTCGTCGTCTCGGCGGGCGCTGGGTGTTGCGGGGCGTTGACCCAGCACATCGGCCGGGAGGCCGACGCTATCATCGCCGCTAAACGCAACATCGACGCCTGGGCCAAGGAGATGGCCAAGGGCCAGATCGACGCCATTGTCATCAATGCGTCGGGCTGCGGCACGACGGTGAAAGACTACGGCCACATGCTGGCCCATGATCCGACTTACGCCGCAACCGCCAAAGCCATCTCGGCGCTGACCAAAGACATCACCGAATTTCTCGTCGGCCACGACATCGGCGCGCCGAAGCGCTGGTCCAGCCTCAAGGTCGCCTACCACGCCGCCTGTTCGTTGCAGCACGGCCAGCGCGTCACGCAGCCGCCGAAATCGCTTTTGAAAAAAGCCGGCTTCAGCCTTCTAGATATCGCTGAAGGCCACCTGTGCTGCGGTTCGGCCGGCGTCTACAACATCCTGCAACCCAAAATCGCCACTGAACTTCGCGACCGCAAGGCCGGACATATCAAGGCGCTTCGGCCCGACGTCGTTGCGGCCGGCAACATCGGCTGCATTACACAACTGCAGACCGCGCTCGATATCCCTGTCGTTCACACGATCGAGCTTTTGGACTGGGCCTACGGCGGCCCTGTGCCGCAAGGCCTCAAGGGTCTCGCCCGCTACTCAACGGAAGTCCCGCAGCCGCGCCGTCTCGTCGAAGACCCGCTTGAAGCAACGGCTGACACATGACCCGCAACGAAGACAATTCGCTGTGGCGCATTGCCTTGCGCGAGCAGCTCGAAGCCCGGCTCGCCGGTAAGGCCAAGCCGCCGGGTTCGCTCGGCCGCCTTGAGGACCTCGCCGTGCAGATCGGCATTGCCGCCGGATCGCTCGAGCCCGACCTCGGCGCGGCGAAGGTCGTTGTCTTCGCCGGCGATCACGGACTGACCGCCGAAGGCGTCACCGCTTACCCCTCCGCCGTCACGCGCGAAATCGCTAAGCTCGTATTGGCAGGCGGTGCCGGCATCAACATGTGCGCGCGTGCCGCTGGCGTCGATGTGATCCTCGTCGATGCCGGGATGCTGCGTCCGCTTTGCTCCCACCCGATGCTGCTCGACCGCCGCATGGGCACCGGCACCAAGAATTCGCGCCGCGAGCCGGCCATGACGCATGACCAATGCACGAGGGCTCTGACAGAGGGCCGCGCCATCGATACAGCGCTTGGCCGCGACAATGTCGGCATCGTCGCCTATGGCGAAATCGGCATCGGCAACACCAGTGCCGCAACGCTTGTCGCCCACACGCTGACCGGCGTATCGCTTGATCTGCTTGTCGGCCCTGGCGCCGGTGCGCCGCCGCTCGGGCTCGACCACAAGCGCCAGGTGCTGGCAGAAACGCTCGCCTGCGCGCCGATCAACGAACCCGATCTCAAAACCCGGACGTTCGAAACCTTGCGCCAGTTCGCCGGCTTTGAAATGGTCATGATGGCCGGCGCCATGACCGCCGCGGCCGTCGCCGGTCGCATCATTATCGTCGACGGCTTTATCGGCACATCCGTCGCCATCGCCGCTTCCGGCCTCTACCCCGAAACGCTCGATCATTGCATTTTTTCCCATTGCTCAGCCGAGCCCGGTCACAAAGCGCTGCTCGATTATCTGCGCGTCACGCCGCTGTTCGATCTCGGTATGCGGCTGGGCGAAGGGACCGGCGCGGTCCTTGCCGTGCCGCTGGTGCGCGCCGCCGAACTGCTGTTGCGCGACATGGCCGATCTGCCAAGCGTGCACCCAGGCGGGCATCCGGAATGATCGCTGGAGAAACGCGCCTCGTCCGCGTCGCACTCCAATTTCTGACGCGGCTTCCTGTAGGAAAAATCGACGCGTTCGACGCCTCCGAAATCGCACGCGCCGCCAAATATTTCCCGCTCGCCGGCGGCATCATCGGCGCCATCTCAGCCGCAGCACTCCTGGCATCCGCGATTGTTCTGCCGCAACCGGTTCCCATCGTCGTCGCGCTCGCAGCCGCCGTATTCATCACCGGCGCCTTGCACGAGGACGGCCTTGCTGACAGCGCCGATGGGCTGTTCGGCGGCACAACGCCCGAGCGCCGCCTCGAGATCATGAAGGACAGCCGCATCGGCACCTTCGGCATCCTCGCGCTGCTCATCGCCCTCGGTTTCAAGGCGGCGGCATTGATCCCGCTCGATCCGATGTCGGCTGCGCGGACGCTGGTCGTGGCGCACGCCGGCGCGCGTCTAGCAGCTGTCGCCGCCATGTGGGCGCTGCCATACGCGGGCGATCCCGCGCTCGCCAAATCCGGCCCGCTTGCAACCGCAGTCACGTCGCCGGAACTCGCCATCGCCTGCATGATCGCCGTGGCAATCGCCGTCACTTGCCTCACCCCCGCCACACTGATCGCGGGTTTCATTGCCGGACTGCTGGCGGCGGCCTGTGTCACAATTGTTGCTAAACGCCGTATAGGGGGCATCACGGGCGACGTACTTGGCGCGACCGAACAGGCGTTCGAAGCGGCGTTTCTGGTTGCCGCCAGCGCTGTCATTGCCGGCCCCGGATAACGCGCGTCCTGGAAATTGACCATTGCCGCCAATTGAATTGACGTACCCGTCTTAAGCACGATACTTGCATTTCCTAGGGGGTACCGGAGCGGGGTGTCCGCATTGGACAGATGACCGGTCTCAAGAACCCAGGGTGTGTGCGTATGACTGAGCCGATCTTTACCAATTGGACGCCTGAGTTGACGGCGGCCTGGGGCAAGGCGCCCCTGAACGCGTCGCACAGTCTCGATCGCCATCCGCTGTTTTCGCTCAACGCGCTCGCCGATCTGATCGACGGTTATCCGCGTCAGCACTATTCGCTCGTCCACATGGGTCCGCAGGGCTCGGCGCGCAAAACCTGGCGCGAGGGCGACATCGGCGGCCTCAAGGGCCGCGACGTCATCGACGCCATTCGCAGCGGCCGCATGTGGCTGAACCTGCGCAACGTCAGCCAGGTCGATAAGCGCTACCGCGATCTGCTCGACGCGGCGTTCACTGAGGTCGACCAAAACACCGGCGGCTATCAGACCTACAACCGCACATCCGGCATTTTGATCTCGTCGCCGAATGCGCAGGTCTATTACCACTGCGATTTGCCCGGCCAATCGCTGTGGCAGATCCATGGCCGCAAGCGCGTCTTCGTTTATCCCAACACCGCGCCCTATCTGACGCCCGAGCAGCTCGAAAACATCGCGCTGTTCGAGGTCGAGGTCGATATGAAATACGACCCCTCTTACGACACCGGCGCCACGGTTTTTGAAATCGGCGGCGGCGAGATGCTGCACTGGCCGCTCAACGCGCCGCACCGCGTCGAAAATCTCGATTGCCTCAACGTCTCGATGACGACCGAGTATTGGACGGAGGCCATCCGCCGCAAGCAGATGATCACCATGGCCAACGGCATCCTGCGCCACAAGGCCGGCCTCAAGCCCAAGAGCCAAGCGACGGCTGGTCCGGCCTTCTGGGCCAAGGCGGCGCTGCAAGCCGGCGTCAAGCGCGCCGGGCTTCTCAAGAGCGCGCGCAAATCCCGCCGCGCCATCGACTTCAAGCTCGATCCGGTTCGTCCGGGCGCCATCATCGATCTCAGCGTCGCGGCGGAATAGGGCAGGGGACGCGGGGGTCTTGAACGCACGATGGTCGCCTTGAGTAACAGCGCCGCATTTCAAGCTTCGTCCCCACGCTCGCGCACGTTGTCGTGGCGTGGGCCGCGCTTCGTTGCCGAAATCTTCGACGGCGCCGACGAGGCGCTTGCAGCCCTTGAAGCCGTGCAAGGCGGGCTGATTTCGAGCGGTTTTCAATCGCTCAATTGGCTGACTGTTCTCTACGAGGAACTGGCGCCGGCACAGCGCGCCATGCCGCGGCTCATCGTTGTCACCGAGCGCAACTCGGGCGAGGTGGCGCTCATTCTGCCGCTGTTGATCAAGAAAAAGCGCACTCTGCGCGTCGCCCGCTTCGCCGATCTCGGCGTCTCCGACTACGGCGGCCCGATCCTGGGCCCAGCACTTCTCACGAAACGCCGCTCGATCCGCCGCGCCTGGCGCACCGTCCGCCACGCGTTGCGCGACGTCGATATGATCCGGCTTGAGAAAATGCCGGAGACCATCGGCGACCGCCCCAATCCGCTGTTGACGCGCGCCGGCCTGACGCCGTCGCGGCTGTCGGGCAACGTCGTGACGATCCCGACGTTCGTCGAGGATTACATTGCCGAACTCGGCAAAAAATACCGCAAGGAAGTCGAGCGCTGCTACCGCCTTTGGGAAAAGGAAGGCACGCCGAAGTTCCGCCGCGTCACGGAACCCGAAGACATCGCCCGCGCCTACACGATCCTCGAAGAACAGCAGCTGGCGCGCCATGAAGCGCTGGGCAGCAAGTACATCCTCGATGAACCCGCCTACCGCGCCTTTTACGAGCGCCTGGTGATGGACGGCACGGAGGCCGAGCTTGGCTACATCTTCACGCTCGACGCTGGCAACGAGACCATCGCCACGCTGTTCGGCATCAGCCACGACGGCACCTTCACGCTGCTGCGCATCGCCAACGGCGGCGACCGCTGGAGCCACCTGTCGCCTGGCCGTCTGATCATAGTCGAGGCCATGAAATATTTCGTCCATCGCGGCGTGCGCCGTTTCGACATGGGCATCGGCGACTACCCGTTCAAACGCGGTTTCGGCGCTGCTGAAATCCCGCTGCACGATCTGATCGTTGCCCGCGATCTCGCAGCAGTCCCCCGCGCCGTCTACCATCGTGCCAAGGGCCGCCTGCGCAAAAACGCGCGGCTGCGCGCCTACTACCGCCGCTACACGCGCTGGCGCGGGCAGGGTTGAAGCCTCGTCGCGGGACGCAATCCGCTGAGCCGCCGCTTGCCGCAAAGTGTCCACCCAACCGCCGTCATGGCCGCGAAAGTCACGGAACGTAGTGTTGTTGCAACAGGCCTCCAACCCACCACCGTCATGGCCGCGGAGGCGGCCATCCACGACAAGCCGCAAAGAGCGGGACGCTGGAAATTGCCGCGCTGCCGTCACAACCTGCATTAAACCTAACCAACGGTCTTGTAGCCAGCTGTCGTGGGTCCCGGTCTGCGCCGGGATGACGGAGTTTGCGGGGCTTTCCGCAGACTGATCGCGCCTAGGGACTCGCGCCTTTCGCGCGAGCAATCGTTCCGCTATAAGGCGGCTCGATCCATCACGGGCCCGCTTTGGTGCCTCAGCAACCTTCAAGTTTTCATGTCGAACAGCAACAAAGATGCCCGCCCGCAAGCGCGGGTCGCGAAGGGTTTTCGCGACATCGAAGCTGGTGAGCTTCAAGGGCAGAACCAGATGCTCGCCGTCATCCGCGAGGTCTACGAGCGCTATGGCTTCGACGCGCTTGAAACACCCGCGCTCGAATACACCGATGCACTGGGCAAATTCCTGCCCGACCAGGACCGGCCCAACGCCGGCGTGTTCTCGTTTCAAGATGAAGACTCGTCTAGTGAAGGCGGGCAGTGGATGTCGCTCCGCTACGATCTCACCGCGCCGCTGGCCCGCTACGTCGCGCAGAATTTCGATAAGCTCCCCAAACCGTTCCGCCGCTATGCCTTCGGCCCCGTCTACCGCAACGAGAAGCCGGGACCGGGGCGCTTCAAGCAGTTCCTGCAATTCGACGCCGATACGGTCGGATCGGACTCGGTCGCAGCCGATGCCGAAATGTGCATGCTCGCCGCCGATACGCTTGAGGCGCTGGGCCTCAAGGGCAAGTACGTCATCAAGGTCAGCAACCGCAAAATCCTCGACGGCGTGATGGAGGCGGCCGGTCTCGGCGGTGATGACAATGCCGCGCGCCGCCTGATCGTACTGCGCGCCATCGACAAGCTCGACCGCCTCGGCATCGATGGCGTGCGCCAATTGCTTGGCCCTGGCCGCAAGGACGAGAGCGGCGATTTCACGAAGGGTGCCGGGCTCGATCCAAAGCAATCCGAAACGATCCTTGGCTTTATCACCAAAACGCCCGCCACTTCCGCACAGTCGTCCTTTGAGACGTGGCGATCCGCCAGCGGCGGGTCGCAAAGCGGCACATCGGGCGTCGATGAACTTCAGGACATCGCGAAATGCGTGCGCGCTGCCGGGTATGGCACCGACCGCGTGTCGTTCGATGCGACCGTCGTCCGCGGCCTCGAATACTACACCGGCCCAGTGTTCGAAGCCGAACTGACGTTCCAAACCAAAGACGAAAACGGCGCGCCCGTCCGCTTCGGCTCCGTCGGCGGCGGCGGCCGCTACGACGATCTGGTCAGCCGTTTCACTGGCCAAAAGGTTCCAGCCACCGGCTTTTCCATCGGCGTCTCGCGTCTGCAAGCGGCACTCAGCCTCATCGGCGCAAAGCCCGCGCAGGCCATCGGTCCCGTCGTCGTGCTTGTCATGGACAAGGCCGAGATCGCCACCTACCAGAAAATGGTCCAAACACTTCGCGCCGCCGGCATCCGTGCCGAGATGTACCTCGGCGCCTCCGGCATGAAGGCGCAGATGAAATACGCCGACAAGCGCAACGCGCCGTGCGTGATCATCCAAGGCTCGGATGAACGCGCCCGCGGCGAAGTCACGATCAAAGACCTGATCGAAGGCGCGAAGTTGGCAGCGGCCATCAAGGACAACAAGGAATGGAAGGAAGCGCGCCCCGCGCAAATGTCCGTTCCAGAATCCAGCATGATCGCCGAAGTCCGAAAAATCATCGCGCGTCACACAGGCTGAACTGAGCCATGTTCCGGGCCACCACTCGCAATTCTTGCCGCTCACTCCGGGCTGTTCCCCTCCCCCTCTGCGGGGAGGGGTTAGGGGTGGGGGGATCGCGCGTGCGGGATGGCGCCCGAGAGGCTGCGTCTGTTCGGCGAACTTTGGCAAAATTTTGCGACCGTTCCGCCCAGCTCGCCACCCCACCCCCGACCCCTCCCCGTCAAGGGGAGGGGGGACGATTGCGCCGCGCCGATCGGGTGCGTGGCGACGGTAGTGAGCTGCGCCATGCCCGCTGAAACCGCGCAAAAATTTTCTGATCTGGAAACCCAGGCTCAGCTGCTGATGTCGGTCTTCACCAAGGCCGGGCACGACGCCGTTGCGCCCGCCGTCATCCAACCCGCAGACGTGTTCCTCGACGCCATCGGCGAAGATTTGCGCGCCCGCACCTACGTCTTCACCGATCCGGAAGGCAGCGAGCTTTGCCTGCGCCCCGACTTGACGGTTCCAACCTGCCGCCTGCACATCGCCCGCAACGGGAGCGCGCCGCAAACGCGCGCCAAGTATTGCTACAACGGCCCGGCCTTCCGCTATCAGCCTCAAGCCGCCGACGCCAATCACCCGCGCGAATTCCGCCAGGCCGGCATCGAACGCTTTGGCGACAGCGCGCGCGAAGCTGCCGAAGCCGAGACGATCGCGTTGATCGTTCGCGCTCTTGAAACTGCCGGTCTTAAAACCTGGTCGCTGCATCTCGGTGACCTCGGCCTCTTTCGTTCGATCCTCGCCGCAGCGAACATTCCGCCGCGGTGGCAGAAGCGGCTGGCGGATGCCTTCGGCCGGCGCGGCGCGTTTCGCGATGAGCTGAAACGGTTAACCACGCCGCCGGCAGCATCTGCCCGCGCGCTTCCCCTCGATCTTGCGGCCGCGCTGGGACGCGGGGATAACTTTTCAAAAGAATCTATCGTTAACGGCTATTTGGATCGCCTCGGCCTGGAGGCAACCGGCACGCGCACGGTCGCGGAACTGACCGAACGCCTCGCCGGTATCGCCGCCGATCTCGACGCCAAGCCGCTCGATGCGGCGCAAGCGCGCCTCGTCGAAAGCTACGTCGCGGTGTCAGGTCCGGCGGGCACGGCGGGACAGCGCATCGCCAGCCTGCTCAAAGGCGCCAACGTCGGATCGGAAGCCGCGCTCGACGTCTACGACCGCCGCCTCGCGTTGATCGCGAATGCCGGCATCGATCTCGACCGCGTGACGTTTTCCGCTGAATTTGGCCGCAACCTCGCCTACTACACCGGCCTCGTGTTCGAAGTCACCGCACCGGGTCTCGATGCCGAAAGCCCCGTTGCGGGCGGCGGCCGCTACGACGGCTTGATGCGGCTCGCGGGCGCAAGCGTCGATGTTCCGGCCGTCGGTGGCGCCATCCACACCGAGCGACTCCTCGCCGTCACCGGAGGCCAGCGCTGATGAGAAAGCTCACCCTCGCCATCCCCTCCAAGGGCCGCTTGATGGAGCAGACAACCGAGCTGTTCGCGCGCTCCGGCCTCGTTGTTCGCAAAACCGGCCACGCACGCGGCTATCGCGGCGAGATCGGCGATATGCCAGACGTCGACATCGCCTTCGTTTCGTCGTCAGAAATCGCTGCGGCGCTGAAAAACGGCAGCGTCCACCTCGGCATCACGGGCGAAGATCTGATCCGCGAGACGATTCCCGGCGCCGATACGCGCGTGACGTTTTGCAAGCCTCTCGGCTTCGGCTTCGCTGATGTCGTCGTCGCAGTGCCCTCCTGGTGGATCGACGTCGCAACGGTCGCCGATCTCGAGGACGCGGCGCTGATCTTCCGCCGCCACCATGGCCGCTGGCCGCGAGTTGCCACCAAATACATGAGCATCACGCGGCGCTTTTTTGCCGCCAAGGGCTTCGGCGACTACCGCATCGTCGAAAGCCTGGGCGCGACCGAAGGCACACCCGCCGCTGGGACAGCCGAACTGATCGTCGATATCACGACGACGGGCGAGACGCTGCGCGCCAACGGCCTTAAAATCCTCGACGACGGCGTGATCCTCAAATCGCAAGCCAACCTGATCGCCGCCAATACCGCCGGCTGGACGCCAGAATTGCTGGCCGTCCGCGCCGAAATCGTGCGCCGCTTAAGCGTTTGACGGTCAGCCGGTAAAGCCGAATTAAAGAAATTCCGTCAAACCTTGAGTGTGCCGGGGCCGCTGCAATAGCAGGCACGCGGCAGGGGTGCGGCCCGCGCTGGCCGGACTCAACGCACTGCTCAAGAGTTACCAATCTATGACTAGACCCGGATCCTCTGCCGACCGGCGCGCCTTTGGCCGCCGCCCGACGTTTCAACATGCCCGCGCGGTCATGTCCGGCCGTCCGCCGCTGCGCTGTATCGTCCGCGATATTTCCGAGGGTGGCGCGTTGTTGGATTTCGGCGAGCCGGTGTCATTGCCGTATCGCCTGCGCTTAGTCTGGGACGGCAGCGGCGCGTCCGCCGAGTGCGACGTGCGCCATGTGCAAGGCGCCAATGCGGGCGTTCAGTTTACGTGTCAGGATGGTCCGCGTATTGCGCGCGAGTCTGTCGCGCTTCATGCCGGCGGGCCGCTACCGCCATCGGCTCCTGCGCTCGACCGTCCGGCAATGGAGAAACTGTCGAGCGCTCTCGTGCAGAATTTCAGGATGGCGCGGCAGTCCGCCGGCCAGCCGCAGGTCGCGGTGATTGCTTCAGTCTTGACAGATGCTCGCGCCGCCGTCCCGTTGCCGCTGGCCGCAACACAGCACGCTGCCGCGCCTTGACGCCCGTCACGCAATCTCCGCCAGCAGGCATTTGAGAATGCCGTAGTCGTAGCGGCCTTCGAGGCTCGCGTGCGCCGGGCCGAGCTTGCCGGTATCGACCGTATGGCAGCGCTCGAACGCAGCGAGGATGTCGTCGGTCTCGCTCGCGTCGAGTTTCAAAACGTCGTCCGCCCGCACAAGACCGGCTTCGATCGCTTCGGCGAAATGCCCGTACACCGTGCCGATATCAAGTTTGCGTTCAGTGGCGATCTGTTCGGTATCAAGCCCGCGCAGGTGTGCGGCCAGCGTCTGATTGACCGTAGCGGACAATCGGTTCGCTAGAACGGGATGCTTCTTAAAACTGGCAATAGTCTGCAAAAACGCGCGGCCGTAGCGCGCGATCTTGCTGGCGCCAAGGCCCATAATATCGTGCAGCGCGTCCTCGGTGTCGGGGCGCTTTTCTGCGAGTTCAACAAGCGTGCGGTCTTGCGCCACGACATAAGGCGGCAACTTCGCGGCCGCCGCCAGTTTCAGCCGCAGCTCTTTTAGCGCCTGGAACAGGGCCTCATTTTCGCTTGCAACCATATGCGAAGGTTTCGCGTCGCGTTTCTTCGGTTTCGCAACAGCCCGCATGACGCGCATCAGGAACTTGTCTTCCCCGCGCAGCAGCGGCCGCGCCCGGTCTGTCAGCGCCAGTGTGCCGTGGCCATCGTCGTCGCCGGTCAAGTACCCGCCCGCGATCAGTTGCCGGAACAATCCCTTCCACGCCGTCGCCGTCACATCTTTGCCGATGCCGAACACGGTCAGCTTGTCGTGGTTGTTGCGCAGCGCGCGCTCGTCGGCCTTGCCGGTCAGGATGTCCGTCACATAGGTCACGCCGAAGCGCTGCCCCGTGCGATAAATCGCCGACAGCGCCTTTTGCGCCAGCACGGTGCCGTCCTGCGTCTCGGGCGGAGTGAGACAGTTGTCACAATTGCCGCACGGCTCATGCAGACGCTCGCCAAAATAAGCGAGCAACGCCTGCCGCCGGCAACCCGGCATCTCGGCCAAGCCGATCAGCGCGTCGAGCTTCTGCCGCTGCACCTGCTTGTGCGTATCCGAGCCGTCCGACTGCGCGATCCATTGGCGCAATTGCACTAAGTCCTGGATGCCGTAAGCCATCCAAGCGTTGGCCGGTTCGCCGTCGCGGCCCGCGCGCCCGGTTTCCTGATAGTAGGCTTCAATCGTTTTCGGCAAGTTGAGATGGGCGACAAAGCGCACGTCGGGCTTGTCGATGCCCATACCGAAAGCAACGGTTGCGACAATAATGATACCGTCGTCGTTCAGAAATTTCGACTGCACGCCGGCGCGGACGTGCGCCTCGAGCCCGGCGTGATAGGCGAGCGCCTTGCGGCCCTTCGCATTCAGCCACGCAGCCGTCTCATCGACGGACTTGCGCGACAGGCAGTAGACGATACCCGCATCTCCCTGGTGCTCGGTTTCGAGAAACCGCATGAGCTTTTCGCGCCCGCTCATAGCGCCCATTTCGGCTATTGTGTAGCGGATGTTCGGCCGGTCGAAACTTGCGATAAAGCAGCGGGCGTTCTCTAGGCTCAGCTCGGTAATAATTTCCTGGCGCGTGCGCTCATCTGCCGTGGCCGTCAGCGCAATGCGCGGCACCGACGGGAACCGCTCGGCGAGAATTCTGAGCTGGCGGTATTCGGGACGGAAGTCGTGCCCCCACTGCGACACGCAATGAGCTTCATCGATGGCGAACAGCGCCACATCATGGCGCGCCATCAGCGACAGCTTCCGCTCCTGCACCAGCCGCTCGGGCGCGACATACAGCAGGTCGAGCCCGCCTGCCGCGAACTCGCGTTCGATCCCGTCCTGCGTCGCGCGGTCGAGCGTCGAATTGAGGAACGCCGCCTTGACGCCGACATCGCGCAGCGCATCGACCTGATCCTGCATCAAGGCGATCAGCGGCGAGACAACAATGCCGGTGCCGCCGCGCACCAGCGCCGGGATCTGGTAGCACAGCGACTTGCCGCCGCCGGTCGGCATTAGGGCCAGGCAATCGCCGCCCGCCAGCACCGTTTCGATGACTTGTGCTTGATGCGTGCGAAACGTCTTGTAGCCGAAGACGTCCTCAAGCTTAGCGCGGGCTTCCGCCATTCCGCCCGTTGGCGGCGGACTGAGCGGCAAAGCGAGCGGCGCGGCGCGGGCCGGCATCGGCGGCGATCCTTTGGGGAAAATCTGGAAGTGACGCCAGGAGCCTAAAGCGATTCTCGCCCTCACCTCACAGCAGCTTCACCGCGCCCGCATCGAATGCCGTTGAAAAACAAGCTGATTTATCGGTTTTACCTGGCCCTGAAACCGCAACGGCACGCTTCGCGCCCATTCAGCGCGAGTTCATCTTGCGCCCGCTACGGTGCAAACCAAGC
Source organism: Hyphomicrobium sp. (assembly GCA_031402935.1). Classification (GTDB taxonomy): domain Bacteria; phylum Pseudomonadota; class Alphaproteobacteria; order Rhizobiales; family Hyphomicrobiaceae; genus Hyphomicrobium_B. Next base: position 8,883 of record JANNSR010000076.1, on the reverse strand, counting down.
TGGTGGGGGACTTTCCTGCGCCAGACCTGCGAGCCGCCGGTCAAGTCCCTCGTCATCCCCCCCCCCCGAGACGCATGGGATTTGACCGGTGCGCCGCACGCATCGTTTCCGCGGTCGCGTGCCTGCCGCGCTCACACCGCGACATTACCCGACAGCGTGACACGGTCGCTCGCGCCCGGTTCGCGCGCGAGGTCCGGCCCGAACGGCGCACCAAGCGCCATGGCGCGGATGGCGCCGTCGGTGGTCTCCGAAATCAGATTGTTGGCGATCAGGCAAATGCCTGCGTCCGGCGCCGATGAAATCGAAATACCAACGCGCGATTTACGCACGACATTCCCTGTCACCGACACGTTGCGCAAGAACGGTCCCCAGCCGACTTGGATGCCGACCGTCGGCGCGCCCTCGATCGTGTTGCCCGAGACCACCGCATCGGCTTCAACGCCGATGCCTTCGCCGCGCTTATCAGCTTTTTCGTGTTCGCGGCGGAACAGGTTGCGGATCAGGTTGCCTTGGATCACCGCTAAGCGGCCGCCTTCATTGAAATTCGTCACCGAAATGCCGGTCGCTGCGAAATCAATGAGGTTATTGGCGATCAGCGCGCCTTCAAAGCCAAACTCGGAATAGATCGCGACTTCGCCCATGCGCTCGCAGCTGTTCGACGTGATCTGGATGTTGGAGGCCGCGTTACCGCGAATGGCGGTATAGGCGCAGTCTGAAATGCGATTTGCTGTCACCAGCACGCTTGCGGCGCGAAACACGTTGATGCCGTTGCCGTACGCACCGGTGCCGCCGGCCGCGTTGCGAATTTTCGAGACGCGGTTGTTGGCGACAACGGTGCCGTCCTCGCCCTTGTCCGAGCGCCAGACCAGAATGCCGTTGTTGCCGCAGTTCGAGACCGTGTTGCCCGAGATATCGAGACCGGTCGCATCTAAACTTTTCAATCCGGCGTCGAGCACGTTCGAAATTGACGTGCCGGTCACGCGCCCGGAACATGCGATAAGCGACAGGCCAGTGTTTGCGCTGTTGCGAACATCGAGATCGTCGAGCACGAGCCCAGTGCAACGCGACAGCGTAACCAGACCTTCGCCGCGGCTTTCATCGAGCACCTTGAACGCGCCGTCGAGCGTCAGGCGCTGCAGCGTGATGCCGCTGGCCTTGTCGGCTGTGATGAACGCCGGGCCGCCGCCGAACTTGAGCGTCGTGGTGCGTGCAGCCCCGATCAGCTTCGTTCCAGTCCGCAAGCGCAAGTCGCTAATGACAAACGTACCTGGCGGCAGCACGACGGGCCGGTCACGCTCGGCGGCCGCATCGATCGCGGCTTGCAGTATGGCTGTCTGATCGCGCTCCGTGTCGGGTTCAAGGCCCTGCACGATATCATGAGCAATTTCGCGGAACGCCTCGCGCAGCGGCGATCGTTCAGCGGCGTGGGCGGCGCTGGCTGTTGCACCGAAGCCGAGGCCGGCGGCTAGAATCGAACGGCGGTTGTGGGTCATGGCGGGTCTCCCGGAATCTCACGGGAGTTAAGCAAGCCCTGCGCCAGCGCCTCAGGCGTTAACGTCCGGCTTTTTCAGGCACAGCTGAAGGATTTCGAGCGCGCCCCTCAATGCATCGTCGAAGGTCAGCGGCGGGCCGGTAAGATCAGCTGGGATATGGATGAAACCGGCGCGGCAGGGCTGGCGCGCGGCCTCGGCGTAGCTGAGGGCAAAGTACAGCACGGCGTTGCACAGATAGCCGCCGGCGTCATCCGACAGATGAGCTGGCAGCCCGAGCGCCGTTAACCGCGCGACGATTTGCTTGCCCGGCAGTGTCGCGCTTCGGGACGGCGCGCTATTTTCGACCAGCCAGGCGGCGGCTGGCTTAAGCCCGGCTGCGTCTTCCGTGACATGGCAGGCGTTCTGCGCCCGCGTCTCGATGCGAAAGCCGGGGCAATCCCGCGCTACCCCGAAGTGCAGCATCAGATTTGGCCGGATGTCCGCAACCAATATGTCGAGCCGCTCGGGCGCGGCGGTCCATTCGGTTGACAGGACTTCGGCGTGAAAGGCCACGCGCGGGAATTTTCTCCGGGCCTCAACAGCCAGCGCTTCGACAAGCCGCGCGGACGCGTTGTCGCTGACGCCAGGGAACGGCCCGAAGCCAGTCAGCAACACTGTTTCTCGCCGCGTCCGCATGCCGATCTCCCGATCAGCTCTTGAGCCGGTAGCCGGTTTTGAAGATCCACCAGATGACGGCCATGCACGCGGCCATAAAGGCGACCGTCATCATCAAACTGACGCCGACATTGACGTCGGAGATTTCATAGAAGCTCCAGCGGAAGCCGCTGATCAGATACACGATCGGGTTGAACAGCGTCACGGTCTGCCAGAAGGGTGGCAGCATATTGATCGAATAGAACGTGCCGCCGAGAAACGTCAGCGGCGTGATGACGAGCAGCGGCACGATTTGCAGGCGCTCGAAGCCGTCGGCCCAGATGCCGATGATGAAACCGAGCAGGCTGAACGTGATCGCCGTCAAAACCAGGAACGCCAGCATCCAGAAAGGATGGGCAATGCGCACCTCGACGAACAGGCTCGCCGTTGCCAGAATGATCAAGCCAAGGATGACGGACTTCGTCGCCGCCGCGCCAACGTAGCCGAGCACGATCTCAAACGGCGAGATCGGTGCCGAAAGGATTTCGTATATCGTGCCGGTGAAGCGCGGGAAATAAATGCCGAACGATGCGTTCGCCGTGCTCTCGGTCAAAATCAACAGCATGACCAGACCGGGCACGATGAACGCGCCATAGCTGATGCCGTCGATCTGCGCAATGCGCGACCCAATCGCCGCGCCGAAGACGATGAAATAAAGCGATGTCGATAGCACGGGCGAGACGATGCTCTGCGCCAGCGTCCGGCCCCAGCGGGCCATCTCGAACCAGTAGATCGCACGTACGGCTTCGACGTTCATACCGACTGCCTCACAAGATCGACGAAAATGTCTTCAAGCGAATCCTGCGTCGTGCTGAGATCGCGGAACGCGATGCCGGATGATCGCAAATCGTTCAAAAGCGCCGTGATGCCGGTGCGCTCCGACTGGGTATCGTAGGTGAAGACCAACTCCTGGCCGTCGGCAGACAACTGCAGGCCATGGCCGCTCAGCGCATCAGGAATAGCGTCGAGCTTCGATTGCAGTTGCAGCACAAGCTGCTTCTTGCCGAGCTTGCGCATCAGCGTTGCCGTGTCTTCGACCAGGATCAGCTCGCCCTTGGTGATGACGCCGATCCGGTCGGCCATATCCTCGGCTTCCTCGATGTAGTGCGTCGTCAGGATCACGGTAACGCCGGACGCGCGCAGGTCTCTGACCGTCTGCCACATTTCCCTTCTCAGCTCCACATCGACGCCAGCGGTTGGCTCGTCGAGGAACAGGATGCGCGGCTCATGTGCCAAGGCTTTCGCAATCAACAAGCGGCGCTTCATGCCGCCCGACAGCGCCAAGATCTTGCTGTCGCGCTTGTCCCATAACGACAGCTGCTTGAGGATTTTTTCGATGAAGGCCGGGTTTGCCGGTTTTCCAAACAATCCGCGGCTGAAATTGACGGTCGCCCAAACCGTTTCGAACATGTCTGTCGCCAGTTCCTGCGGCACGAGGCCGATCATGGCGCGGACGGCGCGATAGCCGCTCGCGATATCATGGCCGTCAACGGTGACAGTGCCCGCTGTCGGCGTGACGATGCCGCAGATGATGCTGATCAAGGTCGTTTTGCCAGCGCCATTTGGTCCGAGAAGCGCGAAAATTTCCCCCTGCCGGATGTCGAGATTAATTGAATTCAGTGCATGGTAACCCGAAGCATAGGTCTTCGAGACGTTCGAGATCGATATAATGGGTGTCATGCGATCGGTTGCGTCCCGGCGACAGAGCTTATGCAGGCGCTCAACTATACACAACCGCGCGCGATCAGTCAGCGCCGAGTCGCGTTGGGAACGCCGCCCGCGGCACTCTCGCCGCGCTTGTGCGAGGGATTGAAATACGCCGGTTCTTTGCCAGCGTCTTCACCGAGATCTACGGAAATCGAACAACGCACGCCTTCAGGTTCGAACACGATGTCCGTCGTGATATGCGGCAGACGGTTCGAGCGCTCGATCAAAGACAGTCCGAGACCCTTTGTAACCGGCGCTTGAACGTTTGCGCCGCCCATTTCGCGCCATAACAGCCGCAGCTTGCGCCCGCCCGCCTGTTCGACATGCCAGGAAATCTTGATGGTGCCGTCAGGGGACGCTAGCGCGCCGTGCATGATCGCGTTGGTTGCGAGTTCGTGCACGATCAGTGTCAGTTGCAATGCCGGCTGGGGCGGAATGAAAACGTCTTCGCCCTGCATCTCGATGCGCCGCACGTCGCCGGCTGTCACTTCGAACTGAGATTGCAGCAGTTCGCGCAGTTTGGCGGCCGACCAATTGGCATCCGTCAAGATGTTGTAAGCCCCCGTCAGCCCTTGCAGCCGGCTGCTGAAGCCCGCAACGAAGTCTTCCATGGTGTCGGAATTGCGCGCCGTTTGAGTAGCCAGCGATTGCACGATCGCAAGCGTGTTTTTGACGCGGTGGTTGAGTTCGCCAACCAGCAGGTTGCGCACTTCGTCGGCTTTGCGCCGGTCGGTAATATCGCGGTCGGTCTCGAGGATAACCGTCGTCTCGCCGAGATCGATGACCTCCTTGCGGCAATCGACCCAGACTTCCGTGCCGTCCTTGGCACTGCGCAGCATCTCGCCCGACCAAGCACCTTCTGACGCAAGCGCGCGCTCGATCTCGCCGAGAGGCAGCGTATGTCTTGATTTGAGCAACTCATTTTTGTTGCGGCCCAGGGCCTCCTCCCGGCTGAATCCATAAAGGTCTTCGCAGCCGCGGTTCCAAAGCAGAATTCCGTCGGTGACGCTGCGCACAAGAATGGCTTCATGCGACAGTTCGATCAGCCGCGCCAGCTGGCGCAACCTATTGCTGGCGTTGCGCTGATCGGTAATGTCGGTGTTGGTGCCGCACCACAACACGATCCTGTTGTTGTCGTCGCGGATCGGCATGGCGCGAGACAGGAACCAGCGATAGGTGCCATCAGCGCCGCGCAGCGGGAATGTGTCCTCCCAAATCTCGCCGCTTTCGAAACAAGACCTTATCTTTTCGACGACGCGCGCGACATGGTCGGGATGATGAACTTTCTGCCAGCCCCAGCCGCGCACGTCCTCAAGCGTGGTTCCGGTGAAGTCAAACCAGCGCTGGTTGTACCAAAAGATGCTGCCTGATGGATCGGCCATCCAGGCGAATTGCGCGATGTTGTCGGCCAGCGCCCGAAACCGTTGCTCGCTGGCGGACAGCGATTGTTCGACGGCTTTCTGGGCTGTGATATCGCGCGAGACCGCGAGCAAGTACATCAGCCGGCCGGAAGTGTCTGTGACCGGGCTAACGGCAACGTCCCACCACTTGATGTTCCCTTTTACAGTCGGAGCCATCCCCGAGAACCGACCCACGTGCCCAGCAATAGCGTCGGCAACCGCTTTGTTCAAAGTGTCGGCCAAGTCCGCCGGCCAAAGTGACAGCCAAGGTTGACCATCTACGTCTTGATCGTCATCAATTTCGAGTAGCTTTCGAGCGTTTTCGCTGACGAACAGCAGCCTTCCCGCAAGATCGAGAAGCTTGACGCAATCCGGACTTGATGCCAGCAGGCGCAATCCAAGTGTATTTTCAAGATTTGGCAGGTTCACAACATCATTGTCCGATAGCTAAGGAGCTGCACAAACACCGCCTTCCAGCGGGAAATTGTGATTTAGCTACGACATTCAGGGGCGAGAGTTGCAGCATGGTCGTTCGCAATCGGAGTGCCGGGTGAATCGCGTGCCTTACCTTTCCATGTAAACGGCCGTTACGCCGCTTCCCCTTGTGAGACGCCGGCCTTGCCGGCTTTCATGTCGAAAAACAAAGCCTGGCTGATAATGGCTTTGACCATCTCGGGGCGGAACGGCTTGGTTACCAGGAACGTAGGCTCGGCCCTATCGCCCGTCAGCAGCCGCTCCGGGTAGGCGGTGATGAAAATCACCGGCACGCTCGTCTCGCTCAGAATGTCGTTGACGGCATCGATGCCCGAGCTGCCGTCCGCGAGTTGAATGTCCGCGAGCACCAGACCCGGCTTCGTCGTTCGCGCCATCTCGGTGGCGGTCGTGCGCGTTGTCGCAACGCCGACAACTTGGTGGCCGATGTCGGCGACCAGTGTCTCGATGTCGAGCGCAATCAGCGGCTCGTCCTCAATGATCAGCACGCGCGCTGAGATTTGCTCGGAGATTTCCTTGCCAGCAACATCAAGCAGCCGCGTAACTTCTTTTTCCGGCACATTCAAAATCGCGGAAATGTCCCGCGGGGAAAATTCTTCGAGCCCCGCAAGAAGGAACGCCTGCCTTGCCAGCGGCGTCAACGTCTCGATCCGGCGATCGGCAGTGCCTTCAAAGCCGTTGGAGATCACGGCCTCGGTGCGCTGATTAATAGGCAGCGCTCCCCAGACCTGCAGGAACGACTTATAGACCGCGGTCTTGGGCGGCAATTCGCGATTCAAGGATCGCGTATCGGCGACAAGGGTCTCGAGCATGGCAACGACATAGGCGTCACCGGAATCTTGGCTGCCCGTGAGGGCCCTCGCGAACCGCCTCAAATATGGAAGTTCTGGAGCAACAACGTCTGCGATGGACTGCGTCATTCCTGAAAGTCCCCCTGGCGGCGGTTACAAGCAATGGCTGGCGGCGTTGCGCTCTCCTGCATCAGGATTAGCGGACGAAACGCACGGCGTCAGTGGGCACAACGCTTGCCGCGGGCCATTGGTTCCAACAGTTGCAAAATTTATTCTGGCCAATGTATGGGGCGCCTCTGCCCGCTAAAAAAGCTATTGATTACAATTTATTAGCTCAGAATTTGTCGATCTGGTCCTAGCCGGGCAAGGCTGCAAATAGGGTTCGGAGTGGTTTTCGGACGGCGCCCGGGTCCGGTCCGGCGGGGTATCCGGATTTTCAGGGGAACGCTGCGCCGGTATGCGCTTGCGCGAAATGGTCGGGCCCGAAGTCGTCAGCACCATCGACACCGAGAATTTCGCACAGTTTCACACGCGCACGGTTGACCCGGCTTTTGATGGTGCCCACGGCACAGCCGCACATCAGGGCTGCTTCTTCGTAGGAAAAACCTTCGGCACCGATCAGCACGAGCGCTTCGCGCTGTTCTTCCGGCAGCGTCGCAAACGCCTTGCGAAAGTCGATCATGTCCATGTGGCCCGACTGCGCGCCATGTACGCTCAATTGTGCGGCCATGACGCCGTCCTGATCTTCAACCTCGCGTTTACGTTTGCGGCGTTCCGACAGGAACGTATTGCGGAGAATCGTGAATAACCACGCCTTGAGGTTCGACCCTTCGGCAAAGCTGGCTTGATTCTTCCAGGCCTTGATGAGCGTTTCCTGCACCAAGTCATCGGCCTGATCCGGGTTGCCGCAAAGCGAGCGTGCGAACGCGCGTAAATTCGGCACCACCGCTGCGAGATCCTGCTGCAGGGTTGGGTGAACGTTCGCGGTCATTGCTCGCGCTCCGGCTTGCCGAGCTGATCGAGCAGTTTCGAAAATTTGTCTGGCAGCGGCTCGGACAACAGCTGGCCATAGACTTGGCGGAGCTGCTTCCCGATCTGACCTTGAACCTCCGGCGGCAAGGCCGGTCCTTTGGCCTGAGCCCGGACAGCGGTCACGGGCCGCGCGTCTCCATTCGCGTCTGCCTGCATTTCAGTTGGTGACCTCTTCTTGTCTGTCATTCGACTTCCCCCTGAGGACCCTCAACGCGAGTTGGGGATCCGCGCCAGACCTAGGCTGTCGCCAGCCGCGGACCGCATTAGGTCATCAAACGCAATGTTTGAACAAGAGTTCCCTCGAAAACAAAATTTACCTGGAGGGCAGCGAACTGTTACCGGAAAAGCCAGCTTATTCAGATGAAAGCGGCCGGTTCAGTCCTAATCTATACGAACCGCCGGTTGCCATAATTTGCAGAAAACTGGGGCGGCCGCAGCCGGCAAAGGCCTGGCCGCCACAGTTAACGAACCCGTCATAGCCGGCAGTGGCGTGTCAGGCCCTGCGGATAACGCCCGCGATCAGCGACACGACAAAGAGAACAATCGCGACCCAGAACAGAATGCGCGCGCCCTCCATTGCGGTACCGGCGACGCCGCCGAACCCTAGAAACGCCGCGGCGAGAGCGACAACGAGAAACACGATTGCGTAATGCAGAAGATTGCCCATGGCGAACTCCGTTTGATGAGACTTTGATGACGGACGAACGCCGCATCGGACTGAAAGTTCCATTTTATCGGGGGTGTTAGCTTTTCAAGCAGGTTGCGAAATCGGGTATTGTTGACTTGTAGAATGGTGCCTACTCAATATTGTTTTAGTGCTTATGCCTGCGCGCACTCTGATTTTCGTCCACCGCCCAAAAGCAAACGCCCGGACCGCTGCGATCCGGGCGTCATTGAAACCTGCAGTTATCGGTCGAAGGCGCGCTTCACGGTCCCTGACGCCTTCTGTGCGTCGCCCTTTACTTCCTGGGCAATGCCGTCAGCTTCCGTCTTGAGCGAACCTGTGGCACGGCCGACGCCCTGCTTGATCTTGCCGGCAGCTTCGTTGGCGTAACCCTTGACCGTATCGGTCGTGCTCGAAGATTTCGCGCTGTCGTACGCATCTTCAACGGCACCCTTGACGTTACCGACGGCCTGCTGGCCTTCGCCCGTCACTTCTTGGACCTTGCCTTCGGCCCGAAGTTTATCGGAACCAACGAGCTTGCCGACGCCCTGCTTGACGTTGCCGATGGCTTCGTTGGCGTAGCCCTTGATCTTGTCTGACGTGCTGGACAT
>JANNSR010000075.1:0-2997 GCA_031402935.1 Hyphomicrobium sp. | reverse complement strand
CCCGTGGCGATAATAACCGAATCGCGGTCGCGATGGGCGCCGCCGGTCGGTTCTTTGATGATCACGTCGATGACGCCGAGCTGGTCGAGGTCCTGCGCCGTGATTTTCATGTTGGAGGCGGCGTCTTCTTTCTTGTTGGCGTCGCGCCAGATGATCGACGCCGCGCCCTCGGGCGAGATCACCGAATATATGGCGTGTTCGAGCATAAGAATGCGGTTGGCGGTCGCGATGGCGATGGCCCCGCCCGAGCCGCCTTCACCGACAACAACGGCGATGATAGGCACGCCGAGCCTCAAACAGCACTCGGTCGAACGGGCAATGGCTTCTGCTTGGCCGCGCTCTTCGGCACCAATGCCAGGATAAGCGCCCGGCGTATCGACAAACGTGATCACGGGCAGATTGAAGCGGTCGGCCATTTCCATCAGCCGCACGGCCTTGCGATAGCCTTCGGGCATGGCCATGCCGAAGTTGTGTTTGATGCGGCTCTCGACATCAGACCCCTTCTCGTTGCCAAGCACCAGCACCGAGCGGCCGCGGAACTTGCCGATGCCGCCGACGATGGCTTCGTCTTCTGAGAAATAGCGGTCGCCAGCGAGCGGCGTAAAATCTTCGATCAGCGCGCTGACGAAATCAAGGCAATGCGGCCGCTCTTGATGCCGGGCGACAAGCGTCTTCTGCCACGGCGTCAGTTTATTGTAGATATCGATGAGGGCTGTCTTGGCTTTCTGCTCGAGCTTGGCAATTTCATCCGCAATCTGCGGACCTTTGCCGCCTTTTTGCATGGCTTTGAGTTCAGCGACCTTTTTTTCGAGTTCGAGGATCGGTTTCTCAAACTCGAGATAGGTGTGCAGAACAGGTGTTGCGCTCACAGCAAAGAGCCTTTCGGATTGTTCGATTTGAGTGCGCTTCGACCGGAACCTGAATGTGTCTGAAGCATCGGCTAATGTTCGCCCCCACTTATATGGGGTGTCAAGGCGGCATGAGGCAGGTATCGGTTAGTCTTTTCGCGGCGCGGGGTTAACGCTCCGCGTTTGTGAGCCTTTTTACCCACGGCGCCACCATGAACATCAGCACGGCTGCCGCCGCGACGACGCCGGCCTGCAACAAGAACGCTGCCGACAGCGCCGCCGGGTCGTCGTTTGAGAACGCACCCGCCAGCACGCCCGCCAGTTTGTTGCCAAACGCCGCCGCCAGGAACCACAGTCCGAGCACGAGACCGGTCATGCGCGGCGGTGCCAGCTTGGTCATCGTCGACAGGCCAACCGGGCTGACCAGCATTTCGCCGATCGTTTGCAGAAAAAACAAGCCAACAAGCCATAGCGGCGACACGCGGCCTTCCACCGCCAGCTTCGCCGCCGGCACCATCAACAGAAACGACGCCGCGAGGAAAACGAGGCCAAGCGCGAACTTGATCTGCGGCGACGGCTGGCGCGTGCCCATGCCGATCCACAGCGCTGCAAAAACCGGCGCCAGCACAATCACGAAAATCGGATTGATCGATTGGAACCACGACGATGGAAACGGCACGCCGCCAACCTCGTTGCGCGTTAGCTGATCGGCGAACAGCGCAATCGTCGATCCGGCCTGCTCGAAGATGGCCCAGAAAATCATCGCAGCGACGAACAGCACGCCGATGGCCGCCAAGCGCCGCGCGTCTTCGCCCGGCTGCCGGCTCGCATACAGGATCGCGGCAACGGGCATCACAAGAAACAGCCAGCGCAGGCCTTGCCATCCTTCAACGTCAGACGCCAGCGCTAACCACAGCAACGCCAGCGTTCCGCCCGCCACAGCCGCGCCCTGCTTGATCGCGCTGCTACCTGACACTGACTCTGGCGTGTCCGCGCGCGCGTCGCTAAGCCCCCGCGCATTGCGCGCAAAAACCAGCATCGCAACGGTCATGCCGACGCCGGCCGCGGCAAATCCCCAATGCCAGCTTTTCGCCGGATCGAAACCCGCGTCCGCCAGCCAGCCTTTGAACCACGCGCTTTGCGCCAAAAACCCAGTGATCAGCGGCGCAATAAACGCGCCAATGTTGATGCCCATGTAAAAAATCGAAAACCCGGCGTCGCGGCGCACATCATCTCGCGCGTACAGCGCACCAACCAGTGCTGAAATATTCGGTTTGAACAGCCCCGTGCCGAGCGCGATCAGCAGCAGGCCAATGTAAAACGCCGGCATCGCCGGGCACGCCAGCGCGAAGTGCCCAAGCGCGATCGTCCACCCGCCGTAGAGTACGGCGCGGCGCGCGCCGAGATAACGGTCGGCGATAAACCCGCCCGGTATCGCCAGCATGTACACAGCCATGGTGTAGTTGCCGTAGATGCGGCCGGCGTCTGCCGTCGCAAACCCGAGCCCGCCGTCCGTCACAGCCGCGACCATGAACAGCGTCAGCAGCGCCCGCATGCCGTAATAGCCGAAGCGTTCCCACATTTCGGTGCTGAACAGCCGGGCGAGCTGCGACGGGTGGCCGAACCATTGCGGGCGGGAATCGGCGGCGCCAAGCGGGGCTGGCGCGCCGGCGGCGATGTCGGTCAAATCGGCAAACTCCCGAACCCTTTTTGCGGCCGACGTGCGCCGGTTATGCGGCGGCACGATAGCGGCGGCGGCGGGAATGGCAATGCCATGGTGGCGGAGGCTTCGGCGTTGCGATATGCGGCCTCGATGGACAGCTTCAACGACCTGACTTCGGCGACGACGTTGCTCGCCACCCGGCGCTCGGGCAAGGCGCGCGACATGGTGGCGCCGGGGCCGTCGGCGGACGAACTGGGGGCGATTCTTGCCGCCGCGATGCGGGTTCCCGACCATGGCAAGCTGGCGCCTTGGCGCCTTGTCGTCATCGACCCGGGGGCGCGCGCCGCCTTCGCCGAGCGGCTGGAGGCGATTTATGTTGGCGAGAAGCCCGAGGCCGGGCGGCTGGAGCGCGAGGCGGTGCGCGGCTTTGGGCTGGCGGCGCCGTGCCTTGTCGTCGTGTTGTCACGCCCCGATGGCGCGAGCCAT
>JANNSR010000074.1:0-3028 GCA_031402935.1 Hyphomicrobium sp. | reverse complement strand
CAAGCGGAATTGCTTGGGCGATGCGGTTTGCTGCAAAGGGTGTCTGGCTAAAGGCTCATCGTCGGCTCCTGGAGCGGCGCAAGGAGAGGGCGGCGCTACACCCGCTGTTTCTTCCACACTTGCGGCGGATTTTTGACGCGTGCGCCGGGGCGGCGGCTAGGCATCTTCCAATGGGTTCTGCACCGGTTCCGGGTCTGGAAACAGCAAGGCCGCATGGCCTGGGAGAATGGCCAGGCACGTGAGCACAATAGCAATCAGCCATCCGCCCTCAAGGAACGTCGGAAACGCGTCCTTCAGGAATAGCTCCATGGCAACGACGATCGCAGTTGTGGCAAGTGCACACAGCGCGGCCCAGCGGATCCAATCGTCGCTAGCTGGCGCCGCCATCGTCCGCGCCGTTAGCGGGTACTGCCGCAGCACATGGGTGAAGGCAAAAGTCAGAAACGCTATCAAGACGGCGACAAGCAGCAGGTGACTTGGCGTGGCAAATGCAAATAGCGCGGGCCCCGGTTCGCCGACGCCGCGCCATGCTTTGAACGCTGCAAAAACCCCCGCCACGTAGCCGGAAAAGACCAGCGCAACAAGGGGCGGCCACAGCACAGCCTCGGCGATAAAGCGCTGGGGGCGGCGGAAGGCGGCATCGTCTTTCGACATTTCCGCCGTCAGCATGCGCGTCAACGCCACGAGGGCGGCGATGCTGGCAAGGACGCAGGTTCCAAGCAGCAGAATTTGTATCGCCGAGACTTGGCCGATGCGTTGAAACTCAAGGACTGCGCCAGGAAAGCCAATCAGGCTTGCGACTTCGGGCGCCAAAAGCAAGATCCAGAAACCGCTGCCGAAGCCATGCCGCGTGATCAGTCCGGCGAGCCAGATCGTCGCGGCCGTTCCGGCAACTAGAGAAATAATGACACCTGTCCGGAAAGCGGACCCCGGTTCAGGCACTAGGCTCGCCCCGCCAACGCCAGTCATGGCTTCTAACGCCAGCGCGATGCCGTAGCCTTGGAAAGCCGCAAGCGCGAGGGCGGTGGCGGCTAGGCCGCGGCTAAAGCCGTTGCTGAAGCCCGGATCGTCGCGGGTCCACGCGTCGAGGCCGGGCGCTGCAAGCTTCAACACTTGGGCCAAGATGAGCATCGAAAACAGCGGCCCGATGCCAAGCGCAAATACCGAGACGCGCGACAGCGCATCGAAGCCCAAGAACGTTTGCTGGGCGTCGATCGCCGCGAGGGCGTCGGCATCGATGCCGGGCACGGGGATCAGCAGTCCGAGGCGGTAGACAATCAAAGCACCAAGCGTCACGGCGATACGCTTGGCATCGAGTTGGCGCGTGGCCGTGAGCCAGACGGGAGGTGCAGGACGATCTGTGTCTTGCGTGGACATTGCGTCATTGTCGCCGATGCCGGGCCGTTTGCAAGGCCGGATGATGACGGGGAGGGAAGCGGGCGAAGCTTGGTCGCACTCACCTCCAATCGTCATGGCCGCGCCGAGGCCGGGAGGCCGAGGGAATGCGGCGGCCACCCACGACAAGGTTCAGCGAGGGTGGTGTTGCGTGCCGCGAGATCGTGCCGCATCGGTTGCGCCACATGATTGGACGGTTGTCGTGGGTCCCGGCCGTGGTTCCGCTCGCGTTGCGCGAGCGGCGCCGGGATGACGGGGTTGTGAAATCGGTCAAGGCACTTGACCGTTTCTGAAGTAGGAATGCTAGTTTGCCGCCATGGGATACCGGAAATTTCTCATTGGCGTTTTACTTTTCGCCACTGTGGCCACGCCACACGCGCTCGCGTTCGACTGTGTCGAAACCAAATGTCCTCAGATGAAATCGTGCGCAGAAGCGCACCACAAACTCACAGTTTGTGGACATTCGAAACGTGATGCCGATAGAGATGGAATCCCGTGTGAAGACATTTGCGGCAAAGACATGACCACCTATCTCGCGCGTGTAGGCGCCCAGCAGCCGAAAAGCAGTACGGCCGCCGCGCCGAAACCGGCGGGGGCGTGGTCTGCGGTCGTGACACCGGCCGAAGCTGCTGATGATCTGGGCGCGGCGGGCGAGAAATTCACTTGTTCCGGCAAACGCACATGCAAGCAGATGTTTTCGTGCGACGAAGCCAAATATTACCTTCGATCATGCGGTGTGAAGAGCCTCGACGGCGACAACGATGGCGTGCCGTGCAATAGTTTGTGCCGGGGTGGCTAACTGGTATTGATCATCCTCAAGAGGGCCGAAAGTGACCAAGCGAGACCCAGAAATCATCCGTGCTTTGCTGCTCCAGATCGAGGCAGACGCAGACTTGAATGGAATATCAAGATGCCGACTTAGCCTTTCACTCGATGGTACAAACGAGGAGCAAGTGCTCTATCATTTGCGTCAGCTTGTACTTGATGGGTACATTGACGAAGGGGAGTTGACCCAATCGGGAGACTTTGTATTGCGCGGCCTTTCTCCTAAAGCACATGACTTCCTGGACGCAACTCGAGATGAGTCGATCTGGAAGGCAGTAAAGAAAAAGGTTCAAGAAGTAGGTGGCGGCGCCACTATTGATACTATGAAGGCCGTAGCAGTTGACTACTTAAAGACTCAACTAGGCGTCTAGTCACCTACCCAAACACCCTCTTAAATATCGTCTCCACGTGCTTGGTGTGGTAGCCGAGGTCGAACATGGCTTCGAGGTCGCGGCCTGCGATTTTAGCCGTCACGTCGGAATCGCCTTTCAACTCGGTCAGGAAATCTCGGCCCAGCTCCCAGGACTTCATGGCATTGCGCTGGACCAGCGCATAGGCGTCCTCGCGCGAGGCCCCGGCTTGAGTTAACGCGAGCAGCACGCGCTGCGAATTGTGCAGGCCGCCGAGACGGTCGAGGTTCTTTTTCATGTTGGCCGGATAGACGACCAGCTTTTCGATGACGCCGCTCAAGCGGTTCAGCGCGAAGTCGAGCGTGACGGTCGCATCAGGCCCGATCATGCGCTCGACGGACGAGTGCGAAATATCGCGCTCGTGCCATAGCGCCACGTTCTCCATGGCGGGCAGCGCG
>JANNSR010000073.1:0-27113 GCA_031402935.1 Hyphomicrobium sp. | reverse complement strand
ACCGACCGCGAGCGCAACAACGACGCCGCCGTTGCCGCGATCCTCGACGGTCTCAAGTGGCTCGAATTGGACTGGGACGGCGAAGCTGTCTCGCAGTTCGCGCGCGCCGGCCGGCATCGCGCCGTTGCCCATGAGCTCTTGGCGCGCGGCGCGGCCTACAACTGCTATTGCTCCTCGGCCGAAATCGAAGCCGCGCGCGACGCCGCCAAGGCCGAAGGCCGGCCACAGATCTTTCTCTCGCCCTGGCGCGACCGCGACGCCAAGCAAGCGCCCAAGGACATCAAACCGGCCGTGCGCCTGAAAGCACCGCGCAGCGGCGAGACGTCCGTCAACGATCACGTCCAGGGACACGTCGTGTTTCCGAACAAGGACCTCGACGATTTGATAATCCTCAGATCGGACGGCAACCCGACCTACAATCTCGCCGTCGTCGTCGATGATCACGACGTGGGCGTGACTCACGTCGTCCGCGGCGTCGACCACCTGACCAACACCGCGCGCCAGACGCAAATCTATCTAGGTATGGGCTGGGCCGTGCCGGAATTCGCGCACGTGCCGCTGATCCACGGGCCGGACGGCGCCAAACTCTCAAAGCGCCACGGCGCGCAGGCCGTGCAGGACTATCGCACGCTTGGTTACTTGCCCGTCGCCCTCAGAAACTATCTCGTGCGCTTGGGCTGGAGCCACGGCGACGATGAAATCATGTCGGGAGAACAACTGCTCGCCTGGTTCGACATCGACGGCATCGGCAAATCGGCGGCGCGGTTCGATTTCAAAAAGCTCGAAGACCTGAACGGCCACTACATCCGCCAAGCCGATGACGCCGAACTCGTCGCCCGCATGATCGATATCCTGCCCGAGATGGATAACGGCGCGGCGATGATGGCCAAAGCCGATGCCGCGATGCGCACGAAGCTCGTCCGCGCCATGCCGGGCCTGAAGGAGCGCGCCAAAACCGTGCGCGAGTTAATCGACGGCGCGAGCTTCCTGTTCGCGGAACGGCCGCTGGTCCTCGACGACAAAGCGGCCAAGCTGGTCGACGCCGATGCCAAGACAGCGCTGACAGCTGTCCTCGCACGCTTCGAAAAATTATCCGGCTGGACGGCCGCAGCGCTCGAAGGCGAGGTCCGTGCCTATGCGGACGAAACCGGCGCCAAGCTCGGCAAAGTCGCCCAGCCGCTCAGGGCCGCATTGACCGGCCGCGCCGTGTCGCCGCCGGTTTTCGACGTGCTCGAAGTGCTCGGCCGCGACGAAGCCCTCGCGCGCATCCGCGACGCAGCAGGGTGAGCACCGCTTGCGATTAACGAAACGGCCAATGCCGTATCGCCCATAGCTGCGCGCGGTGGTAGACTACGCCTGCGGCGTTGCTAGCCAACAAAGCCGGTTAACACCGCCGCGCTTGCGAGCTCTACACATCCGCGCTAGCCCGGCGATCAGAACGGGATCTCGTCGTCGAGCGCCTTGTCGAAGCCACCCTTGGCCGCGCCGCCGCCGCTGCTCTTGACGGCCCGCTTCGGCGCCGGTTCGCTGTAACCCGAGCCACCCGAACCCGACCCGAACCCGCCGCCGTCATAGTCCGACTGGCCGCTCTCCTGCATGCCGCCATCCTGCATACGGCCTTGGGCGCCGCGTCCGCCGCTGGCGCCATCCAGCATGGTCAACGAGCCGTTGAAGCCCTGCAGCACGACTTCGGTCGAATACTTTTCAACGCCGCTTTGGTCGGTCCATTTGCGCGTCTGCAGCGCGCCTTCGATATAAAGCTTCGAGCCCTTCTTGACGTACTGCTCGACGACCTTGCACAGCGGCTCGCTGAAAATGACGACGCGGTGCCACTCGGTCTTTTCTTTCTTTTCGCCGGTCGCCTTATCGCGCCACGATTCACTCGTGGCGAGGCTCAAGTTGGCGATGGGCCGGCCGTCCTGCGTGCGGCGGATTTCCGGGTCCTTGCCGACGTTGCCGACCAGAATGACCTTGTTGACCGAACCTGCCATGTCTCAACTCTCCTTCAAAAAAGACCGAGCCCCGCACGTAAACGGCTCCTGCGTCTATCGTGTTGCATCGGCAGCGGACCGCACGCCCGGCGCGCGACTCATCTCATCCGACAGTACCGGCTGGGCAGCGCCGCCGCGCGCCCGCATCCGACGTTGTCCACGCCGAAATCGCAGCGGGCGCGGATGTGTGTTCTCTAATTGTTCTAGAGCATTTTGTGCGCGAATGCAAGGCAAAAAAGCTCAGCCAAACCATCACGGCGGCGGCAGCAACGCGGGCCGCGAGGCATCCGGGGCCGTGGTGGCGGCCGCGGGCGGCGATGTGGTCACGCCCGGCATCCTTGGCGGCTCGGCATCAGACGGCTGGAAGCTCGGGGTAGTTGGTGAAGCAATTGCAGGAGAGGTCAGTGGACCTGCGGCCTCGGCAGCGGCTGTGAGCTTATCCATCAACTCGTGCGGCACGCCCTTCGCGCTTCTGCAGCTATCGCGCGTTGCGCGGTCGTAGATCAGGCGCACGTCGCCATTGAAGTCTTCGGACACCGCGCGGCGCACGATGCCCGCCGCCAACCCCGCCGCGTCGTCACCGCGCGTGTTGCACATCATATCAGCGAGGTGCTCGGACAGACGGCGCGCGTAGGCATCGGCCGGTTCGGTACCGTCCGGCTCGAATGCTTTCCAGCCTGCGAACGTGGTGCTCTCGGCCCACGCTGTATTGTCCCCTTTGCTGGTCAGGGCTTCAAGACCCTTGCGATCAAGACCCTCGGCGAGCGACTTAAGCGCGGTCATTTCGCTCTCGTCCGGTGCGTTGATCTGAAGCTCGCGGAAATTCGCAAGCTTCGACGTGTCGGGCAATGGCAACGTCGTCATCCAGATGCGCGCACCGCTGAAGTCCGCCGCAGTGACCTTGGCGTCCGAGAGGTCGGCGCCGTACAAGTTTGCCTCTGCGAGCGAAGCCCCTTCGAGGTCAGCATTGCGCAGATCCGCGCCCTCCAGCTTCGCATAACGCAAGTCGGCCGATCTCAACTGCGCCGATGACAGCTCTGCCCCCTGCAGCACGGCCCGGTAAAGATTTGCGCCCTGAAGATCTGCTTTGATAAAGCTCGCTTCTTCGGCAACGACACTCGACAGATCCGCGCCTTTGAGATTTGCGGCAACCAGCGCCGCTCGCGTGAGGTTCGCAGCCAACAGTTCTGCGTCCTCGAGAACGGCGCCGTTGAGGTGGGCGTCGGTGAGGTCAATGCCCTTTAACCGCGCACCATCGAGCCGTGCAAAGAGAAGTTTAGCGGTCTTGGCATTTGTGCACGAGGGCGATCGATCGGGAAATTTATCTCCACCCAGGCAAACCAGAGTTGCGCCGCGAAGATCGGCTTTCTCAAGACTTGCATCTGAAATGTCCGCGCCGGTTAAATCCGCGCCGTGAAGATCGGACCGGTCAAGCTGCGCATAGCGCAAGTCGCGGCCGCGCAGATTGAGCGTCGCTTCTCCATCGGCGACTTCGCCGCCGGCGACGAGATCGGCATCATTCACCATCAAGTTGCGATGAAACAGTTTGAAGATCGGACCGCCCGCAGTGCCTGCCCGTATCGCGCGCGGGTCTGTGCCCGGCCCCGGCGCTCCGAATAAAACCTGCGCCGTCCGGTCGAGCCGCTCGCCCGGGATCGTCGCGACGAAGAACGACAGAAAGCCGATAAACAAAATAACAAGCGTCGTCACCGCGACGTTGAACGGGTGGCGGCGCGCGTTGTTCATCATCGCGGAAAGGAACGTCGTCTCCGTGCTCATCAAAAACGTGCCCATCAGGAACAGCACGAGGAAATCGAGCAGCAGCACGATGCGGTGCACGAAGATGACGCCTTGATCGTGATACGGCAGGAACGCGACCTGGATGAACAGCAGCAGCAGAACCGGCAGGATCATGGTCGTCAGCCAGCTCATGCCGTGCAGAAACCCGCTGATGACGCGGCTGCGCTCAGGACCAGCGATCGCTTGGACGAAAAAGAAGTTCGATAGTTCGAGGCGGAGCGCATGGCTGCGCCTGTCGCTCGGCTCGATGCCGCGCACGGCCTTGTCGAATTCGAGTGCCTTGCGCGCCAGCAGCACGAGTTGCGCGACGATGCCGAGGTGAAACAGCAGCACGACGACGGGTGCGACCGTGAAGAAATTCTTGAGCGGTATAGAGGCCTGCAGCGCCGGCAAAACAACCGGCGCATCCAGCAGCAGGTCTTTGTGCGTCACGCCCGCGACCGTGATCAGCACATAGGCCATGAGGGCGAGGAAAAACAGCCAGCCCCGGTTGACCGTCTCGCTGGCGGCGTTGACGGCTTCGAGCAGGCTATACGGATTGACCGGGGTCTCGACGGGATATGACCCCTTGTCGCCTTCGCCCATGGTGGGACCTTGTAACGCAAACCAACAGCCTCTGCGCCCAGCCGGCGCAGGGGTTCCAAATGACATGCCATCAAACAGGAAAGACATTAGCGGGAAACCTGGGCCGCGCCATCCTACGTGGGCCAAAGACGCCACTGCAGCGCGCCGCAGTTGCAAGAAGGCCGCGATTGACGGAACAGATACGGGAACGGTCGGTTTTCGGCGGCAACACCGCGCTTGACTGGCAGGTGCTATCGGCTAAGGCGATAAGCCCTTAATCCTCGGCGGCACCACTTGGCCCCAACTCGTCGAAAGTCCCCGGCCTCACCCATGGCGCATTACAATTGTCTCAACTGCCCCGGTTACTGCTGTTCCTATCCGGTCATTGCCCTCAACACGCGCGATGTCCAAAGGCTCGCCAAGCATCACGACTTAAGTTTCGCGACGGCCAAAAAGCGTTTCACGCGCGAGGGCCACGGGCGCAAATTCCTGATGCGCCGCAAGGCCGACAAGCACTTCGGACGCATCTGCCAATTTTTCGATACCAAGGAGCGCCGGTGCACGATCTATACGGCGCGGCCTGCCTCTTGCCGCGACTATCCTGGCCTCAAGACGCGATGCGGCTATTATGATTTTCTCATGCACGAACGGCGCACGCAAAACGACGCCACGTTTGTCGCGGTCACCAATCACAAGGATTGAAGGGAAGCGTTGCGTGCTGTTTCAAGTCTCAACTATGAGCGCCATTCGACTACGCAAACTTCAGAGCCGCGCCCGGCCATTCTGAAATTCAATAAACTGTATGCAAAACGAAAGCCCCGAGGCGTTCCTTGCACTGTGGCAGAGGAGGCCTGCGGGGCTCGTTTACCGTGGATAGTATGCCCAGACTATAACCGGGCTTTGAGTACGAGGCTCTGGCTCACCTTAACGGCAACCGCCCTCGTTCGAAGTTTCCAAATTGTGGTTGATGCAGCTATCGTGAGCGCGGCCAAAATCTCGAGGACGCCCGTCAAGCTGTGGACCTCGACGCGATGCGAGGTCCCGCTGTCCTACCCGGTGGAGTCATCTTTCCTCCATGAACCGTTGCGCCGCGTGAGTACCGCCTTCGACCCTGCTCGAACGAATGTCTGAACTAAGGGCCGCGCCAACGCCGGTCGAGGGTTTAGCGGCCCATCGGCCGGGATCCATCTCGCCTGCAACGTCAACAACGGCGGTTTCACGCTAATGAGTGTCTGCTTCAAATCAGCGGTCGTCAAGACGCTTCTTGGTGCGCATTCGAAAAACGTGAACACATCAAAAATTGCTGTGCCAAAGGGACTGCCGCGCGACTTAACACTGCGTATCGCACGGCACTTCCTCGCGCTTGTCGGTCGCGCCGGTAAACGGCGAAATCGTTTCGCGGAAGCACTTTCCAGCATCCTTGATAATGCGCACGATCTTATCGTTGACCTTGGCTTGGCACAACACGGTCATGCCGGCCTGTGCGACACGGAAACTTCCGTCCGCCGCCTGCGATTGCGGTTGCGATTGCGGCTTCAATAGCGTCTCAGCCATGGCCGGTGTGACAATCAGATTGAACAGGCTCGCCGCTTGCGAAGCCGGTTGCGTCAATTGATCGAATGCGATCCACTCGTTCGTGGCCTTACCATCCGGACCTTTGATTTGGAAGGCGATGTCGCCGGTCTTTGGGCAGGAGCCAACATCGACCCTAACGCCGCCAACAGTTGAAAGTTTCTGGTAGTCGGGTTTGCAATCGACATTCCGCGTCCACAGCTCGTACTGCGCGATGGAGTGATTGACGCGCTCGAACGGCACGCCGGTCTTCCACGAGACGTAGAGGTTCTTCGCCGTCGGAACAGCGGCGGCAACGGACACGACCAGAACGCCGAACTTGAGAAACGACAGTGTGTGATTCACGGGCTTGGCGAGGGTGGTTAGGTTGAGACGGGAGGACGGGTCTGTCATGGAATAGGCCTCATCATAGACAGGGGACATAGTGGTCATCTGAGCGCTCACTATAGCTTCGTTGTGGATTGAGAACTACACAGTCGTGCCTGAATGCCGCTTGAGCGCCCGGTTCACACGCCGTTCAGACTTTTTTGTCCGCGGCGAATTGCGGCGCTCCGTAGACCGCAACATGAACAGCGGATGAAGGGCGGCTTCAGCCTTCGTTCAAAGCTTTGTGGCTATGCTCCAATAACTCGTGATGCCTCTACCGGCCGTTTTGCTTCACCCGACGGTCCGGCACACATCGCCCCATAGAGGAGCGTATCATGTCGGAATTCTTTCGCAGTGGCGCCATCATGCTGATGGGCTTGACGGTTATGGCTGCTGGTGTTGCCGTCGTTTTCTACGGCTAACGATTTCAATCAGTGGCAAGCCCAGCCGCTGCCGTCTTGCCCTCGCCCGCGTCTTGCGTCAGTTAAGGGGACCCAGTGGTCCCCCTTATCTTGACTCCGGCGCCCCTTGCCCGATCTCACCACCTCCGCAGTACTGAAAGATGCCCAAGTCCGATTGGCGGGGTATCTGACGCCGTCCGTGCGTCTTGGCGTGACGGGCCTGGCGCGCGCCGGCAAGACGGTCTTTATAACGGCACTGGTGCGCAACCTTGTGACCGGCGGCAGACTGCCGTTTTTTACCCCCGATGCAGAGGGGCGTATCGTGCGCGCCTATCTCGAGCCGCAACCTGATGACCAAGTCCCGCGCTTCGACTACGAGGCGCACCTTGCCGAACTTCTCGGCGATCTGCCTGCGTGGCCCGACAGCACGCGGCGCATCTCGCAGTTGCGTGTCACGATCGAGTATCAAACTCAGATCCGGCTCAAACGCGTCCTCGGACTGTCGAAATTGCATCTCGATATCGTCGACTACCCCGGCGAATGGCTGATCGATTTGCCGCTGTTGGCGCAGGATTTCGAACAGTTCTCAAGCGAGGCGTTGTCGCTTGCGGCAGAGCCGTCGCGTTCGCAGGCCGCAAAGCCATGGCTCGATTTTCTCGCCGGTACCGATCCTGGCACGCGCGAAGACGAACAGATCGCGCTGACCGGCGCCCGCCTCTACACCGCATATTTGACGGCATTACGCGCGAGCGGCGCGCAATCAACGCTGGCGCCGGGGCGCTTTCTGTTGCCGGGAGACCTGGAGGGATCACCTCTGTTGACGTTCTTCCCGATGCCTCTGACATCAGGCGCAGCACCGCCGCGCGGCTCGCTCGCGGCCATGATGGTGCGGCGCTTCGAAAGCTACAAGTCGCAGGTTGTCCGTCCATTCTTTACCGATCATTTCGCGCGCCTCGATCGCCAGATCGTGCTTGTCGATGTTCTCGGAGCGCTCGATCAAGGTGCAGTGGCCGTCTCCGAACTCGAACGCGCCATGTCGGGCGTGCTGAACGCCTTCCGGCCAGGTGCAAACAGCTGGTTATCGATGATCCTGGGTAAGAAAATCGACAAGGTCCTGTTCGTGGCGACCAAGGCCGACCACCTGCCGGCGTCCAGTCACGACCGCTTGGGCGCCATTCTAAAGCGTATCGTCGATACCGCCCTACAGCGCGCCAGCACGCAAGGCGCCGGCGTTGAAGCGCTCGCGATGGCAGCCCTTCGGGCAACGCGCGAGACCGCCGTCAATCACGGCGGCGAAAAACTGCCCTGCCTGCGCGGCACGCCGCTTGCGGGTGAGCGGATCGGCGACACGCTGTTCGACGGCGTCAACGAGGCCGCAATTTTCCCGGGCGATCTACCGGCAAACCCCGAAGACGCACTCGACCGGGCAAAGGCCGGCAACAAATCACCCATTTCGCTTATTCGTTTTCGCCCGCCGCCGATCAAAAACACCGCGCCTGATGGCAAAGCGATGGCGCTACCCCATATCAGGCTTGACCGAGCGCTCGACTTCCTCATTTCGGACTATCTCGCATGACGCGTGATACATCGCCGAAACCGCGTGCCCCGCGTGCCTTCAAAATCGATGAAGCCACCGTCGACGAACCGGTAAACAACGATGTCTTTTCAGGCGCTGGATCTACGACGTCGCGCCGCGGCGAAATCGCAATGCAGCGGCCGTTGACCGCCAACGACCTCAATCGCGGCATCCGCTGGGGCAGCATTATGCTGTCGGCGGCGGCCGCTCTCGCTTCACTTGCAGCGGGCTTGTGGTTCACGCGTTTCGTGACCGTCGCACTTGAACGGCAAGATTGGATCGGCTGGACGGCTTTTGGCTTGTTTGCAATTGTTGCGGTGGCAGGAGCCATCCTGCTGGTTCGCGAACTGATCGGCTTCCGGCGCTTGGCGCGGCTGTCGCTGCTACGCAAGTCCGTCAAAGACGCGATCGCAACCAACGACACCGCAAAAGAACTGAGCGCGGTCAAATCGCTGACGCGCCACTACCGCGACCGGACCGATATGGCCTGGGGGCTCGCCCGACTTGCCGACCACAAGGGTGACGTACTGGCACCGGGCGAGCTGCTGCGCCTGGCCGACCGCGAACTATTGAGCCCCCTCGACGGCGAGGCGCGGCGCATGATCCTCAAGTCGGCAAAACGTGTCGCAACGGTCACCGCGCTATCGCCGATGATGTGGATCGCCATGGGCTTCGTGCTGGTCGAGAATGTGCGGATGTTCCGCACGCTCGCCGGCCTCTACGGCGGCCGGCCCGGGATCCTCGGCGCGCTGCGCCTTGCCCGCCTTGTCGTGACCCACATCATCGCAACCGGCGGGCTCGCTATGACCGACGATTTGCTAGGCCAGTTTCTTGGCCAGGACGTGTTGCGCCGTCTGTCGCAACGCCTCGGCGAAGGCGCATTCAATGGCGCGCTAACCGCACGCCTTGGCGTCGCCGCCGTCGAGGTCACGCGGCCGCTGCCGTTCCTTGATGCCGAGCCTTTGCGCGTGCGCGAGATTTTTTCGGAATTATTTCGCTCGCTGAGGGGTAGCGACAAAACAGTAGCCACGGAGAAGTAGCGTCAAGCTGCAGCGGCGTTTTTAATCTCGTCCGCAGGCCGCGTCTGATCGCGCTGGCGCGCTTTCCACTCTGACGTCTTTGCAGTGGCAGCGATTAGAACCGGCGCGGGCCTTATGTCTTCAAAAGTCGACAGAGCCCAACCGGTAATACGTCCGGCGCGCCGTGATGTCAGCCAGCTGACGGGACCGGAGAGGAGCAGGCCGAGGACGACGGGCGCCATCCAAACAAGCAATCCGGGTGAAACGCTCCAAGCGATCGCCGCAACAATTGCGCCAATGGCCGTATGCCAGCGCGCGAAGGACATCGCATCTTCAAAGCTAAGTGCGCCATCGTCGCGTTTCTGCGCCGACCAGCCGGAATCGCGGCCGATCAGAATTTGCGCCGAGCCTAACGTTTGCGTCAGCATCAGGATCGGCGCGATCAGCATTGAGAATACCGTTTCGACCATAACACCGAGCGTTGACCGCAGTGCCCCGATGCCGTCGCGCGCTGCGCGCGCGCGTTTCCACTCGAGTATAAGGCCCAAGCCTTTCGGCAACAGCACGACAGCGAGCGTCGCCAGAAACAGCCGCAGCGCTGCGCCTGGATCGATAATCGGCCAGATCGGAAACAGCGTCTTAGCGTCCTGAAAATAGCTTGGGATCATCTGTGAACCTTGCAGCGCCAGAACAAGGCCGACGACAAGCGACAGCGCCCATACGGCCGAGATCAAATACGATGTCGCGCCCATGCCGAGGTGAACGCGGCCCATCGGCGTTAAACCCGCCTGCGATACGATAGCCAGGTGCTGCAAGTTGCCTTGCGCCCAGCGCCTGTCGCGCACGACAACATCGACAATGTTCGGCGGCATGCCCTCGAACGAGCCGGGCAGCGCCGGTACCATGTGAACGCCCCAACCGGCGCGCTGCAGCAGGACGGCTTCGACGAAATCATGGCTCATGATGTGTCCGCCGAAGGGCTTGCGGCCCGAAAGCTCTGGCAAACCTGCGGCAGTCGCGAACGCTACGGTGCGGATGATCGCGTTATGGCCCCAGTAGTTGCCCTGGTCGCGATGCCAGGACGCGAGCCCCGCCGCGACTGACGGCCCATAGATGTTGCAGGCAAACTGCTGCAGCCGCTGAAGCAGCGTATCGCCGCCGACTAGGCGCGGCACAGTCTGTATCAGTCCCGCCTTCGCGTCGCGCTCCATGGCGAGCGCCAGCCCAACGAGGGTTTCTCCCGACATCACGCTATCGCCGTCGAGGATAATGAAATGCTCGTACGCGGCACCGAAACGGCTAACCCAGTCGGCGATGTTGCCGGCCTTGCGCGCTGTATTGGCGGTGCGCCGCCGGTAGAAGACGGCACCTGATGGGCGGAGCTTTGCCTCAAGGGCTTGGTACACGTCAACCTCGCGGGCGCCGTTCAGGTCCGCGCGCGTATCGGAAAGCACAAAAAAATCGAACTGTTCCTGGCGGTGAAGCGCTGCCAGTTCACCGGCAATGGCTTCGATCGTGCCGGCAATGCGCGCCGGGTCTTCATGATAGACCGGCAATAAAATTGCGGTACGCGAGTTCAGCGGCGTTGAACCCGGCGGCGGCGCGATCGTGTCGGCACGCTCGCCAGCAAATAGCGGCAAAAAGCCGAGCGCGGCGCTGAGACTTCCCGTTGCGATCCAACCAAACGCGATGGTCGATAGGATCAAAAACAGGAACTGCAACGGCGTCATGACTTCGAACGCGAGGATGCTGAAAAGTTCGTATCCGAAAGCGGCCGTCAAAACCGCGGCACCTGCAAAAATCGCAGCACGCGGCACCCAATACCCTCGCCGTTTCACTTCACTGACGCGCGAAACCGGCGCAGAGAAGTCCTGTTCCGGCATCGCGATAGGGGCTAATGGCGGCAGGTGCGTCCATGGCCCCGCGTCCCGCGCAGCCCTCGGCTCCGGTTTGGGCGGCAACTGGCCGACAAAATTCTCGTTTACGGCTTGGTCCATCGATACAGCCAGGTCTCCGAAATCGTCTGTTCGGCCGCTTTCAACGAAAGGCGCAATTCTATGAGTTCGGCAGAATCCGGGTTCAATTCAAACGATACCCGGATGCCCGCGACCTCAGGATTCCGCTGAACAACAACATTTGCGACCGTCCCTGGACTTGCGCTGACGTCTGCTACCGGCAGATCGCGCAGGTCCTTCACGGCCGCTCCTTCGAAGTCGACGACAAAGAGTGTTGACCCGGCATTTTTAGCATTACCAATCCGCGTCTTAGAGACGCGGGCACCAGACCAGGCCGCCGGAACATGCTCGGCCCAGTGCAGTTTGTAATTGAATGAATGCTCTTGCCCCGGTTCGAGTTCCTTGGCGGGTTTCCAATAGGCAACGACATTGTCGTGAATTTCGTCCTCGACCGGGATTTCGATCAATTCAATGACGCCCTCGCCCCACGCGCCTTTGGTTTCAACCCAGACCGTCGGCCGCCGCTCATAGCGGGCTTCGAGATCCTGGAAATCTGCGTATCCCCTGCTCCGCTGCCACAAGCCAAAACCCTTCGGATCCTTGTCCATGAAGGCGCTGATTTGCAATGTTTTGGGGTTGGTGATCGGACGCCAAAGCCGTTCGCCGCTTCCGTTCCAGATGGCTAGGCCCTCGCTGTCATGAACTTCGGGGCGGAAATCGATCGCGGGGCGCGGATCGGCAGGGCCGTGCAAGAACATGCTGGTCAGCGGCGCGATGCCGACGTAGGCCAGCGGCTTCCTCGGATACAGTGTCGCCTCGACATCAAGAATGGTGGCTTCGCCGGCCTGGATCGCGAAGCGGTAAGCGCCTGTCGTCGATGGACTGTCGAGAAGCGCATGAACCACGATCTCCGGGGCGCCCGCCTTAGGCTTCTCTATCCAAAACGACCGGAAGAACGGAAATTCTTCGCCGCCGGGACGCGCCGTATTCAAAGCAAGTCCGCGGGCCGAGGCGCCGTAGTTCTGTCCGCGGCCAACGGCGCGCAGATAACTCGCCCCCTGGAACACGACATACTCGTCGAAGTAATCGGCCCGGTTGATCGGGCCGTGGATGCGAAAGCCTGAAAATCCGAAGGGCGCAGCCTCCGGCCCTTTGCCGATCAATGGTCCGAGCGAAAACAACTTGCCGTCGGCCACAAGGCGGCGGCTGTTGCCGTCTTCAACCACCCAAAGTTCGACCGGCGTGTCATAAAGCCAGCCCATGGGAAAGAGTTGCAGTTCGAAATCGACTTTCTCGCCGTGCCAAACAGCCTGATCGATCTTGAAGCGTATATCTCGATATTGATCATACGATAGCTTATCGAAGGGTTCGGATAACTCGACGACTGGTTTCTCGAAGGCCGTTTCGGCGCGCTGCTTGGCAGCGGCTTTGACGACCGCCGCTGAAAACGCCGGTTCGCCGGCCGGCGCCTCTGCCGTTCCCGCGAGCGCATCGGACCCAGCCAAAAGCGATCGTGCCAGCCCTATCGCCGCCGTCAACGCCAGGGATTGTTCGAGAACCGATCTGCGATCAACCGGCCGGTCAATGCCGGATCCGGGGCCCGCTCCGGGATCGAAAGTGTCACGCTGCATTCCAAAATCGTCCGTTGCCGGCCTCAATGATGGGCCCGAAGACGGGCCCAATAACCGGAAAAACCCGCATTCGCCACTGCCCCCCACGTGGCCGCGCCGAACTCGAGCGAGGTGCTAGCGTTCGATTGTGGCAGATTTTCCACTGCGCGATCCGTCGAGTGTGACTTTCATGTTTTTAGGTTGCCATCAAAGCCTGGCAGCCGGCGTCGGTGCGCCACGGACCCGGCCGCCAATCAACGGGTCCAAACTCCCGGATAAAGCACGACATTTGGTACCTGAAAGACTGTCGTCTATAGAGGCGCGCTGCCGTCAATGAGATCGGCGCAAACGTGTCAATTGGTGAGAGAGAGTTTATGGCAGCGGTAGCTGAATCATCCTTGATCGAAGCCATCATGGATGCACGCGGCCAGATCGATTTTCTCTGGCAGTTTTTCGTCACGGTTCACATCGCGATCTTCGCCCTTCTGTTCATTTACGAACCCGCTGTCGAGGCCCTCAATTGGGTGGCCCGGGTGGTCTCCGTTTTGGGCGTCGCGGCGTTCGAGTACATCAACGGAAATGCGCTAATTAACGCGTATTTGCTGCTCGATTCGATGCTCGAGCAATATCGCATGAGCTATGGGCAGGCGGCGCGTTTTCACCCCGCCTTCTACGACCAGTTCGTGCTCGCCAATTACAGCACCCGTCCAGGCCTCGTTCTGGTCACCCATTCGACCGCGCTGGCCGTTGTGCTCATCGCGTTTCTGTCGAGGCGCTTTATTCAGACGCGGGGTGCGAACCAGCACCTCACCGCACACCTTGCCCGCAGCCACGACCTCGAGATGCAGAAATTTTCCCGCGATTAGCGTCGCTTAAGCCAAAGACCGCGAACGTGGCCATCGCATCACGCACCTGTTGAGCCCAAGCAACTCGTGACTTTCATGTCACAAGACGCCCCTATTCAACAGCCAATTGCGACAAGACCGTTTCCTAGGCAAATCATATCTGCTTAAAGATTGGCCCTGAGCGGTGATTCGGGGGGCAACCCGTTAGCCGCCGACAACGGGTTGAAGACGGGTTACCACGACAGTTTTAAACAAGAGTGTTGGGCCGGAACAGTAGTGTTCAGTCCGTCATTCGTAAGTTGAGCAGACGGGAGTAGGTCTATGAAAAAGTATAGTCTCAGTGCCCTGGTAGCGGCTAGCCTGCTTGCAGGCGGCATGACCGCTGGCAGCGCAACTGCAGCTGACCTTGGGGGAAATTGCTGCGCCGACCTCGAAGAGCGGATTGCAGAACTCGAAGCCACGACGGCTCGAAAGGGCAATCGTAAAGTCTCGCTGACCGTGTCGGGCTTCGTCGCCCAGCAGGTCATGTACTGGGACGATGGCGTTGAATCGAACGTTTACATCACCGACACGGGCTCGGTTTCGATCGGTACGCACGTCAAGTTCACCGGTCAGGCCACCATCGCCCCCGGCTGGTCTGCTGGTTATGTATTGAAGCTTGAAGCGATCCAGAACGACTCGCTTCTGGTTAATCAAGACTTCGACAACGGCGTCGCTCCTAACGCAATGGCGCTGGTTGCCAACGGCAACAGCGGCGGCGCACTCGGAATTCCGAACGTCTCGTCTGTCGCAGTTGAAAGCTCATACTGGTTCGTCAAGAGCGAGCAGCTTGGTCGCCTCAGCGTCGGCAAACAGTCGTCGGCTGCGGACAACCAGGCGATCCTGCCTGATGGTTCGGGTTCGCTCGTCGTTGCAAACTACGTTATGTACGACGTCAACGCCTTCAACGTTCGCAACTCGAACAACACCGGCACGGCCGGCGGTTGGGGCGGTTACGCGACCTGCGCTCCGCTGGACGGCGGTGGCGGCGTCGGCGGCGACTGCGACGGCTATCCGAACAACAACGTGCGTTACGACACGCCGGTGTTCTCGGGCTTCTCGGCTTCGGCCTCTTGGGGTGAAGACGACATCTGGGCCGTCTCGGCTCGTTATGCCGGCGAATTCAGCGGCTTCAAGCTCGCTGTTGCAGCCGCCTATAACGAAAGCCATGACGAAAACGGTCCGGGCGCTCTTGCCCAGGCGGCAAACTTCGATGCATCGGCTTGGCAAGTCGGCGGCTACGTCGAGCACGTAGCAACTGGTCTGTTCGTTTACGGCGCCTACGCCGAAGACAGCAACGACACCCCAGGCAACCTGAAGCCCGACGGCGAGATGTTCTACGTCAAGGGCGGTGTCCGCACGCGTCTCTCTTCGCTCGGTCACTCGGTGTTTTACGGCGAATACGGCGATAAGGAAGACATGATGTCCCAGGCGAATTTCGCAGCTGGTGCAAATGGCAGCGAACTGACGCAGTACGGCATCGGCGTGGTCCAGGAAGTCGATGCGGCAGCAATGTCGGTCTGGCTCGCTTGGCGCCACTACGAACTCGACCTGAACTGCGCCGCAGCGACAGTCTGCGCTGCAGTCAATGCTCCGGGCCTCGAAGATCTCGACATCATCAAGGCCGGCGCGCTGATCAACTTCTAATCTGCACGCTCGACCGACGATCAAAATTGGAAAGGCCGCCTCACCGGGCGGCCTTTTCTTATTCGTTTCTCCCTCTCCCCGTTCGGCCTTACTGCTAACGGGGAGAGGGTTGGGCTGAGGGGCGGCAACAACACCGGTGCGAGCAGCCGCCCCTCACCCCCGGCCTTCGCCGGGGCAGGCTCTAGCCCTCTCCCCATTGAAGAAATGGGGAGAGGGAAATGGCCCGGCGGCACTTTTTTATGCACACTCCACAGGTTATCCCTGTGTGATGCGGGGATAACGCACATAATCGCCGTCCCACATGGCGCTTCCTATTTTATAAAACAAAAACAACATATTGAGACGTCTTTCTAACTCCCAGCCTCCGCTTTTTGAGTTGCCGATAGGCAACAACGCCAGATTCGTCGTGGCGTTTTTGTAAAGCGTAATTGTTGGGCAGGGGCGAATCACAGAGTTATCGGGTCAAGCGGCGACTTCACTTGGTTTGTGGTCTGCCGTGGGCCGCTTTGGGAGCGGCCGACATTAAGGCGCCACGCCAGGTACCGCGTCCACCTCTAGAAGTGATGAAGACGGGAGAAAGTCATATGACGAAATACAGTCTCGGCGCTCTGGTCGCTGCAGGCGTCCTCGCTGGCGGTTTCGCCACGAGCGCCTCTGCAGCGGACCTCGGCGGCAACTGCTGCGCGGATCTTGAAGAGCGCATTGCAGAACTCGAAGCCACGACGGCACGCAAGGGCAACCGCAAGGTTTCGCTGACCGTGTCGGGCTTCGTCGCCCAGCAGGTCATGTTCTGGGATGATGGCGTTGAAAGCAACGTCTACATCACCGACACGGGTTCGGTCTCGATCGGTACGCACGTCAAGTTCACCGGTCAGGCAACGATCGCGCCAGGCTACACGGCAGGTTACGTGTTGAAGATCGAAGCCATCCAGAACGACTCGCTTCTGGTCAATCAGGACAACGACAACGGCGTCGCTGGTAACGCTCAGGCGCTCGTCGCCAACGGTAACGGCACGCTCGGTCTCAACACTTCGGCCCTCGCCGTCGAAAGCTCGTACTGGTTTGTTAAGAGCGACCAGCTCGGTCGCTTGAGCGTTGGTAAGCAGTCGTCGGCTGCTGACAACCAGGCGATCCTTCCCGATGGTTCGGGTTCGCTCGTCGTCGCCAACTACGTTATGTATGACGTCAACGCTTTCAACGTTCGCACCAGTGCTGGCGGAAACTCCGGTACGTCGTGGGGCGGTCTCGCAAGCTGCGCGCCTCTGAACGGCGGCGGCGGTGTCGGTGGCGACTGCGATGGCTACCCGCACAACAACATCCGTTACGACTCGCCGGTGTTCGCCGGGTTCTCGATGTCGGCCTCTTGGGGCGAAGATGACATCTGGGGCATTTCGGGCCGCTACTCGGGTGAGTTCAACGGCATCAAGGTCGCCGTTGCAGCTGCCTACGTCGAAAGCAAGGACGAAAACGGTCCTGGCATTCTCGCCAACGGCCCGCAGTTCGATGCCAACGCCTTCCAGGTTGGTGGTTATGTCGAACACGTGCCGACCGGCCTGTTCTTCTACGCCGCTTACTCGGAAGAAGGCATCGACACTCCGGGCAACCTGAAGCCGGAGGGCGACATGTTCTACCTCAAGGGTGGTATCCGCACACGCATCAACGCTCTTGGTCACTCGGTATTCTACGGCGAATACGGCCAGAAGGACGACACGATGGACAATGCGACGTTTGCCCTTCTCGGCGGCGTTGGTTCGAGCACAGAGCTTGATCAGTACGGCATCGGTGTTGTGCAGGAAGTTGACGCTGCTGCAATGTCGGTCTGGCTTGCTTGGCGCCACTACGAAGCCGACCTTACTACGGCCGGCGGCGCGGGTATCGCGACCGAAGACCTCGACATCGTGAAGGCCGGCGCACTGATCAACTTCTAATCGATCAGCCTAGCCTCCAAACTTTGAAGCCGCTCCTCACCGGGCGGCTTCTTTGTTTTGGGATACCTCCCTCTCCCTGTCGCGCTCTATAGCGCGAACGGGGAGAGAGTCGGTTTGAGGGGCGGCAACGAGCAAAGAACAAGCGGCTGCCACTCACCCTTGCCCTCTCCCCATTGAAGGAATGGGGAGAGGGATTAAGATCGCCCGATGTTCGCAACCTTTTTCCACGAACTCCGCAGCGCAAAGCTTCCCGTCACGCTCAAAGAGTATTTGACGCTTCTCGAAGCCGTCGATGCCGGAGTAGCAGGCGGGCGCGTTGAAGATTTCTACTATCTCGCCCGCGCCAGCCTCGTGAAAGATGAGCGCAACCTCGACCGCTTTGACCAAGTCTTCGGCCACGTCTTCAAAGGCCTAAAGCTTATGAGCGACGCCGCGACGGCAGACATTCCGAGTGAGTGGCTACGGCGGATTTCAGAACTGCATCTCTCCGACGAAGACAAAGCCAAAATCAGCGAGCTCGGCGGCTGGGAAAAAATCATGGAGGAGCTTGCCAAGCGCCTCGCCGAACAGAAAGACCGGCATCAGGGCGGCAACAAGTGGATCGGCACCGGCGGCACGTCGGCCTTCGGCGCCTACGGCTACAACCCTGCCGGCATCCGCATCGGCCAGAAGGAAAGCCGGCATCGCCGCGCCATCAAGGTTTGGGACAAGCGTGAGTTCAAGGATCTCGCCGGCAGCACAGAAGTCGGCACGCGCACCATCAAAATCGCGCTGCGCCGGCTACGCCAATTCGCGCGCACGGGCTCGGCCTCGGAGCTTGATCTCGATCACACGATCCGCGGCACGGCCGAAAAAGGCTACCTCGACATTCACATGCGGCCCGAGCGGCACAACACCGTAAAGCTATTGATGTTCTTCGACATCGGCGGCTCGATGGACGATCACGTCCGCGACGTTGAGGAACTGTTCTCAGCTGCACGCAGCGAATTCAAACACCTTGAGTATTACTACTTCCACAACTGCCTCTACGAAGACGTGTGGAAAGACAATGCCCGCCGCTACACCGGCAAGACCGACACCTTGCAGGTGCTGAATACCTATCCCGCCGACTACAAGGTCATTTTCGTCGGTGACGCGTCGATGAGCCCCTACGAAATCACCGTCGCGGGCGGCTCGGTTGAGCACATGAACCCCGAGCCGGGCGCGCTGTGGCTGCGCCGCGTGACTGACATCTACAAGCATGCGGTGTGGCTCAATCCCATCCCCGAAGCCGACTGGGATTGGACACCCTCGATCGGCCTGGTTCGCAAACTCTTAGGTCGCCGCATGTATCCGTTAACCCTCGACGGACTCGACGCCGCAATGCGCGAATTGATGCGTTAAGGGGGCGATATTCGCAGCTGCCCCCACGTTCTTGTCCAAGTTCTGCCGATTTCTCGTGGGCGGCTGTCAGCTGGCGATTGACCGGGCGGCGCGGCTCGGCCAAAGCAGTAGTAACGACTGTAAGCCAGGGGTGGCAGACGTATGGCACGGCACGCATTGGCACTGCTCGGCATCGCAACGCTTCTCGGCGGTTGCGGCGCCAGTCTCGGCAACGTCACGACAGGATCGCTCTTTGGCGGCGCGGCGAAGGTGCCGGCACCGCCGCCGAACGATCCGACCGCACGCGCCATGCAGGTTGGCACCACATCGGCGCGGGCGTTGAAGTGCGGCTTTAATTTTGATCCCTCAAAACTGCGCACGCAGTTTCTTGCGTCCGAGACAGCAGCCGCGCCTGCCGAGAGCACAAAGCTAGTTCAGATCTACGACACTGCATTCAGCGGCATATCGAAGGCAGTTGCAGGGCAGGGTGAGGCCTATTGCTCTGCGTCAAAAACCGGCGCCATCAAGCAAGCGTTGAACCGCCACCTAACAGGTGACTATACGCCGTCGCCGCCCGAGCCGGTCGAAGAGGAAACCGGCATCTTCGGCGATCTCGGCGATACCAGCGGCACAGGCAAGGACTCGTCGTTCAAACATCCGGTCGATGACTTACATTGATTTCAATTCAATCTGTTTCGCCGCGCCGCGGCCGCTGATGTCCGGATAGGCGCGTGCAACAGATCCTATGGGTTGAAGTCCTCCTCAAAGCGGTAGCCGGGTTGGCACTGGTCATGTTGCCGCTGACGGCCATCCGAGTCTGCGGCATGCACATGCCCGAAACAGGGTTTTGGCCGCGTCTACTTGGCGCCGTCGTTCTTGGGATTGCGGCTGCTGTTTTCGTATCGCTGCAGTTTCCCGATGCCCGCGGCGGTCTCGGCCCCGCAGGCCTAATCCCGATTAATCTCGCGGGCGCAGCAGCAATGATAGCGCCGCTCATTATGGGAACGGCTGCCCCAACGCGGCGCGGCCGGGTTTTCATTCTCATTAACGCGGTTGCGCTGACTGCGCTCGCATTCCTCGAAATCGCACATATTTGAGTGCGTTAGCATAACACACCAACAATCGTAACCATGGCATGTGGTTTGCTCGTGAGGAGTCTGCGGGGCCGATCCCTCCCGCAAGTGTCCCAATTCGAAGAGCCAGTCATGTTCACGTCTGCACGTTCATTCGACGCCCATGCGGCCCCTGCGACTGAGGCCTATGCAGCACCCGGCCGGCCCGCCGTTGCTGACAGCATGGATATCGAGTTGGCACTTGTGACGACGCGAGACGGCTTTGACGCGCTTGAACATGATTGGAACGCGCTGTTCGAGCGTGCCGGCCGTCCAGCGCAGGTTTTCCAGACCTTCAACTGGAATTGGCATTGGGCAAACCACTATTTGAGTTCATCGCATGGCGGCATTGCAGGCCTCAATCCTTGTATCGTCACCGGACGGCGCAATGGCCGCTTGGTCATGATCTGGCCGCTCGCCTCCGAGCGGGTACGCGGTATCACGCAGATTTTCTGGATGGGCGAACCGGTCAGCCAGTACGGCGATGTCGTCATCGAAGACCTTCCCGATGCAGCCGACGTCATGGCCGCTGGTTGGGCGTTTCTCGCCGCCAACGCCAAGAGTGATGTGGTACGCTTGCGCCGCATTCGCGCCGACGCTG
Source organism: Hyphomicrobium sp. (assembly GCA_031402935.1). Taxonomy (GTDB): domain Bacteria; phylum Pseudomonadota; class Alphaproteobacteria; order Rhizobiales; family Hyphomicrobiaceae; genus Hyphomicrobium_B. The sequence goes on along the minus strand of JANNSR010000073.1, from coordinate 6,725 downwards.
CGGTCGCACCATTAATGACCGCCATTGGCGCGCGCATCTCGGACCGGCAGAAGGCTCCCTATCTTGATCTTGCGAGCGCCAAATCGTTCGCAGATTACGAGCAGCGCTATTCGCCGCGTAGCCGCCGCAACCGCCGCCGCCTCGCACGACGGATCGACGAGCAGGGCGGGCTGATTTTCCGGCGCTACAAGGGCGGGCCTGATGCCCGCGCACTCGCCGTCAAAGCACTTGAACTAAAAGCCGTATGGCTCAAGGATCGTGGACTGGTGTCGCACGCGATTGCAGATGCCCGCATGGCGCGCTTTTTTGCCGACGCTGCCGAAGGCCAGGAAAAATCGACGAGTTGCGTTGTCGCAGCACTCGAAACCAACGGCGAACCCGCCGCCCTCGAAGTCTCGTTCGCGTGCAAAGGCCATCTTGCCATGCACGTGATCGTCTTCAACCTCAGTTATGAGAAATCGGGCGCCGGAGTTCTACTTCTGGAACAAAGCATCCGCGATGGCTTCGATGATGGCTTGCAGACTTACGACATGCTGGCGCCCGGAGATAACTACAAACTCGATTGGGCCGATAACACAATCGAGGTTCTGGACTGGGTGAAACCGCTAAGCCTCGCAGGTTTCGCTTATGCACGCGTCTACCTCGGATTTTTTCGACCGCGTGCCAAGGCTGCAATTGGCGCCATGCCACAATCTCTCCGCCGGATCATGACGTCGGGCTATGCGTTCGCTGCAACGGTCCTAGGCGGCGCTACTTGACGCCCAGCTTTTTCTGCAGGCTCGACGACGATGTCGTGTACTGGAACAGCAGCTTCTTACCGGGATAGACGATTTTGTGCGCTGCTTGCGCCATCAGGGCCGCTTCGTGGAAGCCAGACAAAATCAGTTTGAGTTTGCCCGGATACCAGTTGATGTCGCCAATGGCGAAGATACCTTTTTCGCTCGTCTCGAAGCGTTCGGTATCGACGGGAACTAGGTTCTCATGAAGGTTGAGACCCCAATCGGCGACGGGCCCCAGCTTCATCGTCAATCCGAAAAACGGTAGCAATGCGTTGCAGGGTATTGTTTCTTCGCCGGCTCCCGTCTTGACCGTCACAGACGCAAGTGCACCGCCGGCACCGTTCAATTTTGTCACTTGCCCGATTGCAAGACGGACTTTGCCTTCGCTCACGAGGTACCGCATTTTTTCAACCGAATGCGGTGCGGCGCGGAAATCGTCCCGGCGGTGGATCAAGGTCATCGACTTAGCGACGGGCTGAAGGTTCAGCGTCCAATCGAGCGCGCTATCGCCGCCGCCGACAATGACGACGTCCCGGCCGCGCATCGACTCAATTTTCCGGACCGAGTAGAAAACCGACGTGCCCTCGTAGGCTTCGATGCCGTCAAGCGGCGGGCGCTTGGGCGTGAAGGAACCGCCACCGGCCGCAACCACAACGACTTTGGTAAGGAACTGCTGCCCGGCATCGCTGGTTAAGCGGAAGCGGCCGTCGGCCTCACGCGCAAGCGCGTCGATCCGTTCGCTGAAATGGAACTCGGCGCCGAACGGCTTGATCTGCTCCATCAGCTTGTCGGTCAATTCCTGACCCGTTACGATGGGCAGCGCTGGCACGTCATAAATCGGTTTTTCCGGATAGAGTTCGGCGCACTGCCCTCCCGGCCGGTCCAAGATATCGACGACGTGGCATTTGATATCGAGCAGACCCAGTTCGAACACCGCAAATAGCCCGCACGGTCCAGCGCCGATGATCACGACATCGGTCTCGATAACGCTAGGATCTTCAGGTTCTGGCGGCATGGTATGAATTGTCATCGCATTAGCTCTTGAGGCGCCACAAAACCGTGTTCCTAAAACTGCTTGGCCGGAACACGCACGATGATCCCATCGATAGCCGCGGAAACTTTAATCTGGCAGCATAGCCGGCTGCCCTCGCGAACATCGAAGGCGAAGTCGAGCATATCTTCTTCCATCGCCGCCGGCTTACCGGCCTTGTCGCGCCAGACTTCATCAACATAGACATGGCACGTTGCGCACGCGCAAGCGCCGCCGCACTCGGCTTCGATGCCCTCGATACTGTTGAGTTTAGCAGCCTCCATAATGGTCAGGCCGGCTTGCGCATCGACCGTTTGGCTCTGGCCATCGGGTTGTATGAACGTGATCTTCGCCATGGTCCTCGAAATGCCCTGCTCGCGCGATCCGTGGAGTGCGCAGAACCGAACCGCTCGGGCTAGCCTCCAAAGACCTTCAAACTCGCGCAGATTTAGTCGGAGGCGACCACAAATTCAAGCAAATCGCGGGATGCTGCGGCGAGTTGGTCGGCCCTACGCGCGGACGCCGTAGTTTGTCATGATAAACGCACGCGCTTCCTGGGCGGCCTCTTCTATTCGGGCAACGGCCTCGCCACATGACGCCCTGTTCTTGACACCCAAAACACGCTCGGCTTGCTCGGCGAGACGCGCCAATCTCCAAGCCCCAATTGCCCGACCAGAGCCCTTCAGAGTATGCGCCGCAATCCGCCAATCCCGATCGGTTCCGGCTTGGCTCAACGCTGCGATCGTTTGCGGCAATTGGGCCAGAAACAGGTCGAGCACCTCTTTTTCAAGCGCAAGATCGCCAAGCGTATAGCGCCGCAAATGCTTGAGATCGACTGGGCAAAGCTGGAACTGCTCGCCACCGGGACTGAGCGTTTCCGGCACTTTAGCGACAAAACTGGTCAGCATGGCCGATCCCAAAAAATGAGCTGCTTCTGGGCTCGTCTAATCCCGAGCCCTTCAACGTTTGCAGCAATCGTCTCACGATCGGAATAAGCCCGCGTAAAGTCAAAGCGCGCAAAACATAAGTGCTCAGAAACGGTCCGGTAACGACGGCTAGCAGGGCCCATCGACCACAACCACAGACGAACCGGCACCACTTCGCCATAATCTGGCCGTGAAATCGCCTAAGTCAGCCACCTCGCACAGTTGTAGCTGCCGAGAATCGCAGGGTATTCTCCGTATTTGCACTTTGAAGCCCCAGTGAAAATCGCATAGGCTCGGACTTCGAGGGGGCCCCGGGTGTGGGGATCGGGCAGCGGGGCTCGGTCCGCGTGGGGACTGATACTATGGCGCAAGACCAAATTGCGAACCTGATGGCAATCGCCTGGAAACAGCGCGAGGCCGAAGCCAGTACTGTCGCGGTCGTTGATGTCAGCGCGGATGCAGCAGCTGTGGCGTCTGAGGCCCCGCCGCCACTCGTTGCCAAGGTCGCATCACAGCAAGCCGACACTGCACCGGCATCCAAAAATCAAATCGCCAATGATCAATCGTCGCGCCGGGTCGCGCGCCGCCGTCCAGCGGGCCCCGTTCGAGGCAAAATTGCCGCAAACGACGACGTCCCAAGCATCGGCGGCCTGATTTACGCGCTCGAGCAAAAACCATCGACGCGCATTTTTCGCATTGCCGCCGTCGCCAGTTTGATCTGGGCTGCGGTCGGTATCGCATTTGGTGTTTTGACGCTCGCGCCCGAGTGGACGGATTACACCACGCTTGGTGCCATGCTGCTGCATCCTGTCACGTTCTACACCACCGCCGCCATCGTGGTGCCGATCGCGATCTTCTGGCTGCTCGCGCTGCTCAACTGGCACATCGCGTCACTTGCCCTCAAATCGTCGACAATGACCGAAGTCGCGATCCGTCTTGCCGAGCCCGACCGGGCGGCTGAGCAGTCAATTGCCAGCCTCGGGCAAGCCGTGCGGCGCCAAGTCTCTTTCATGAACGATGCCGTCTCGCGTGCTCTTGGCCGCGCTGGCGAACTTGAAGCCCTTGTTCATAACCAGGTCGCAGATCTCGAGCGCTCATATGAACAAAACGAACGCCGTATCCGCGGTCTGATTCAGGAATTGACCGGCGAACGCCACGCGCTGCTGAATACCTCCGAAAGCGTGACCGACACACTCAAGACGCTCGGTACCGAAATTCCGACGCTGATCGAAAAGCTTTCGACCCAACAGGTGACGCTGGCCGGCATTATCAGGGGCGCGGGCGACAATCTGGCAGCCCTCGAAGGATCGCTTGCGACGTCAACGGGGCGGTTTGAAACCGTTCTCGGCTCGCGGACCCAGCAACTCCAAACCGTTCTCGAAGATTACACCACGGCCTTTTCTACGGCGCTCGGCGCACGCACCGAACAGATGCGCGTCGCGTTCGACAGCTACATGCAGACGCTCGACACCTCGCTCGGAAATCGCACAGAGAACCTGCAGACCGTATTCGAAGAGTATGCGCGCGCACTCGATACGACACTCGCCAACCGGGCGCAGGCGCTCGATATTCAGTTGATCGAACGCACCAAGTCGCTCGATGATGCGTTCCAAAGGCGGCTGGAAATTTTCGATGATCAGATCGTCCGATCGACCTCGGCGATCGACAGTGCCGTTAGCGAGAAGGCGCAGATCCTGACCAGCGCACTCGATTTGCATTCGCGAACCTTCCGCGAGACCATTTCGCGGCAGGCCGTGGATCTCGACGATTCCGTCATGAACGGAATCAACGCGGTGCGACGCGTTAGCGAAAGTATCACGCGGCAGACGCAAAAGGCGATCGAAGGGTTGTCGCATCAAACCGGCATGCTGCAGAACGTTTCGGAGGATTTGTTCCAGCAGATTCATGGCGTGACCAACCGGTTCGAGAACCAGGGCCAGCAAATCCTGCGCGCTGCAAGCGTGTTGGATGACGCCAATCTGCGAATGGATTCGACGCTACAGACCCGCCATGCCGATCTCAGCCGCACGCTCGACAGGCTGTCCGGCAAGGCCGACGAGTTCGGGCGCACGATGGCTGGATATTCGACGAACCTCGAAGGTTCGTTATCGAGTATCGAACAGCGCACCCGTGCCCTGACCGACGAATTGCGCGACAGCACCGAAATCAAGTCCCGGGCATTGATGGCTGAACTTGACCGCGTCAAGACGCAGACGGAAGCCGAAAGCGAGCGGACACTGTCGGACCTGCGTCATCGCTTCAACAGCGTCTCGGGCGAACTTTCGAAGGAATTCGAATCCCTTTCAACGCGTCTCGCATCTGCCTCGGATGAGACGCGGCTCCGCGCAGCACAAGCGGCCGAAACGCTGGCTCGCGAGCAGGCACGCATTCGTGAAGAATCGGCCCGGCTTCCAGCAACGACGCGCGAAACGGCGGAGGCCATGCGCCGCGCCCTGAACGACCAGCTGCGCGCGCTGGACCAGCTTTCGCAGATTTCAGCGCGCACAACGTTACAGCGCGATATCGTGGCACCTGAGGGTGCATCCCGCCAAGTGCCGTCTCTCACCGCAGCACTCGCCCACGAACAAACGACGTCGCGTACGCGACCCGCGCAGTCGCAGCCCGTCAGTGAGACGCGCGAAGGCTGGTCGCTTGGCGATCTGCTCGCGCGCGCGTCGCACGACGACGACCAGCAGTCCGACGCCCGCGCCGCCGAACAAGCTGCTACTCAGCCTTTCCGGCTCGATGTCGGCATGATCGCGCGCGCCATCGATCCCGCGACGGCTTCTGCGATCTGGAACAGGCTACGGGCCGGCCAGCGCAACGTCATGGTGCGCAGCATCTATGCGCCAGAGGCGCGCGGCGCCTTCGACCAGGTAGCAACCAAGGTCAAGTCAGACGCCGATCTGGCGCAGACGGTCGCGCGTTATCTTTCTGATTTCGAGCGCATCATCAAGGAAGCCGACGGACGCGATCCGGGCGGGCGCTTAGCACACACACACCTCATTTCTGATACCGGTCGCGTGTACCTGTTTCTTGCCCACGCTGCGGGCCGTATTTCCTGACATCCGCCGTGCACGCGCCAACTGGGCGAGGGTTAGACATGCGTCCCCTCTCCGTCACCTGCCGGCATGAAACATGGCCTCTGGCGCAGGCCTTCACCATTTCACGCGGCACTAAAACGGCCGCCGACGTGGTTGTCGTGACCGTCAGCGACGGCCAGCATACCGGCCAGGGCGAGGCAGTACCGTATGCCCGTTATGGCGAAACGGTCGCGGGCACGCTCGACGCGATCGCGGCGGTTAAGTCGCTGACCACGCGCGCAGGTCTCATCGAACGGCTCCCTGCGGGTGCTGCCCGCAACGCCATCGATTGCGCACTGTGGGACTTCGAAGCCAAGTCATCGGGTGTTTCATGCGGTACGCGGGCCGGCATTGCGGCGATGTACCCCGTCCTCACCGCCTACACACTGAGCCTTGGCACGCCAGAGGCCATGGCTGACAAGGCGCGCTCGGTAGCATACCTCCCGCTTCTGAAACTCAAACTTGGCGGCGCCGGCGATGACGCTCGCATGCGCGCCGTTCGTGCCGCACGGCCCGATGCGCGACTGATTGTCGATGCCAATGAGGCCTGGACAATCGCAACTTTACCGGAGTTGATGGAGGTTGCGGCAGAGGCCGGCGTCGAGGCAATCGAGCAGCCGTTGCCACAAGGCCAGGACGAGGCATTGAGCGGTCTCGACCGCATCGTGCCGGTCTGCGCCGACGAAAGTGTCCACACCGCCGCCGACATTCCCCGGCTGTCCGGCCTCTACGACGCCGTCAACATCAAGCTCGATAAGGCCGGCGGCTTGACGTCAGGCCTCGCACTTCGTAGCGCCGCGCGCGCAGCGGGGCTAAAAATCATGATCGGGTCCATGGTCGCGACGTCGCTGGCCGTGGCACCGGCCATGATCTTGGCGCAGGACGCCGACTGGGTCGATCTCGATGG
>JANNSR010000072.1:0-8898 GCA_031402935.1 Hyphomicrobium sp. | reverse complement strand
GTGACGCGCGCTGCGGCGCGATAGCGTGGTGAAACGCCCATCTCGAAAGGAGATGCGGGGGCGGATGGCGGGTTCGACGGCTCATGGATCGTGAATGCGCGATCCGCAGCTCATACGAGAGGCACCGGACATATGGGCCGGAGCCGAGGCGGAGAGTTGGCATGACGCGGGGCGGCGGCAGGTCCGCATCCCAATCCAAATGCAAAAGAGCGAGGCCGCGCCGCCCCGTCCCTTTTTTGATTGCTCTACGAGCGACTCCCGTACCGGGAGCCGGCCGCCGTTCGCGCGCGCGTGTGGCGCTGGAGCACCGCAGTCTTGTCATCCCGGGTGTAGCGATCATGCGTGCATGATTGCGAAGACCCGGGACCCAGGTGCAACGCATGAGATGTCAGCACACGCAGCCCTGGGTCCCGGCTCTCCGCTGCGCTACGGCCGGGATGACAGTTGTCGCCTCAAGCTCGCGCCTTGCGGCCGGCTCGCCCCTTGGCGAGTCGCAAGGCGCAAACAAAGAGCCTGTCGCACGCGCCATCAAGAAAGCAACGCCGCACGATGGAATTCGCTCAGCGCCGACGCGACGTGCTCATCAATCGCTTGCGAAATATGCGCCGGCTCGACCAAATTTTGCCCGTCGCGCTGAAACGTGAGCTGGCCGGACGTGACCATCGCATGAACCTCAGCTGCAATCGCGTCGCGGTCGTTGGTGCCGTCAAGCAACGGCAGGATGGCGCGTTGTACGAGATTGAGCGGCACGCTCTCGTGGCGCGGGTTCGTCGTCCACGTCCGCCCGTCGCGCGCGTCGGAGCGCGGCACAAGTCCTGCCGCCGGCCGCTCGGCAATATCGCCGGGCGTCACGACCGGCATGGCCGAAATGTCGGCGATGCCCGCGAGCACCATATTGAACAGGGCGTTGACGACGTCGGCCGCGTCTTGCGGATCGCCGTCGCCGTCGCGCGACAGGTGGTGTGTCAAATCCTCGGGCGTTGCCGTCAGCGGCGCCATGCGGGCCAAACGCGAAACGGCCTCGCGCACCGCCGGCGAGGCGGTTGTCAACGTGCGCGCCGCCGCGTCCTTGAAAATGAAACGGCCGTCGCGCTCTTCGGGTTCGACGCCGACGCGGGTCGAAAGATGCAGGCCCGACAGCGCAGCGGGATTGAGCGCGCGCTGAATCCGCGGCGCTTGCTCTTTGCGGACCAGCAGCGACTGGCGGAACGTGCGCCCGGTCAGGAAATCGATGTACTGCTCCATGCGCTCAAGCCGGTTGTCCGACAGCGTGCGCAAAAGAGCCCCGGTCTCGGCGCCAAAATTCTCCGCGATCGTCAGATGCACATCGGCTTCGGTCAGGAAGCTCAGGTTGAAGATATCGAGCCGTTTCAGAAAATCGGCGACGTAGCAGGGTTCGTTGTCGGCCTCGAAATACTCGTGCGCGACATAGCAATCTTCCATGCCGGTCATCAAACGCGCCTCGTGGCGCAGCATTTGGCCGTAAGGCGCGCCGGCATTCGTCAGGCTACCGAGCTTGTCGAGAAAATCGCGGCCGCGCGCGACCTTCTCCGTCGCGTCCTTGGCGGCCTCGCTGTGAAACATCATGGCATCGCGCAGCACGGCGCGCAGCCGCCAGCCTGGAAACACATTGTAACTGACATAGGCAACGCCGTGCTCCGACAGGTTGTCGTGGCTGACGCGCAGGATGGCGTCGCGCACGGCCGCCGGCACCCAACTGTAGACGCCGTGGCAAATGATGTAGTCGAAGGTGCCGAAACCGCGCGTCACGTCGGCGATCGACATGTTAATGAGGCGGATGTTCTTAAGGCCCATGCGCGCGATCCGCGCCTGACCGTCGGCGATTTGCACCGGCGACAAATCGAGCCCGATGAAGTCTGCTTGTGGAAACGCCGCAGCAGTGGGAATGAGATTGCCGCCGGCCGCGCAGCCGAGTTCGAGCACGCGTGCCGTTGCGACGCCGGGCGGCGTCAGCCCAAACAGCGTCGCCAATGCCGCGAGACGCTGGGGATGCGATTGCGGAAACGGCCGCGACGTATACGGCACTTGATCGTACCTGCGGGCAATGTCGAGCGCTTGAGTATCCATGTGATGCTGTTCCGGTCCGCGCTGGGATTTTGCGAATGGCCGGCCCGGCCGCACATGGCACAGGGCGGCGAAGGAAACTTGAGCGCTTCCCCTTACGCGGACCGGTACGCTGGCCCGTTTGCGGGAGTTCGGAGAACCGCTCAAGTCAGTCCGGCAGGGTTGCCGGGGGGAACGTTATTCGGTGTAGGCGGTGCTGAGCGCCACGACGACGCAACTGTTGCCGGGAGCCGGGATCAGCATGACCTGGGCGTTGGCGGCGTTCTGCAAGATCGGGATGCCGGCAAGATCGCCGAGCAGTTTGCCCTTCTCGAGAACCTGGGTCTGGATCTTGCTGCAGGCGTCCTGGGTCGGAATAATCTGAACCGCGGCCGCATCGCATTTGCCGTTCGAAGTCGGGGCCGAGAACACGCCGCTGATGCCGTTGGTCGCGCCCGAGTTAGGCGCCAGCTTCTGTCCGATCATGGAAACCGAGAAGCGGCTGTCGGGTTGTTTAGAGTTCCACGTCGATGCGGCGGCATATTCGGTGCCGAACATCGTCGCCTGGCCAACCGCCTTTGCGATCTGCAGGCAGCTCTTCACGCCGGCCTTCGACAACTGTTCCAACGTCTGGATTTCGGCTTGCGCGGCCCCGCTTGCGTCGTTCGCTACCGGCTTGGCGGCGGGTGCCGGTTTGGCCGCCGGCTCTTCTTTCGCCGGTTTCGAGAACCAGCCGCCGCCGGTGTCGGCTTTTTTAGGATCGGCGGCATTGGCCGCTGTTACGTGTCCCAATCCAATAGCACCTGCTGCGACCAGTACCGCACCCGCAAGCGCCATGGTTTTGGAGCGCGATACCCAACGGTCCGGTATCGTGGCGGCGAAGATTTTGGTCATGATAAGCGTTCCCCTGTTTGCCTCATCGTCGGCGAACTGTTACCATTTTTAGTTGTAACAACGTCAAGTAGTGATTCTGAAAAACACAACCAAAATTGTGTATAATCGCGTTCTTCACAAACCGCTCACAGGTTCTTAAAAGGCCTCAGGTCGGGAGTACTTAAAAAATGCATTCAAAATAGAGTGTTAGAATTTAGTCTACGAATACACGCAAAGGGAGAATTTTCAAGACGTCAAAACACAACCTTAAATTGTACTAGCTCGCGAATCAATTTATGCAACCCCTGATAGGTCTTTTTGCAAATGGGGGCATTCGATGGTTCGCGCGCAAAACAGTCAGGACACCGCCTGCGGTCACGCCAAGTCGCAGTTGACGGTGGTCCGGAAAATGCCGCGCCTGCCGAAAGCGGCGCCCAGAGCACGTGCGCCCGCCGGCCCGGTCGACGTGATGCACGACAAGACAGCCTCGTGGACCGTCCGCCGCCGGGTCGCGGCCCTGCTGCGCAAAGCTTTCCGCATCGTCTTCATGGGCCGCCAGCGCGCGCTTGGACGGCTCTCGGGCGGCGGCGCAGCCGTCACGGCGCTGCTGATGAGTATGGGGCTGATGTTGGCGCCGACGGCGGCGAATGCGCAATATGTGTCGGGTACGGGTGCTACGAGCAACGTTGTGGGTACGTCCACAACGTCGTCTGTGAGTTCGGCAACATCGGTTGGCTCGATCGCCATCGGCGGCGGCATTTTGGCAGCCGACAAGGCGACGGTCGCTGCCAACTCGCTCGATGCCGTCGCAATCGGCGCGGGCGCAACCGCAACCGGCTCCAACGCGATGGCGATCGGCGGCACAACCAAAGCGACGAGCGTGACACTCGTCGGCGGTCAGATCATTCCTGCGATCGTCATGGGCTACAATTCGACGGCAACGGCGACCAATACCGCCAACGGCATCCTCGACCGATCAACGGGTGCCGGTAACGTTGCAACGGCGGTGTCGGGCAGCGCGACGGGAATCACGCCGGCAGGTATTGCCCTTGGCAACGGCAACACCGTGACAGCAGGCGGGCTGGCGGTTGGCGATACCAATAAAGTCGCCGCCGGAGGTGTTGCCACCGCCGTTGGTTTTGAAAACAATATTTCCGGCGCCTTTGGCACGGGCATTGGCTACAGCAACACTGTAAGTGCGAGTTCTACGGTCGCTATCGGCACCGCCAACGCTGCGAGCGGCAATACGGCGATCGCCATCGGCCGCCAGAATACGGCATCGGGCAATTTTTCGATCGCCCAGGGTAATGTCGCCACTGCGTCCGGAATCAACGCTATTGCTGTCGGCAACTCGTCTAACGCTCAGGCGGATGGGGCCATTGCCATTGGCGGCGGTGGCGCTGCAGGCCGCGCCAGCTCCACCCAAGATAAGACGACAAACACCAAGGCTCTTGGTTTGGACTCTGTCGCAATTGGTACAAGCGCACAGTCGCTCGCAACGGGCAACGTCGCGCTGGGCTTCAACGCGCAGGCACTTTCTGGAACATCGATTGCAATCGGCCAAGACGCCAAGACGGACGCAACGGTTGGCGACGGCGTAGCGATCGGTAAAGGGGCCAGCGTCACAAACTTCTCCGAAGGTACCGCCGTTGGCACAAGTGCCAGCGTCACGGCTGGATCGAGTGTCGCGGTCGGCACGCGCGCGCAGGCGCTGAACAATCGCTCGGTCGCGATTGGCGTTGATGCCAAGACGTCACCGTCTGGTGCTGGCGGTGAAGCCGGCGCGGTAGCCATTGGATTTACGACGAGCGCGACGATGGACAACACAGATCCATTAAACCAGTCGAGTTCGACTGTTGTCGGCGGTTTTGCCGCCGTCTCCGGCTCGGGCGCGGTTGGGTTCGGCGAGGGTGCCAGCGCCACCAAATACTATTCGAGCGCTCTCGGATCATACTCCAAAGCGACCGGTGAAGGCGCCGTTGCGGTCGGCGGTGGCGCGCAATCAACGGCGGCAGGCGCAGTCGCTATTGGGGGGGCGACAAGCACGGGCGGCGTTTCTCTTTCAGGCTTCGCGACGGCAAGCGGAATTAGCGCAACGGCGGTGGGCCACGCGTCAGTTGCCTCGGGCGCAGGTGCGACGGCACTTGGCGGCAACGCCACGGCAGGTGCCAAGGCCGCAGGAGCAAACTCCATCGCCATCGGCGGGCAATCTACTGCCAATACCAGCGGCGACATTGCTGTTGGTTTGGGATCGGTAGCCACGGGTTCAGGCGGTGGGGGTGGAGCCACAGCACTGGGCATCAACAACGTCGCGACTGGTCAGTCGGCACTGGCTGTCGGGTCGTCCGCAAGTGCAACCAATACCTTTGCCGTTGCAGTCGGCAATGCCGTCACCGCGTCGGGTAGTTTCGCCGTCGCTATCGGCAGCGATTCGAAGGCTTTGGGAACGTTATCGACAGCTATTGGCAACAACGCGACTTCGCAGGCGCAAGCTGTTGCCATCGGATACTTCGCCAACGCATCTGGATCAAATTCCATCGCGCAGGGGAGTTTGGCAGCGGCGACGAACTTAAACGCCTCTGCCTACGGCAACACTGCCGCCGCCTCGGGTATCAGCTCGGTGGCGCTCGGCGCGTTCACGACCGCGAGCGGCGCGGCATCCTCCGCAATTGGCCTGAACGCTAGCGCATCCGCCGGCAACGCAACGGCTGTTGGCACCGCTGCAACCGCCAACGCTTTGAACAGCTTCGCCGGTGGTTCGGCAGCAATTGCCAGTGGAACAAACGCCACGTCGCTCGGATCGGGCGCTCAGGCAACAAAGGCGGATTCGACATCGCTCGGTGAAATTTCGGCAGCGACCGGCATTGCTTCGACGGCTGTCGGCTATAAAGCGGCAGCTTCCGGTGATGGTGCCATTGCCATCGGCGGCAACGCCACCAACGGTTCGGTTGCCAGTGCCGCTGATGCCATTGCCATCGGCGGCAAGGCTGCCGCCACCAGCGCGGGAGCCGTTGCAATTGGTCTCGGCGCGACGGCACAAAATGGCCAGGCGGTGTCGATCGGTGTTGGCAACATCGCCGACGGCGATGGCGCGGTCGCGATCGGCGATCCCAACGTCGCGACCGGCGCAGGCGCACTGGCGCTCGGCAAAGACAATACCGCAACGGGTGCGGGTGCGATCGCGCTCGGCAACACCAACACGGCGACGGGGCAGGGCTCGGTTGCAGGCGGCTTCCAGTCGAAAGCGACTGGTGCCGGCAGCGTCGCTCTCGGTGATGCAGCGACGACCAGCGCGTCGAAGGGCGTCGCGCTCGGTTCGGGGTCTTCAGCAACTTTGGCGAACTCGGTGGCTCTCGGTACGGGTTCGACCGCTTTGGCTATAACGGCAACAACCGGCTACACAACCGCCAACGCGGTCGTCACGGGCAAGACGTTCGCTGTCACGCAGGCGCCGGCTAACGGCGTTGTGGCGGTTGGCAATCGTCAGATTCAAGGCGTGGCGGACGGCGAGGTTTCGGCGTCCTCGACCAATGCCATCAATGGCTCGCAGCTCTACAACGTCGCCACGGGTCTCAATTCCAATATCAACGCGCTTGGCACCAATGTCGCGACGTCGCTCGGCGGAACAGCCGCCTACAACACAACGACCGGCGCATGGACCGCGCCGAGCTACACCATCGGCTCGACGACTTACAACAATGTCGGCAGCGCGCTCTCGGCATTAAACTCAGGCTTCAACCTGACGACGGGCAAAACCGGAACGGGTGTTGCAAACACGCCAACGGTCGAAGGCATCGGTGCGGGCGAGACGGTCACGGTCGCCGCGGGCGATAACCTGATCTCGACGCAGACGGGTAATCAGATTGCGCTGGCACTCAATCCGGCGCTGACGGGTCTGACGAGCATCGCGGTCACCGGCGGTCCAACGATCAACGGCACCGGCATCAATATGGGCGGCGACAAGATCACGAACCTCGCTGCGGGCTCGACGGTCGCGGGATCGACCGAAGTCGTCAACGGCGGACAGCTCAACACGTCGCTCGGCTCGGTCGCGACGAACCTGGGCGGTGGGTCGATCTACGACCCGACGTCGGGTACGGTGACGGCGCCGAACTATACGATCGGATCGACGACTTACAACGATGTCGGCAGCGCGCTGTCAGCGCTCAATGCCACATCGGGCAAGACGAAGTACTTCAACGCCAATTCGACGCTGGCGGATTCCGTCGCCACCGGAACAGAAAGCGTCGCGGTCGGGCCCAACGCGAACTCCTGGAACACCAACGCTGTCGCTGTTGGCAATGGCGCCGTCGCGGGTGTCAACGGCGGGCCAGATACCGGACAGACGGCGGTTGGTACCAATGCTCAAGCAACGGGACACAACTCGGTTGCCATCGGCATCGACTCGAAGTCGACCTCATTTGTCTCGACGGCGGTTGGCAATTTCTCGCAGGCTACGGGTCCAGCTGCCACCGCACTTGGCTCGGGCGCCAACGCGCTTGCCTTGAGCGCGACCGCAATCGGCCATGATGTGAATGCCACGGCGACCGATGCAACTGGTGTCGGCCATGCCGCAAGCGCTTCGGCTGCGAGGGCAACTGCGGCCGGTGTGAGCGCCACGGCGTCCGGCGCATCGTCGACGGCACTCGGTGATGGAGCAACGGCGTCCAACGCCAACGACGTGGCTCTTGGTGCGGGTTCGACTACAGTCGCGCCGAACACAGGTGCCTACACCATCAACGGCGGCACGGCTGCTGCGACAACTCCGACCTCGGTCGTCTCGGTCGGCTCAGCTGGCAACGAGCGCCAGATCACCAACGTCGCCGCTGGTGTGGTGTCTGCCACCTCGACGGACGCCATCAACGGCTCGCAACTCTATCTGACGGCGACGGCGGCCAATAACCTCGGCGCATCAACGGCAGCGGCCTTGGGCGGCGGCATAGTGTTGAACGCCGATGGCACGACCAAGGTTTCGCCGACCTATACGGTCGACGGCACCGGCTATAGCAACGTCGGCGCGGCGATTGCTGCGCTTGACGGCGGTCTAGGCGCCGCGATTGACGTCAACAACACGTCAGCGCTTGCCGATCCGACTGCGACCGGCACGGACGCAACTGCGATCTCTCCGGGCGCAGTAGCGTCGGGCGCGGACGCCATTGCAGCTGGTAAGAACGCTGAAGCGTCCGGTGCTCAGGCAGTTGCCATGGGGCCGGATGCGACCGCCTCTGGTATAGGTTCAACAGCACTCGGTAACGGCGCTCAGGCAACGGCCGACTCCTCGACCGCGGTCGGCGACAACGCGCAAGCGACAGCAGCAGACGCCACAGCTCTCGGTCAGGATACAGTGGCATCTGGCTCTAAGAGCCTCGCAACCGGCTTTGGCGCGCAAGCAACTGGAACATCATCTGCCGCGCTCGGCGATGGGGCCAATTCGTCCGGCACGAACTCAGTTGCACTCGGGGCGGGTTCGACCGACGGCGGCAAAGCCAACGTGGTTTCGATTGGTGCCGTGGGCGCGGAACGCATGTTGATCAACGTCGCGCCGGGCGCCATCTCGGCGACCTCGACCGATGGCGTCAATGGCGGGCAAATTTACGCCAACCAGGCGTCGGTTGTGGCGGCTTTGGGCGGCGGCGCGGCTGTGCTGCCCAACGGCACGATCTCAGCCCCAACCTATACAATAGGCGGCACGGGCTACAACGATGCGGGCAGCGCCTTCAGCGCACTTGATACGGCGGTGTTCGGCGGCGGCGGCATTAAGTACTTCCACGCCAATTCGGTGCTGGCCGACAGCACGGCAACGGGCACGGACTCGGTTGCGATCGGTCCGAATGCGATTGCCAACAACAAGAACGACGTAGCGCTTGGCTCGGGTTCTACCACGGCTGCCCCGAACGTTGGCGCTTTCACCATCAACGGCGGCACGGCGGCTGCTACGGCGCCGACCTCGGTGGTGTCTGT
>JANNSR010000071.1:0-10652 GCA_031402935.1 Hyphomicrobium sp. | reverse complement strand
TACTCAGGGTCGTGCCGCTAACGATCCATGTGCCCTTGAGCCGCGTCCCGGCGATGATCACGCGGCAGCTGATTGACGCGAGCGTGCGCACGATATGGAGCGCGCTGCGGCGCGACTTCGGCATCGCCAACCCGCGCATTGCCGTCGCGGGGCTCAATCCCCACGCCGGCGAAGATGGCGCACTCGGCAGCGAAGACCGCGATATCATCGCGCCCGCTATCCTCGATCTGCAGCGTCAAGGCATCGCGATATCCGGACCGCACTCGGCCGACACGCTGTTTCATGGCGCCGCGCGAAGCCGCTATGACGCGGCAGTCGCCATGTATCACGACCAGGCACTGATCCCGATCAAGACATTATCGTTCGATGACGGCGTCAATGTTACGCTGGGCTTGCCGTTCGTGCGCACCTCTCCCGACCACGGCACGGCGTTCGATATCGCACCCCACGGGCGTGCGTCGGCGGAAAGCCTGATCTCTGCGATCAGGCTGGCGGATCTGATGGCGGCACGGCGCGCGATTGTCGCCGCATGACACTCCGGTCAACACAAGACGGACTACCGCCGCTTCGCGAGGTCATCGATCGCCATGAGCTTCGCGCGAAAAAGAGCCTCGGCCAGAATTTTCTGCTCGATCTCAATATCACGCGCAAGATCGCCCGCTTCTGCGGCGCCATGCCGGGGCGCACGATCGTCGAAGTCGGCCCGGGTCCTGGCGGCTTGACGCGGGCGCTGCTGCTCGAGGGCGCCAGCCGCGTAATCGCCGTTGAGCGCGACGCACGCTGCTTGCCGGCATTGGCAGAGATTGCGGCCAGATACCCAGGACAGATCGACGTGCACGCGGGCGATGCGCTTGAGACCGATTGGCGGGCGCTGATCGAGACAGCATCAGGACCGGTGACGATTGCCGCCAATCTCCCTTATGGCATCGCATCACTGCTGCTGGCCGGTTGGCTCGAAGCCGAGCCATGGCCGCCATGGTATGAACGCATGGTCCTGATGTTCCAGCGCGAAGTAGCCGAGCGTATCGTCGCGCTGCCTGGCAGCAAAGCCTACGGACGGTTATCGGTTCTGGCGCAATGGCGCTGCGACGCCGACATCGTCATGCACTTGCCGGCGGAGGCGTTTACGCCGCCGCCAAAGGTCGCATCCGCCGTCGTCACCTTCACGCCGCACGTCAGGCCGCAACCAGCTTGCTCGGTTACGACGCTTGGCCGCGTGACGGCAGCCGCGTTCGGACAGCGGCGCAAGATGCTGCGCTCGAGCCTCAAACAGTTGACTCCGATGCCGGAGCTGCTGCTGGCGAAGGTGGGCATCGCGCCAGAACAGCGTGCCGAACAATTGACGGTTGCGCAGTTTGCGGCCCTGGCGCTGGCCTACGAGAGCGGTGCCGCGAAATAGCCCCTTGGCGCACCGTTGCTACAGCGCGCTTTGCATATCCCGGACGAAAGCTGATAGCCCGAGCAGCCGTTCGCGCTTCAAGCGCTCGGCGACCAAAATCGCGGTGATAGCGCGGGTGCTTTCATCAAGGTCGGTGTTGACGATGACGTAGTCGTACTCGGGCCAGTGACTGATCTCGGCGGCAGCCGCCGCCATGCGCCTTGCCACGACATCGGGCGGGTCCTGGGCGCGCGACTTCAAACGCGCTTCGAGAACGCTGCCCGACGGCGGCAGCACGAAGACGCGCACGACGTCACCCGGCATTTTTTCCGACAGCTGCTGCGCACCCTGCCAGTCGATATCGAACAGCACATCGCGCCCGGATTTGATCGCAGCCTCGACGGCGGCGCGCGGCGTGCCGTAGAAATTGTCGAACACCCGCGCCCATTCAAGCAGCGCGCCGGACGCCTTCATGGCGTCGAAGCGGGCGTGATCGGTGAAGTGGTAGTCGACGCCGTCACTCTCGCCGGGGCGGGCCGGCCGTGTCGTCACTGACACCGACATTGTGATATTCGGATCGGCGGCGAGCAGTCGGCGCGCAAGCGTTGTTTTGCCGGCGCCCGACGGCGACGACAGGATGTAGAGCAAACCGCGTCTCGCGATGCTTGGGCGCGGCGTTGGCGTGTCGGCTGGCATATCTGGGTTCAGAGCCTCTTTGCTCGCCGGGTCATTCGACGTTTTGCACCTGTTCGCGCAGCTGGTCGATAACGGTTTTGAGCGCTAGGCCTAGCCGCGTCACATCGACGGCATTGGCTTTTGAACAGAGCGTGTTGGCTTCGCGGTTGAACTCCTGGGCCAGAAAATCCAGCTTGCGGCCGACGGCGCCGGTCTCGCCCAAGATCTCGCGCGCCGCCGAGACATGAGTTTCGAGACGTGCCAATTCTTCCTCAACGTCGGAACGCGTCGCGGCGAGCACGGCTTCCTGGTGCAAACGGTCGGCGTCGAAGGACTGGCCATCGTCCAAAAGGCGAGCCACTAGATCCTTCAATTTCTGCTGGATGGCGGCTGGCGTCCGCGACGGCGACGCACGGACATCGGCGACGAGTTTTTCGATCTGCCCAATCTGTTCGGAGAGGATGGCTGCGAGGCGCGCGCCTTCCGTGCGGCGGGCCTCGACCAGCTTGTCGAGTGCGGTTTCGCAGCTTTGCGCCAGTATGCGGTCTCGCGCGCCGCGCCGATCGGCGTCGTCCTGTAGGGCGTCGCTGGTCTCTAGCACGCCCTTCATGGCGAGCAGAGCCGCTGTGTCCGGGCGCGTGCCGCCGGTCAGTTCGGCGACGCGATCGGCAGCTTTCAAAATTCCACTCAGCACCTGCTCGTTGAGGCGGACTGTGCCGGCGCCGTTCAGCCGTTCGAGTGCAAGTGAGACGGACACGTTACCGCGCGCTAAACGCTTTGCGGCCGCGTCGCGCACCAACGGCTCAAGCGCGTCGAAGCCGGGCGGCAGGCGCAGACGTATATCGAGGCCGCGGCCATTCACGCTTCGCGTTTCCCAGGCCCAGGTCATCCCCTCGGCGGCGCCGTCGGTTCGGGCAAAACCGGTCATGCTGGAAATGCTCACGAGGCCCCCGATCCTTATTCTGGGGGCAACTTACCCGGTCACGCCCAAAGCGCAAACGGTTGCAGCGGCAGTGGTGACCGGCGGCTTAAGGATTTTTCGGCTTTTTGGCAGGGGTCGATGCAGCCGACGTGCTGGCCGGCGCGACCGTGGCGTCTTGCGACGGCGGGGTACTGGGGATGGCCTTGGCCTTTTCAGTTGACGCTGATGGCTTCGGCTTCGGCTTCGCCGGCTTTTGAGGCTCGGCGGCGACCGGTGCCTCGGGCGCAATATCTAGGGCGGAGTCAGGAATGGGTGCAACATCGGGGTCGGGTTCGGCGCCTTGCGCTCCGGACTCTTTCGACGGCGGCTGCGCAGCCTTCGCCTGCTTTTCAGTGCCGCGCCATTTGGCGACCGCTGAGTTGTGCTCCTTTAACGTTTCTGAGAACGCATGGCCGCCGGTGCCATCGGCTACAAAATACAAGTCCGATGTTTTCGCCGGGTTGAAGGACGCGTCCAGCGCCGCCTTACCGGGATTTGCAATCGGCCCAGGCGGAAGACCGTTGATTTGATACGTGTTGTAGGGCGTCTTGGTGTCGATGTCGGTCTTGGTGATGCCGCGCCCCAGTGTCCCCGCGCCGCCGGCAATGCCGTAAATTATGGTCGGATCGGACTGCAGCCGCATGCCCTTCTTGAGCCGGTTGTAAAACACAGCCGCAACCCGGTCGCGCTCATCGGGCTTGCCGGTTTCCTTTTCGACGATCGAAGCGAATGTCACGGCGTCGTCGGGTGACCGCAATGGCAAGTCGGCTGCGCGCTTTTCCCAAAGCCCGGTGACGAACTTTTTCATCGCCGTCTGCATATGCTCGACGATTTCCTGGCGCGAGGCACCCTTGGAGAAATGGTAGGTGTCGGGAAGCAGTGTTCCTTC
The DNA here is from genome assembly GCA_031402935.1 of Hyphomicrobium sp. Taxonomy (GTDB): domain Bacteria; phylum Pseudomonadota; class Alphaproteobacteria; order Rhizobiales; family Hyphomicrobiaceae; genus Hyphomicrobium_B. Next base: position 6,749 of record JANNSR010000071.1, on the reverse strand, counting down.
AGGCGGGATTGTCGAGACGTCACCACTCAACGTTGGCTCGGCCTTCAGGCGCTCGACGATCTGCTGGCTCGTTAAGCCTTCCGGCATCGTGACTTTGTAGAGGATCGACTTGCCTTCGGCGAGCGTGTCCATGACCTCGCGCATCGAGGCGTTGGCCTTGAGTTCGTATTCGCCTGCGCGCAGCTCTGGCATCTTCTTGGCGCCGAACCAAGACTGCAGCAGGTGGCCGCCGATAAACGTCCAGCGGTTGGAAATAATGCCTTCCTTTTCGAGCCGCTCGGCAATGGCAATGCGACCTTCGCCTTTCGGAATGATGACGGTGCGCTGGGCCTCCAGCGGCCCCGGCATTTCATATTGGTGATAGACCGTCAGACCGGCGCCGGCCATGAACAGCATTGCGACGAGCGACAATGTAAACAGCGCACTAAAGACGCGCACGGTGCCGGATACGAGGCGCGATGGCTCCCGCGTCTGCAGACCGCGCGGGCGAACAGGAGCGCGACCTGGCTCTAGCCGTTCAGCGGGCGAGCGCGCACCAGCCGTTTTGCTGCGGCTCGTCGTGTACAAACGCTTTCTGCGATTGCTCATTTTGTTTAAGAGCATGTCCCCGAAGACTTTAAACCCCTAACGCGCCTGAGCCAACTGACCCGGCACGAACCCAAGCTGGACGGTCGGTAAAAAATGTGGCGAAAGCGGGATTTCACGGCTGCTAAGGCACGTCACTAGGCGACGCGGCGGAGCAACAGTGACGCATTGGTGCCGCCAAACCCGAATGAATTCGACAGCGCGACGTTAATCTCGCGCTTTTTCGGCGTGTGGGGTACGAGGTCGATGGCGGTCGCAACTGAAGGATTGTCGAGGTTCAGCGTCGGCGGCGCAATGTTGTCGCGCATCGCCAGCACCGAGAAAATGGCTTCGACCGCGCCCGCTGCACCCAGCAAATGACCAATCGCCGACTTCGTCGACGACATCGCCAGTTTTCCGGCGCTGTTGCCGAATAGGCGCTCAACGGCACCCAGCTCGATCTCGTCGCCCATCGGCGTCGAGGTGCCATGCGCGTTGACGTAATCGACTTCGCTGACGCTGGTCTTGCCGCGTTCGAGCGCCGCCTTCATGCAGCGGAAGGCCCCATCGCCCGACTCTGACGGCGCGGTGATATGATAGGCGTCGCCCGACATCCCGTAACCGATGACTTCGGCGTAGATCGTCGCGCCGCGCGCCTTCGCATGTTCCAGCGTTTCAAGCACGACGACACCAGCGCCCTCACCCATGACAAAACCATCGCGGTCCTTGTCATAGGGGCGCGAGCCCTTGGTTGGGGCATCGTTGAAATGAGTCGATAGCGCCCGGCAGGCGGCAAAACCCGCCATCGCAATGCGGCAGATAGGGCTTTCAGATCCGCCAGCCACCATCACCTCGGCGTCGCCAAGAGCTACCAGCCGGGCAGCGTCGCCGATGGCATGCGTGCCTGTCGAGCAAGCGGTGACCACCGAGTGGTTTGGACCCTTGAGCTGATGCTTGATCGAAACATACCCGCTGGCGAGATTGATCAATCGTCCAGGAATGAAGAACGGCGAAACCCGGCGCGGACCTTTTTCTTTTAACAGCAGCGACGTGTCGGCGATGCCGGACAATCCCCCGATGCCAGAACCGATCAGAACGCCGGCCTGCTCTTGTTTCTCCTGGGTATCGAATTTGAGGCCGGAATCGGCGATGGCCTGATCGGCGGCGGCCACAGCGTAGATGATAAAATCATCGACCTTGCGTTGCTCTTTCGGCTCCATCCAGTCGTCGGCGTTGAATTTGCCGTCGGCGAGCGCCCCGCGCGGAATGAAGTTCGCGATCTGGCAGGTGATGTCGGAGACTTCGAATTCCTCGACGCGGCGGGCGCCGCTTTTGCCGGCGAGCAAATTCGACCACGACGCCTCAACGCCGCAGCCGACGGGCGTCACGAGACCGAGACCTGTGATGACGACGCGGCGCATGATCGTTTCTTGCCGTGAATATCGCGAGTAGTCACTGACACAAACGAGGGGCCAGTTGACCCGGCCCCTGGCTTATACGGAAACTTTCCGGCGCAGAACTTGACGAGACCGCCGGCGTGCGGCAGCCCCAGCGCTTTAAGCAGCGCTGGCGTTCTTCTCCAGAAACTTGACCGCGTCGCCGACCGTCAGAATGTGTTCTGCGGCGTCATCGGGAATTTCGCAGCCGAATTCTTCTTCGAACGCCATCACGAGCTCGACCGTATCCAAGCTATCGGCGCCAAGATCGTCGATGAAGCTGGCGTTATCCGTGACCTTGTCGGTCTCGACGCCCAGATGCTCAACGACAATCTTCTTCACGCGCTCTGCGACATCGCTCATCGTCTGTCCTCGTGTCTCTCTTCAATGGCTCGCCAGTCAAAGCCGCGTCAGCCGTTCTTGCCGTCGTAAGATACTTGAGCCCGATGCCGAACGATAAGGTCCAGATCGCCGATCCCTAGCATTATTTGCGGGTGGATCCGCGATCCTCCGATCGCGGCTGCAAACGGCCTTCAGGCGCGGCTGACCGCCTAAAAACCGAAGCGTCGTTAACACACTTCCCCGGCAATGCAAAGCTTGGCCTGACCTTTGTTCAGGCACTTCGGCCGCGCGACAAAATTGTTCAAAAAAGCCGCCCAGCGCCGTTTACCAAGGCGTCCCGGTCGCGCTGCCGCCCGGCGGCTCAGACCATGGCCATACCACCGTTGATATGCAGCGTCTGACCGGTGATGTACGCGCCCTCGTCGGACGCTAGGTAGAGACAGCCGGCGGCGATATCGACTGGTTTTCCGAAGCGCTGGGCCGGGATAATGGCGGAAATGTCTGCTTTCTGCTTGTCGTTGAGCACATCCGTCATGGCGGTCTGGATAAAGCCCGGCGCGATGCAGTTCGCCGTAATGCCGCGCGACGCAACCTCACGCGCCAAACTCTTGGTCATGCCGATCATGCCGGCTTTCGACGCGGCATAGTTGCCCTGACCCGGATTGCCGAATACGCCCGATACAGAAGCTATGTTGATAATGCGGCCGTAACCCGTCTTCGAACGCATCATGTGGCGCGATCCGGCGCGGCAGAGCATGAATGTCGACGTCAGGTTGACGGCGATGACGTCGTCCCACTGCTCGTCCTTCATGACCATAAACAAGTTGTCTTTGGTCAAGCCGGCGTTGTTGACGAGGATATCAAGACGGCCGCCGAGCGCTTTGACGGCCTCATCAATCAGCTTTGCGACGCTGGCGCGGTCGGCGAGGTCGCACGGCACGATTGTCACGCGGTCGCCGAGTTCTTTAGAGAGAGCTTCTAGCGCCTCGATCTTCCGGCCCGAAATCGCAACCGTCGCGCCGGCCTTGTGAAGAACGCGGGCGATCTCGGCCCCGAGGCCGCCAGTCGCGCCCGTTACCAGTGCTGTTTTCCCGGTGAGGTCGAACATGTTCTTTCCTTCAAACTTTCGAAAATCGAACGGTGCGTTTTATTGCTCCCTCTCCCCATAAGGACGGGGAGAGGGAAATATCAACCCATAAGCGCTGCGATGGCAGCATCGATATCAGCAGGTAACCCGAGGCTCGTAGCTTTTGCGCTTGTTGCAGTCCGCTTGACGAGGCCGGCGAGGACTTTGCCCGCGCCGATTTCGTAGAAATCCGTGATGCCGTTGGCGGCCATGTAAGCGACGCACTCGCGCCAGCGCACGGTGCCGGTGACCTGCTCGACGAGGCGTCGCTTGATTTCGTCCGGTTCGGAAATCGCGGTTGCTGCGACGTTGGCGACGACGGGCACGACGGGTTTATGGACCGTCACTTTGCTCAAGGCCTCCGCCATCGCGTCAGCTGCGGGTTGCATCAGCGCGCAGTGGAACGGCGCGGAGACCGGCAAATTCACGGCGCGGCGTACGCCATGGGCCTTGCCGATTTCAGCGACGCGATCGATGGCACGCTTGTGGCCCGACAGCACGACCTGCGTCGGCTCGTTGTCATTGGCGACCTGGCAGACGTCGCCCTGAGCCGCTTCCACCGCGACCTTGATCGCCACGTCCATGCCGACACCCAGCAGCGCGGCCATGGCCCCCTCGCCGACCGCAACGGCCTTTTGCATGGCCTGCCCGCGGAGCTTCAAAAGCCGCGCCGCATCGCTGAGCGAAAACGCGCCGGCGGCGGCCAACGCCGAATACTCTCCAAGCGAATGGCCGGCAACGAATTTGACTTTGTCTTCAAGGCGAAAATCCTTTTCCAACTCAAGCACGCGCATCACGGCCATCGACACGGCCATCAGCGCGGGCTGGGCATTTTCGGTGAGGGTGAGCATCTCCTTCGGGCCGTCCCACATGATCGCCGAAAGCTTCTGGCCGAGCGCGTCATCGACTTCGTCGAACACGGCGCGCGCGCTTGGAAAGGCTTCCGCCAGCGCCTTGCCCATGCCGACATCCTGGCTACCCTGACCCGGAAAAACGAATGCGATGGCCATGCCTCAAGTGTCTCCGGAATATCGCGGCAAACCCAATGTTTTCCGGCTTTAGGCACCCGGCGCGGTGCCCTGTCAAGGCGCCTCATAGCGCATCGCAAAGGCCGATACGGCGGCGGCTGCCAGCAAAATGGCAGCGCCAGCCCACGGCAAATAGGCCATGGCCCCGGCATTGATCAGCATACCGCCAAGGCCGGAGCCGGCGGCCTGGCCGAAGTAAATCGCCGACGTATTCAGCGAGATCGACGCCGAGGTCAACTCGGGCGCGATGCCGGCGAGGCGCGCCTGCTGGATCGAGTTGGTCGCGAAGGTGCCGAGGCCCCAGAGCGTCGCTGCCGCCAACACGGCAAAGAGCACGTGCGCGCCAAGGCCCCACAGCGCCAAGCCGCTCGCCATGCCGAGCAGCGCAACCAGTGCAGAGCGTGCAGGCCCGATGTTGGTCACGAGGCGCGTCGCGATAACATTGCCGAGCGTCGCCGCGATGCCATACCAGGCGAGGATCAGCGTCACGAGCGCCGCGTCGGCACTGAGCGATGATTTCAGCGACGGCGACAGGTAGGTAAAGAGTGTGAACTGTCCGGTGCCGTTGAGTATTGTGACGAGCAGCACCGTCATCAGCGCGTTGCTCGTCAACACCGTCTTCCACGACGCGAGGCTGAGCGGTGCGATTCGGACGCGGCCCGGCACCGTCAGCCAAACGGCGGCTGCTGCCAATACCGACATCGCGGCGACGATGGCGAAGGCCGCGGGCCAGCCGAACGCGTGCGCCACATAACCGCCAAGCGGCATACCGCCGACGGTCGCCAGCGACCAGCCGACGAACACGAACGTGATGGCACTCGAGCGCCGTTCGGGCGGCAAAAGCGCGCCGACGGTTGCGGCGGCCTGCGGCGTGAAGATCGCGGCTGAGACGGCGAGCGCCAGGCGCGCGGCCATCACCGTTTCGAAATTCGGGGCAAGCGCCGAGACGGCGTGGGCGACGGCGTAGAGCACGAGGGACGCGACGAGGAGCAAGCGGCGGTCGACGTTCGACGTGAAGCCCGCGATCAAAGGCGCGCCGATGGCGACGACGATGCCGCTCGCGAGCAGCAATCCACCGGCGGCGGGAACGCTGACACTCAAGCCCTGCGCCAACTCCGTCAACATGCCGGCCGGCAGCAGAATGCCGGTTCCAACGACGAAATTGCCGAGCAGCAGCGCCCACAGAAGCGCGCGTTCGCGCGCGGGCGAGAGCGGCGCGGTGGCAGCGTCAGAACGCGGCCCGGACTGTGGTTTCAGAACTGTCATGGGGCCCGAACGAACAGCGGCGCCCAGTTGAGGCGCCGCGTTAGTCTAGCCGCGATTGCCGCGGTGAGGATATGTGGCAGAGTCTTTTTGCTTGTGCCCGGCCCCGCAAGGGGACTTCCAAGTGGTCGCGACTCTCCTTCGTCGAGCCGGCCGCCGGGCACGGAAGGTTGCCGAGCGCCAGAATCAAGCGTCGACGACCTCGACCTCGCACAATTCGCCGTCCATCAGCTCGAACAGAACTTCCGTGCCGTTGGCCTCGGCCTCGGCGAGGGCTTCCACGAGGGCGTCGTCGATCGGCGCGAATCTCAGTTCGGCGATGCGCGCGTCGTCGCCCATGTCGCGCATCGTTGCCTCCGCTTCTGTGCGGGCTTCGGCTTCGGTCGCTTCGACCGCCCAGATCGTCTCTTCCGTGAATGCTGCAAATTTCATGGCGTATCTCCACATAGCGTGCGCGCCACAATACGATTTCAGCGCGCGCAGCCGGAGCGCGAAGAGAACCATGATTCGTGTGGTTGTGGGGTGACGGGCGTGGTGGGTTGTAGCAGCTTTTTGCTTGGCGCTTCCGACAGACACTTTGCTTTGCGCCGTGCGGCTCGCCAAGTGGCGAGCCGGCCGCAAGGCGCGGGCTTGAGGCACGGACAGCGCAACAGCCAACGCGAACGGCGGCCGGCTCCCCGGAGGGGAGTCGCTCGTAGAGCCATGTAAAAAGGGACGGGGCGGCGTGGCCTCGCTCTTTTGCATTTAGATTGGGATGCGGACCTGCCGCCGCCCCGCGTCATGCCAACTCTCCGCCTCGGCTCCGGCCCATATGTCCGGTGCCTCTCGTATGAGCTGCGGATCGCGCTTGCGATCCATGAGCCGTCGAACCCGCCATCCGCCCCCGCATCTCCTTTCGAGATGGGCGTTTCACCACGCTATCGCGCCGCAGCGCGCGTCACGCGGCAGGCAGTGAACCCCGGCTTACCGATTTTGCCGGCGGCCCTGCAT
>JANNSR010000070.1:0-23891 GCA_031402935.1 Hyphomicrobium sp. | reverse complement strand
CAAGAGCTCATGGGCAACGGCGCGATGCCGGCCGGCGCGCGCGAACTGCGAGACAGCTTCGCCGTCCCAGTCCAATTCGAGCCACTTGAGACCGTCGAGGATCGCGGCAACGGCGGCGTCGTTGTTGCGCTCGCGGTCGGTATCCTCGATGCGCAGCAGAAATTTCCCCGCCCGGCCTCGGGCGTAGAGCCAATTGAACAGTGCCGTGCGGGCGCCGCCGATATGGAGATAGCCGGTCGGGGAGGGGGCGAAGCGCACCACGGGCGCACTGGATTTTGAGGCCACTGGCATCGGACCTTTGTTAATGCGATTGGGTTGAGGATTGTTGCGCTGGCTCGTAGCATGGTGGCCTGGCCAAGGGTAGGGGCAGCGGGCATGTCCGCGCAGGGTGCAGCGGCAAAGCAGGACGAGCGCCTGAGCGACGGCGGGCATCGCGACGCATGGATCGCGCAGGCCGGCCAGTTGCCGCCAAATAGTGCGCTGCGCACGGCGCTCGATGCCGAACGCGGCCGGTTTTTTCTGTGGGCGCCGGTCTGTTTCGGGGCCGGTATCGCAGCGTATTTCGGGTTGCCGCGCGAGCCGGCCGTGTTCACGGCGTTCGTGCCGCTTGCCGCAGCGCTGGTTTTGTATGCGGTCACGGTGCGCGGCAGTCTTGCGCGCGCAGCCGTCATGGCGCTGGCGCTCAGCGGCGGCGGATTTGCAACTGCCAAGTTGCGCGTCGAGACGGTGCGCGCGCCGGTGCTTGAGAGGCCGCTGCGCAATATGGATATCGCGGGCGTTATTACCCGTGTCGAGCCGCGAGCCCCGCGCGGCGCGCGCGTGACAATCGATGTTGCGACGCTTGGGGCTCTCAAAGCCGAACAGCGGCCGCACGCGGTTCGCATTCGCATTCTGCGCGATGTGCCGGGCGTGAAAACGGGAGATCGCATTCGTCTCAAAGCCACACTGTCGCCGCCAGCGAAGCCGGCCATTCCCGGCGGGTTCGACTTTGCGCGCAGCGCCTGGTTCGAACGTCTCGGCGGCGTCGGCTATACATTTTCGCCTCCCGAGATCGAGGCCGCTACTGGTCCCGCGTCATGGACTGAGGCAGCTGCGCGGGTCATCGAGGAACTGCGCCACACCATCGGTCAGCGCATCAAGGCAGCGCTGCCGGGCGAGCAGGGCGCGATTGCAACCGCGCTGATCACGGGCGAGCGCGGCGGCATCAGCGCCGAGACCAACGGCGCGTTCAAGAATTCCGGCCTGTTCCATATCCTGTCGATCTCGGGCCTGCATATGGTCATCATGGCGGGTGCGGTGTTCTATTCGCTGCGCTTGGGGCTCGCCTGCATTCCGGCCGTCGCCTTGCGGTATCCGATCAAAAAGTGGGCGGCAGCAGTGGGCATTGTCGCTGCATTCTTTTATCTGGCGATTTCGGGTGCCGCCTTCGCGACCGTGCGCTCGGCGTTGATGATCGCGGTTGCATTCGGCGCGGTGCTGGTCGATAGGCCGGCACTCGCATTGCGCAATGTGGCGCTGTCGGCGTTTCTGATCCTTGGCCTTTACCCTGAAAGCCTTTTTGACGCCGGCTTCCAGATGTCGTTCGCCGCCGTTACCGGCCTCGTCGCGACGTACGAGGAAGTGCGGCGCCGGACAGCGCGCCGCGACGGCCCGCATCCCGTTTGGCGCATCCTACTCTTTTTCGGCGGCATTGTCTTTTCGACGCTCATTGCAAGCGCGGCGGTCGCGCCGTTCGCGGCCTATCATTTTCACCAGAGCCAGCAGTACGCGGTGCTGGCCAATCTGTTGGCGATCCCGATCTGCAACATCGTTGTCATGCCAGCGGCGCTTGCTGCCCTCGTGCTGATGCCATTCGGGCTCGAGGCGGTGGCGCTCTACCCCATGGGGCTAGGCATCGATGCGATGTCATGGTGCGCGCGGACGGTTGCCGCGATTCCGGGCGCCGTCGGGCATTTACCGGCGATGCCGGTCCACGCATTTGCACTTATGGTTGGCGGCGGGTTGTGGCTGGCGCTGTGGCAAACGCGCTGGCGCTTGCTCGGTATCACAGCCGCACTTGGCGGCGTTATGCTGGCACCGTTCTTAGCCCGGCCCGATGTGCTCGTTGCGCGCAACGGCGAGCTGGTCGCGGTGCGCGGGCCCGATGGCCTACTGTCGGCCTTGTCCGCACGGCAATCCAAGTTCGAGCTTGGCCGCTGGCTGGAACACGACGGCGACGGGCGGAACCCGAGTGAGGCGCAGAAGGCGGGCGGGTTCGCCTGCGATGGCGCCGGATGTGTGGCCAAAGTCAAGTCTACCACGCTGAGCGTCGCGCTGCATCCGGCGGCACTTGCCGACGACTGCAATCGGGCCGCGATCCTGGTGCTTAATGTGCCCCGCCCGCCAGCCTGCAACGGCGTGGAGGCTGCAACTGTCATCGACGTGTTCGATGTCTGGCGCGAGGGCACGCACGCGATTTACATCGACGAGGCGTCACGTTTGCGCGTCGATACGGTTGCGGCACATCGGGGCAATAGGCCCTGGGCGCAAATGCCGGAACGAAAGCCAGAGCGTTCGCTGCGGACGCCGCGCCTGGCACGCAGCGGCGCCGTTGACGCGAGCCAACTGCCGGCCTTTGCGGCGCGGCCGGAGTGGCTCGGTCCCGAACTGCCGCGCGCCGAGATCGAGGACGACGACGGCAGCTCGGACGCGCCGCCCGATCCGAACTTCGACGACCGCACGCAATCGCAACCTCCAGCACAATCCCCGGCGCAATCACCCGATGCCGAACCGCTTGCCGGCGACACTGATCAATAGCGGCGCAGCAGGCCGACGAGGCGGCCTTGGATATCGACCTGATCGGGGCCGAAAATGCGCGTCTTGAATTCGGGGTTGGCGGCTTCGAGCGCAATCGTCGAGCCTTTTTTGCGCAGGCGCTTTAACGTCGCCTCTTCCTTCTCAACCAGCGCCACGACGATGTCGCCGTTCTCGGCTGAATCGCAGCGGCGGATGATGACGGTGTCGCCATCGTGAATGCCGGCTTCAATCATGGAATCGCCTTTGACCTCGAGCGCGAAGTGCTCGCCGTTGGTCAAAAGATCTGGCGGGCAGGCGATATCATGGGTGTGATTCTGGATGGCGCTGATCGGCGTGCCGGCGGCGATGCGGCCCATGACCGGCACCGACACGGTGCGGGCGTCGATGACGTACGAGGGCGGCGGCGACAAGTTCTGTTTCGGCGGGCCCGAGCCTTCGATCACGCTCGGCTGGAAGCCGCCGCGGCTGCGCGGCTCTCCGGTACTCGAGATCGCCGCCTGGTTTTCAGGCAACTTGATGACCTCGATCGCACGCGCCCGGTGGGGCAGGCGGCGGATAAAGCCGCGCTCGACCAGCGCCGTGATCAGGCGGTGGATGCCGGACTTTGATTTGAGATCGAGCGCGTCCTTCATTTCGTCGAACGAGGGCGGCACGCCGCGCTCCTGCATCCGGTCGTGGATGAAAAGGAGCAGCTCTTTCTGTTTTTCGGTCAGCATTTTGGTCACTTTGCTGGGCGCTTCCGACTCTCGTTCCTCGAGCCGGCCGGAAGCGCCGGGGTTGTTGTTTGTTTGGCGCTTCCGACTCCCCTTCAGGGAGCCAACGGCAAGCGCCTGGATTGAGACGGCTTCAACACGATGCGGCGGGCCGTCGAAAACGGATGCCGGTACAAATCATAAATGTACGCTACACGTTCTTTAATCGTTCCGCAAGGACTCTCTCTCTCTCGTTGCGCCCGGCGACTCTCCTTCGGCGAGCCTGCCGCCGGGCGGGGCTTTGGGCGCCACTTTGCTTGGCACTTCCGACTCTCCTTCGTCGAGCCTGCTCGGCAAGCGCGGGCCTTGTGGCCACAGTGGAGCGCAGCGGGCAACAGCAAGCGCTCACGGCGGTCGGCCACGAGTCATGCGCAACCCCCGAAGTGGGACTTCCAAGTGGTCGCGCCCGGCGCGCCTCTCGGCGTGTCGGTTGCGCAAGTGAAAAAAGCGAAGGGCGGGGCGGCGTGACCTCGATCTTCTGTTGTTTTAGTCCGCGATGCAGCCATCGCCGTCCCGCGCATGCCAACTCCGAGGCTGCGACGCCGCCCTAAACGTTCGGCGCCGCTCTCGAAACTGAAGCAAGGCCTGACTTGCTTCGAGCCGTTGAGTCCACCATCCGCCTGTGCATCTCGAAATTTCGAGCAGGCGTTGAACCTCGCTATCGCACCGCAGCGCGCGTCGCGGCAGGCCGGCAGAGTTCCCCAGGCCCGCTGATCTGGCTGGCGGCCCGGCATGCTCTCGTCCACATCCGTTGACCGCAGCTCGAGCCAGCGTCCTTCGCGTGTGGCGAGATGCAGTGAGTGTGCGGGCGCGCGAGGGGGCGGGGATAACTTTTTTCGGGGATTTTTTGGTAACGTTAAGGGCGGGGATAAGTTGGCTCAATTCTGGATGGCTTCGTACAAATCTTGCCAGTCCGGATTTTTGTTTTCGATCAGCGCCATTTTTCTGGCACGAGAGAATTTTTTGAGTTTCTTCTCGCGCGCGATCGCTTCCACCATTGTGTTGAAGTGTTCGTAGTAGACAAGAATGTGCACGCCATAGCGCTTTGTAAAACCCGCGATGAGGTCTTGCTTATGAACCGCAACGCGGCTGGCGAGATCGCTCGTCACGCCGATGTAAAGGGTGCCATTTTTCTTGCTGGCGAGAATGTAAATGGCGGGGTGCTTCAGTTTCACATCGTCATCCTCAAACCGCGTGCGGCTTATTCAGCCGCATCGCGGTTAGGGGATCCAGCGAAAAATGCGCCGAAGGCTCGATAGTGCGATAGGGATTTTTGCGCTGGATCCCCGAACGCTCTTCGCCAAGGGGCGAGCGCGTTCGAGGATGACGAGGTGGGTGGGTTGCGCGCCCCCTCTTCGAACGTCATCCTCAAGCCGCGTGCGGCCACTTCAGCCGCAAGCGGTTTGGGGATCCAGCAAAAAGAGCGCCGAAGGCTCGAAAATGTTTTGCGATAGGGAGTCTTGCGCTGGATCCCCAAACGGGCTCGCAAGAGGGCTCACCCGTTCGAGGATGACGTTTTGTGGTCGTTGGACAATCTTTTTTGTCGAGTACGATATGCTTCATGCAGCGCGCTTCTATGTCCGTCCCACGATCCGTTGCCCCAAACTTCATCCCATTCTCGTCGCGCTCGGTTCTCTCTATCCCGCTCGATTTTAACGTTTCGGCGATGACTCAAAAAATCGAATATGGGAAGCACAACGAAAAAGTAGAACACAAGCCAGGCAACGATACGGATGAAAGTTTCCATTTCGCTTGTACCTTTCGCTCAACTACACCCGCTCGTGCTTCCACACGTATCGCATTTCAGGCACGTGCCATTCCGGACCATCGTGAAGTTGTGGCATTCGGAGCAGGAGGTGCCTTCGTAGCCGCGCAGTTTGGCTTCCGACATGCGCTGTTTGTAGAGTTCCGATTTGGTCAGAACCGGCTCGGCGGGGGCCGAGCCGATGGCGGGCGCGCGCATCGTTACGATGTTGGCGTCCATAGACAGCGCGGTGGCGCCGACGGTCACAGGCGTATCTCCGTAAAGCCCGGTCACTTCCTGTTGCTGCGTACGCATGGCTTCGGCCTGCGGCGTCAGCGATGCGCCCGCGAGGGGATGCCCGCTGCGGCTGGCGAGACGCAACGGCGTGCCGCGCATCAGACCCTTCGACACCATGCGCGCCACGCTCTCGGGCAGGTCGAGATCGAGCTGTTCATCCGTCGTCTGGTCGCTTGATCCAAGGCCGGTCTTGCCGACGATTTCGCGCGGGTCGACGTGGGCGAGGTCGTGACGGCCGAGATACGACACGGCCAACTCGCGGAAGATGTAGTCGAGGATGCTGGTCGCGTTCTTGATGGTCTCGTTGCCTTGCACGAGGCCGGCTGGCTCGAAACGCGTGAAGGTGAAGGCTTCGACGTATTCTTCGAGCGGCACGCCGTACTGAAGCCCAAGAGAGATCGCGATGGCGAAGTTATTCATGAGGCTGCGGAAGGCGGCGCCCTCCTTGTGCATGTCGATGAAAATCTCGCCCAGTTCGCCGTCGTCGTATTCGCCGGTGCGGAGATAGACTTTGTGGCCGCCGACGCTGGCTTTTTGCGTGTAGCCCTTGCGGCGGCTCGGCATTTTCTCGCGCTCTTGGCTCTTGACGTGAACCACGCGCTCAACGATTCGCTCGACAATGCGTTCGGTGATGATGCTGGTGCGGGCGGCCATCGCCGTATTGGCGAGCAGGGCGTCTGCCGTGTCCGCCGCATCGTCGTCGTCGTCGCCGAGAACTTGGCTGTTCAGCGGCTGCGAAAGTTTCGAGCCGTCGCGGTAGAGCGCGTTGGCTTTGAGCGCGAGCTTCCACGACAGCAGGTAGGATTGCTTGCAGTCCTCGACGGTGGCGTCGTTCGGCATGTTGATCGTCTTCGAGATGGCGCCCGAAATGAACGGCTGCGACGCCGCCATCATGCGGATGTGGCTTTCGACCGAGAGGTAGCGCTTACCCTTGCGGCCGCACGGATTGGCGCAATCGAACACGGCGAGGTGTTCGGCTTTGATGTGCGGCGCGCCTTCGAGCGTCATGGCGCCGCAAACATGTTCGTTGGCGGCTTCGACGTCGCGCTTGGAGAAGCCCAAGTGCGCGAACAGATCGAACGCGGGGTCAGAGAGCTTGTCGGCTGGGACTTTGAGCGTGTCGGTGAGGAACGCATCACCGAGCGTCCAGCGGTTGAACACAAACTTGATATCGAACGCAGCGCCCAAGCCGCTTTCGATTTTGGCCAGGGCCTCGTCCGTGAAACCTTTGGCTTTCAGGCTGGTGTGGTTGATGGCGGGCGATTGGCGCAGCGACGCGTGCCCAACCGCGTAGGCTTCGATTTCCGCGATTTTGTGCCCCGCATAGCCGAGCGTGCGCAGGGCTTCGGGCACCGACTGGTTGATGATCTTGAAGTAGCCGCCGCCCGCAAGCTTCTTGAATTTGACGAGCGCGAAATCCGGTTCGATGCCGGTCGTGTCGCAATCCATCACGAGGCCGATGGTGCCGGTCGGCGCAACGACGGTCGCCTGCGCGTTGCGGTAGCCGTGGGCCTGGCCGAGGATCAGCGCGTTGTCCCAGGCGCGTTTGGCGGCTTCGACGAGGCGTGCATCAGCGCAGTTGGCGTGGTCGAGCGGAACGGGCGCGACGGCGAGTTTTTCGTAGCCTGACGTTTCACCGTAGGCGGCGCGGCGGTGGTTGCGCATGACGCGCAGCATGTCTTGAGCATTCGGTTCATAGCCGGGGAACGGCCCGAGCTCTTTCGACATCTCGGCGCTTGTGGCGTAGCTGATGCCGGTCATGATGGCCGAGATGGCGCCGCAAATGGCGCGGCCTTCGGCGCTGTCATACGGAATGCCGGCCGACATCAACAGGCCGCCGATGTTGGCGAAGCCGAGGCCCAATGTGCGATAGCGGTAGCTGAGTTCGGCGATCTGGCGCGACGGGAACTGTGCCATCAGTACCGAGATTTCGAGCACGATGGTCCACAAACGGCAGGCGTGCTCGTAGCTCTCGACGTCGAACGATTGGTCTGCGCGGCGGAAACGCAGCAGGTTGAGCGACGCGAGATTGCAGGCCGTGTCGTCGAGGAACATGTATTCCGAGCACGGGTTTGAAGCGCGGATTTCGCCCGACTGCGGGCAGGTGTGCCAGTCGTTGATGGTGGTGTGGAATTGGATGCCGGGATCGGCGGAGGCCCAGGCGGCATAACCGATCTGCTCCCACAGATCGCGGGCGCGCAGTGTTTTCGTGACCTTGCCGCCGAGGCGAGCCGTCAGGTTCCAGTCTTTGTCTTCCGCGACGGCGTTCAAGAAGCCGTCGGTCACGCGCACAGAGTTGTTCGAGTTTTGACCGGCGACAGTCAGGTAGGCTTCGCTATCCCAATCGGTGTCGTAGGTGTCGAACGCCATGTCGGTGTAACCCTGCTTGGCGAACTGGACGACGCGCAGGATGTAGTTTTGCGGCACGCCGTCACGCTTGGCGTCCCGGATGGCGATTTTCAGTTTCGGATTTTTGGTGGCGTCGAAACACGCGTCACCCTCGGCTTCGCAGTTGACGCAGGCCTTCATGACGGCCTTCAGGCGCTTCTGGCAGATCTTCGAACCCGTCACGAGGGCGGCGACCTTCTGTTCTTCGCGCACCTTCCAGGTGATGTATTCCTCGATATCGGGGTGATCGACATCGACGACGACCATCTTGGCGGCGCGCCGCGTGGTGCCGCCCGACTTGATGGCACCGGCCGCGCGATCGCCGATTTTGAGGAAGCTCATCAGGCCCGACGAGCGGCCGCCGCCGGAAAGTTTTTCATTCGCCCCGCGCAGCGACGAGAAGTTGGAACCCGTGCCGGAGCCATACTTGAAGAGACGTGCCTCGCGGACCCACAGATCCATGATGCCGCCGTCGCCGACCAGATCGTCGGCAACGGATTGGATAAAGCAGGCGTGCGGTTGCGGGTGTTCGTAGGCGGACGCGGAATGGGTCAATTCGCCGGTGGCGTGATCGACATACATATGGCCCTGGCCCGGGCCGTCGATGCCGTAGGCCCAGTGCAGGCCGGTGT
Source organism: Hyphomicrobium sp. (assembly GCA_031402935.1). Taxonomy (GTDB): domain Bacteria; phylum Pseudomonadota; class Alphaproteobacteria; order Rhizobiales; family Hyphomicrobiaceae; genus Hyphomicrobium_B. The sequence goes on along the minus strand of JANNSR010000070.1, from coordinate 15,282 downwards.
TGAACCACTGCGGCGAGTTCGGCGCCGCCATTTGCATGGCCAGCATGTAGCGGTGTTCGTCGAAGAAGGCGCGGGCGTCGTCTTCTGTTGAGAAGTAGCCGCCTTTCCAGCCCCAATAGGTCCAGGTGCCGGCCAGACGGTCGAAGACTTGGCGGGCGTCGCTCTCGCCGCCGGTGCGCTCTTTCTCAGGCAGGCCTGCAAGCGCGGCGTCGTCAGGGATCGAGCGCCACAGCCACGATGGAATTGTCGACTCTTCGAATTTTTTCAACCGGCGCGCGACGCCAGCCTTGCGGAAGTACTTCTGCGCCAAGATATCGGCGGCGACTTGGCTGAAGTGCTCAGGGACATCGAAGGCTTCAAGGCGAAATACGACGGATCCATCTGGGTTCTTGATCTCGGAGGTGGCCCGGCGGAACGGGATTGCCGCGTAAGGAGATTGGCCAGCCGTCGTAAAGCGCCGCGTGATCTTCATCTGTGTCGTGCCCCCGAAATGGTTTTTGTCGTTTTTTTCTGGCGCCCGGTGTGAAGTCCGGACGGCAGGACGCGTGGTTGGCGGATACGCGGAACGCAACAAACCGAACCCGGATACACTCGAACCCCGGATAGCTGGGCGCACACAACACAGCGCACCGCGTCCCTCGACACGGCCGACCGCTACTAAAAACTGGACTTGCCACTGCCCGGGTCTGGGCGACCCGATGACACGACCGAAACGCCACAGCCCTCAACGCGACCCGGTATGAAATGACACGCACCGGAACGCGACAGGAACATTGGCGCTGGGTACTGACGCCGGAGCGGCGCAACGGCCGCATCTCACGCCCGTCACAATGTCAGGAAGCTAGGCCGATTCGAGCCCGCCGTCACCGTTCTGAACGGCATATATTGTGGTGGCAGACGCAACCGACACAATATGTAGTGGTGTTAGCAACCTGTGCAGGGTTGCGGCGCAGCATGCGATTTTTCGGGGTTTTGAGCGTCGCCAGCGCATTTGCCGGGCTGTGAACATCGCCGCAACGAGGAGGAAAATACGTCCGCCGTTGTCATGCTAGCGCGATTCCGGATCACAGGTGTTGCGAGATCGCATCTTTGTGCGCACATCTGGACAGGAACGGCGCGGCGCGGTTAATCGCTAGATGTGATCGTCTGCAACAAGGTCCGTCAAACATATGAGCATGCTCAGCGAAATCTTCAGCTGGTGGGGTGGCAATACCTGGGGCACGCGGCTTTATACGTGGCGCAAGGGTAAGCTCGTCGGCGAGGACGACTTCGGCAACCGCTATTATATGCAGACGCGGGGCGTTGGCCCGTTGGGCGTGCCGTCGCGCTGGGTCATCTATCAGGACCTGTCGGAAGCTTCCCTTGTGCCGCCGGAGTGGCACGGCTGGCTGCATCACACCGTCGATGAGCTGCCGACGGACGAGGCCTATCGCGCCAAGCCGTGGCAAAAGCCGCATCAGATGAATCTCACCGGGACGGCCGGCGCCTATCGCCCGGCGGGATCGATCCTGGGTTCCGGCGCGCGGGCCAAGTCTTCGACCGATTACAAGCCGTGGAAGCCGCAGTGATATGCGCGCGGGTGTAGGGCGGGCCTTGCTGGTGACACCATTGGTGTTGAATGGAAAACGGCGGCAGGGACGGGATTTGCCGGCATGCCGGCGAGCTTGCCGGATTGGGGACGCTTAAGTGCGCGAACGGACACTAAAGTCTGCTGAAAGTCATGCGCGGTTTGCGCCGCGGGCGACGCAGGCGTGCGTTGCCATTGCCGCGATGTTTGCCGTCACGGCACCAAGCTATGCCGAGCGTATTGAAAACCGGGTGGCGCTGTTTTCAGCCCTCGACAAAGTCACAGCAAGGATCGAGCAGTTCAAGGTCGAGCTTGGCAAGACGGCGACATTCGGGTCGCTGAAAGTGACGCCGCGGGCGTGCTACTCGCGCCCTACAACCGAGCAGCCGAAAACGACGACGTTTGTCGAGGTCGACGAAGTGCAGCTCGACGGCCAGGAGAAACGCGTCTTCACCGGCTGGATGTTCGCGGAAAGCCCGGGGCTCTACGGCGTCGAGCACCCAACCATCGACGTCTGGTTGAACGAATGCCAAACGCCGTTGAAGGCGGCAGCGCAAAAGGCACTGCCACCTGCCGCTGAAAAAGGCGCTGCCCCCGCAGACGGTGCCGCCGTAACGGAAGCGCCCGCGGCGGCAGATGACGTGCCACTGGAGCCGCGCCGCCGGGTGAGGCGCTAGGAGGGGTCTCGCGCTACGTCGTTGCCTTGTAGACGTAGACGAAGATCATGACGGCGAAGAACAGACCCAACAGGCGGTGGAACGAGCGGTACCATTTCAACAGGCGGTTGTTGGGAAGCTCGTCGGCGTTATCGGGATCGATGCGGTAAAGCCTGAGCGGAATGAGGTTGTCGACGACGTAGGCAAGACCCAGCGGCTTGCGCATGAAGTTTTTCTCGGTTTGGCGGCCGTCGAATTTGAGCAGCAGCCAGAAAAACGCAACCGCTGCCGCGATCCAGAAACCGAGCCGCAGCGGCTCATGGCCGTAGCCCACCGCATTGGCGTGGATTGTCTGCCATGCCGAGCAGCCGCCGTCGAACAGGATGTCGCGGAATTCGATGGCCAGATAGCTGGCCTTGCTGACGTCCGGCGGCTTCTTCGCCAGAATGATCGGCCAGATCTCGTTGAGCCGCATCCACGAGTAGTCGCTCATCGCTTTGGAAAATTCCGACGAGGTGCAGGCATTGCGGTTCTGCAAGGCACTCAGCGACTTTCTTAAGTGCACGGTGTTGACGCCCGAGGAGCCGAGGCTTTTGACGATAGCCGAGAAAGGTTGCGCGCTGCCCGAGCGGTCTAATTCGAAGAACTTGATGATGCGGTTCTGGGTCTCGCGCTGATTGGCATCCTCGATCGTGCCCGTGCCCGGCGTGATGTTGCACTTCGACTTGACGAGATGCTCGTCGCTCATTTTCAAGCTGACGCTCAATTCGGGCGACTTGCCGCGCTTCAATGGGGTGAAGACGCGGATATCGAGATTATCGACGTAGTGGTTCTTCGGCTGGCTGCCGGGTTCCAGGTTGACGAGCAGATACTCGGTCTTGAAATTGACGGCGCGCCATTCGGTCAGGCTGCTTGTGGGCATCCAGCTCAGGATCGCCGACTTCGATTCCGTGCCGTCGATCGAAATGGTGTGAATGCTGGGCTTGGCGCCATTGGGCGGCGCCGGGCCTTCGATCTCGCCAGTGACGTCCATGATGCACAGCAGGCCCTTGATTCGCATGTCGCGCAGCAGCGCGTTGTGCAGCACGTCAGGCTGCAGCGACGGGCTCTTGGCCTCGCAGACGTTGGGCGTTTCGCTGCCGATTTTTTCGTCGCGGCCGGTGATGATTTCACCCCACGCCACCTCGAACTGCGCCGGCGGCAGCAGCACTTTCAAATTGCCGAGGATGTGGCCGGGGTCGGTCGGGTCCTGCGCCGCTGCGATCTGATTGAGGTTGGTGTCCGGGTTCCAGTCGCAGCGCCGCGGGTTGTGGCTGATCAGCCGCCCGAAGGTGACGTCGGGCATACGCACGTCGCCGTCAACGCTCGCGCCGGTCAAGTCGATGCCGACGCGCACATCGGCGAGGCGCAATTCGAGCGACGAGCCGATATTGGCGTTCCAGCCCATCAGCGTCGTCAGCCGGGCTTTGGTCAGGATGACCTTGCCGGCAATGTGCGACCTGTTGAGGCGTAATTCGCCGTTGAACAGAGCCCCTGTCGCCTCGACGCTGGCGCCGATATGGGCGTCGTTGAGATCGACGGTGTCGAGAACGCTGCGTTCCATGAACAGACTGCCGTCGATGCGTGCGCGCATCAAAAACACCGAGCCGTGGACGTTTGAGCCGTCGATCGAAACGTTCTTGGCCGACTTAAAGTTGGTAAGCCGCAATCCCGATCGCGCCATCGTTCCGTCGAGCACCAGGTTGATGCCGGTTGTCACGTTCTCGAGATTGACCGAGTCTGTGAAGTAGGCGCCGAAGATGCGGATGCCGATGGAGTGGATTTGTGCCGTGTAGGCGGGGTCGGTCAGAATTTTGGCGAGGAACTTGTCGCCGAGCGCGTTGCTGGCTTTATATTTTTGCGGTTCGACGAAGGGCACCAGGCGATATTTTTTTCGCGGCCCGCTCATGTCGGCGGTGCGCGGTTTCAGGCAGGTCTTTGTGAACAGATTTGCCTCAAGCCCCTGGCGGATGCACGACCACACCCACTTTTCGCACGCCGACCATGTTGTGTTCTCAGTGTCACCGAGGCCGATGTCATAAAGCGGCGCGAAGCATTCGATCGGCTCGGGAAATTCGGGCGCTGGGTCTTGGGCGCGCGCCGGCGCGGCAAAGCCGAGCATCAACGACAGCACTGCCGACGCGAACCAACGCAACATCTCCGCCCCCCGTTACTCCGGCGAAATCACCTATTGAAGGTGCAGACTATAACGCAGCGGCCGCAATGCGGAAAGCAGCTGCGCCAGCGCCATTTAACTACTGATCTGGACCTCAAAATCGACGCCGTTGCGAGCAATCAGCCGCACGGCTTTCGGACCTCTAAACACTTTCGCCGCAGTATTTTGCACGCTGCGCGTGAGATCATCTTGCCTGAAGGTGACGTACAGCAGGCATGACCACCACACATCAACCGTGTCTCGCCGGCAGTCCGCTCGAAAACGATGGTTTCGAGACCCTGAGCCGGTTTTTGATCGCTTCGCCGTTCGTGACGCTTGGTCTCGAAGCGTGGCGGCGCAAGCGCGGCTTTGGCGACGCGCTGGTATGGGCCGAACCGATCGCGGTGCCACGATCAGACGAACTGATCACGCGCGCGGTGCGTCAGTTGCACGTTGCGCGCGACGAAACGGTGACGCAGCGCGCCGTGAGGTTAGTGCATGGCGGGATGGAGCTTGCGACGGCGCTGAATGTTTACGTTCCGGACCGGTTGCCACAATTCATCCGCGAAGCGCTTTTGAGCGGCGATACGCCGTTCGGCCGCCTTATCGAACCTGCCGGTGGATATCGCGTGCATTTGGATGCAAAGTTCTTGGTGGGTCCGTCACCCCGCTTGCAGCATCGCGCCATCGTGCGCCTGGGCACAGGTGTGCGCGTCGCGTATGTGGAGGAAACTTTTCTGCCGGCGGCATTGGCATCGGCGAAATAGGCGTAAATGCCAGCGTTGGGCTGTCGCGGCATGTGAGCCGTCGGTCGCCTAAGCACCGCTTAACAGTCTCGCCGCCCGTGGCGCGAAATACGTCAGCACACCGCAGGCGCCAGCGCGCTTGAAGGCGAGCAGGGACTCAAGCATGGCTTTGTCATAGTCGAGTGCGCCTTTTTCGGCCGCCGCAACGATCATCGCGTACTCGCCCGAGACCTGGTAGGCGAGTGTTGGTACCTTAAACGTTTCAGAGACGCGGCGCACGATGTCGAGATACGGCATGCCGGGTTTGACCATGACCATATCGGCGCCTTCGGCGATGTCGAGGGCGACTTCGCGCAGGGCTTCGTCGGTGTTGGCGGGGTCCATTTGATAGGTGCGTTTGTCACCTTTGAGAAAACCGGCCGAGCCGACGGCATCACGGAATGGGCCGTAGAAGGCGCTGGCATACTTTGCGGCGTACGAGACGAGTTGGACGTTGGTGTGGCCGCTCGCTTCAAGGGCTTTCCGGATGGCGCCGATGCGGCCGTCCATCATGTCGGAGGGGGCTAAAATATCGGCGCCGGCTTCGGCTTGAACCAGCGATTGCTTGACGAGGGCTGCGAGCGTTTCGTCATTGGCGATCTCGTCACCGATCAGCAGGCCGTCGTGGCCGTGGCTAGTATAGGGATCGAGGGCGACGTCGAGAATAACGCCGAGATCGAGCTTGGCTTTTTTGATGGCGCGCGTGGCGCGGCAGACGAGGTTGTCCGGGTTGAAGGCTTCGCGGCCGTCGTCGCTGCGCAGTTTTGCTTCCGTGTAGGGGAAGATCGCAACGGCTGGAATGCCGAGAGCTACGGCTTCTCGCGCGGCGTCCACAATCAGATCGACCGAGAGCCGTTCGACGCCGGGCATGGACGCGATGGACGAGCGCTTGGCTTTGCCCTCGATCACAAACAGCGGCCAGATCAGGTCGCTCGCCGACAGCGTCGTTTCCGAGACGAGGCGGCGCGACCACGGCGCCTTGCGGTTGCGGCGCATGCGAATGGCGGGAAAGCTGCCGGCGTCGAGTGCGGGAGATTGAGAGGATTGTGACGCGGTGCGCGGCGTGCGGGTTTTCTGCGGGGGCATTCTTGGGTCCGGATGCGGCTTTGGGTCCGCACCATGGGGTGAGCGCGCGCGGCTTGGCAAGGCGCGGCTTTGAGCTTGGTTTCCGGAACGGTTAATCGCAGATTTTGGTCGTCGTCGACTTCCGATGGGCCATGTCGACGTGGAAGTGGTTGCGGTGGGCGCTGTTGGCTTCGGGCCCGAGTGTGGTGCCGAAAGTGCGGCAGGCCGCGGCGTGGGCAGCTTGGAGGAATGCAGCCTTTGGCCCATGGCGCGCGATGTCATCGCCAAAAGTCGGGCCGGAGTTCGGGCCAGAATTCGGATTAACGGGCAAGGCCGCTGTCGCGGGGCCCGCAACCTTGTCCTTGAGTTTTGGCCCCCCGAGTTTGTCGGGTTCGGAAATCGCGAAGGCCGGATCGGCGCCGCGGGGCGGCGACGGCTTGGCGCCTGGGATTGTGACGGTCACCTTTGGCACGCCGTCGATGATGGTCGATCGCACAATACCGGCCGCCGGACCGCCCGCGCTGGACGCCGTGGCCGAGGGCGGCGCGGCGGGCGCTAGACCTGACTTGTTGGCCATCTGGGCAGCTTGCGCTGCCTTTTCGGCGGCAGCGCGCTCGGCAGCGGCCTTGTCAGCGGCGGCTTTTTCAGCCGCGATGCGGGCCAGGATCTCGCGCTGCGGCGTGCCCCAGTCTTCGAGCACAAGAGCTGTCTTGCCCGCTGCCGTCGTGAAGCCGCGAATATCGAGCGCGTTGGCGATGCCATGCTCGCTGAGCTTGTTGTGCGTGCGGCCGTAAGCGTTACGGCAGGCATACGAACTCATGTTCTCGATTTTGATGATCTCGGCGCCGAGATGCTTCTTGGCGAGGGGTTGCAGGTCCGCGTGGAGCCATTGGCTGAGCGCTTCGGCGAGTTCGCACGTCATAATGGCCGGCGGCGAGATGCTCACTTCCGGCTTGCGGCCGATGCTGATCAGCTGGATCGGCGCCGGTGTGCCGCACGCACCCTGCTTGATCGGCGCCTCGGGGATGGCGATGGCGCTGATCTTTTTCAGGATCACGGCGCAGCGGGCCTTGGCGTCGGCAACCTCGGCCTCGCTCCAGGTTTCTGGCGGTTTGGCCTCGGCTTCGGCAGCCGCTTTGGCCTCGGGCACTGTAACGGGGAATGCGGCCTGCAACTTTGCGCCCGCCGGCGCTGGCGGACCCATCAAGTGCCCGTCGGCCCTGACGACGGCTTCAATTTTTTTGAAATCGGATTTCTTGGTCGATTTGCTGCGCTTCGGTTTGCTGGCAACCGGCACGATCGCCTCGACGGTCTGCTTGGCGACGCTCGCTGCGCCTTGAGCGATTGCCTTAGCGCCGTTTGTCACGGTTTTGGTGATATCTTCGGCGTGTGCCGCCGCGATCCCGGCGGTGAAAACCGCCACGGCAAGAGCCGATGCATGCCATCTGAAGTAACGCAGCGCCAAGTCTCCCCGATATTTCAGCCAGCCCGGCCTTGCGAGAATTGGGCTGTGGATGATTCCCCAATCACCCTTGACGCTGCTGAACCAGTAAAGTTCCCGAATCAGCCGCGAAAGTGTCGTTGCGAACACCGGACGTGTATAGCTGCAAAATGTGGCGACATAAGCCAAGTCTCGCCATAGGTGTTGTGCAAATGCGGCGAATAACCGGCGATCCTGTGCACGGAACGATATGAGTGAACATATGACACCGGCAGACCTTGCCGCCGTCCGCAAAGACGATGCGGCGGCGAAAACCGTCGAGATTCGCCGCGACGGGGCGCTGGTGGCGTTCACGCTCAACCGCCCGAAAGCGCTAAACGCCTTCGACGACGGCATGCGCCAGGTCATCGCGGATGAAATCCCGCGTATCGCCCGCAACCCCGATATCTATGTGGTTGTGCTGCAGTCGGCGAGCCAGAAGGCGTTTTGCGCCGGCGGCGACGTGCGGGCGCTGACGGCGTTGGCAGCAGCGGACCTGACGGCAGCGAAAGCTGCCTTTGCCGCCGAGTACCAAATGAACTGGCTGCTAGACTGTTTTTCGAAGCCGACAGTGTCGCTGATCGACGGGCTGTGCATGGGGTCTGGCGCGGGGCTGACGCTCTACAACACGCATCGCGTGGCGGGAGAAAATTACAAGTTCGCGATGCCCGAAACGGCCATCGGGCTGTTTCCCGACGTCGGCGTCGCGCATCCCTTGTCGCGGTTGCCATGGCCGCTGGGTCTTTATCTCGGATTGACGGGTCGAGCGATCGGGCGGGCGGACGCGCATTGGCTGGGGCTTGCGACACACTGTATTCCGGCCGCCCGATTTCCAGAGATCATGCAAGCCTTGGCGGCGGCTGAGCCGATCGATCCGCTGCTTGACGGCCGCCACGAGACGCTGGAGCCCGGACCGCTGCGGAACGATTCAGACAAGATTGCCGCATATTTCTCAGGCGGCACGTTAGGGGAGATTATTGCCCGGCTTGAGCGCGCATCGGCTGAGGGAGAGCCTTTTGGGGCAAAGACGCTCGCCGATTTGCGGTCGAAATCACCGGTGTCGCTCGCGATCACAGACCGGCATATCCGGGATTGCCGCAATTTTGATCTGCGCGAGACATTGATACAGGATTACCGGATTGCCGTCCGCTGCCTTGAAGCGCCGGACTTTTCAGAAGGTGTGCGCGCGGCCCTCATCGAAAAGGACAATAAGCCAGTTTGGCAACCTGCGCGCCTCGAAGACATCACTGAAGCTGAAGTTACGGCCTATTTTGCGTCACTCGGAGACGAAGACTTAAAGCTTGCCACGCGGACGGAGATGCAGGCGTCGCGCGCTTAGCGAAAGGGCCGGAATCGATAAAATGTTATCGAAGCGGTTTAATCAATATTTTCCATCATAACTGTTTCGCCGGATATGACCTTAAAAATGCGTTCCGAAACACCCCTGTCACTGTTCTTTTACTATATCTATTTAGTCGCCATTTAGTCCTCTGCGTTATCTTTTGGGCAACCCGGAATAATCGGGAAGCGTCAAACAGGTAAGAGGCAGGGTTATGAGTTTAGCGTTCGACGTTGCGCGTCACCGCGCGCCGGTGCAGGATGAAGCGTTCCGCACCGAATATCTCCAGGCGCTCCGGTTGATCGAGCGTCTGCATCGTCTTCTCCTCGATGTCATCAAGGACGAGTTCGACCGCGTCGGCGGCGCAGAACTCAACAGCGTGCAAGCGCTGCTGCTCTATAACATCGGCGAAAGCGAACTGACGGCCGGCGAATTGAAAACGCGCGGCTACTACTTGGGTTCGAACGTTTCGTACAATCTCAAGAAGCTCGTCGATATGGGCTTCATCCACTACAAGCGCTCGGACACGGACCGCCGCTCGGTACGCGTTTCGCTGACGGACAAGGGCATGGAAGCCTGCGATATCGTCAACAAGCTGTACCACCGCCAGCTCGGCTCGGTGCAGGCTGTCGGCGAAATCTCGGGCGACGACGTCAAGGGCCTCAACAAGGCTCTCGTCCGCCTGGAGCGCTTCTGGTCGGATCAGATCCGCTACCGCCTGTAAGGTCACCGCAGAAAAAGCACACGTCTCGTTGGGGAACGGGGGAAGGCGTGCCAAAAAGGCCGTCTCGCGCAAGCGGTGCGGCCTTTTGCTTGCTGTGGGTCTAATGGCTTCGCCTGTGGCCGACAAAGCGCGGCGGCGAAATTTTGCGCTGCAAAACGAGCCCGGGCCTCGCCGCAAGTGGTCTCAGGCCGTAACTTAGGGTGCGGTCAAGGTCTGCGGTGCGGCGTGGGGCCAACGAGGCGTGCGCCTGCGGCAAAGCGTAACCATTCATTAAGACGTTTCGGAGAGGGCTTAATGGAGGTCTCGTACAGCAGCGGTTTTGGTCGTAGTGCTATGGGGCTGATGGACGTCCGGGGGACACCTTGCAGAGTGAAGCCGTAAAGCGACGCGTGTCTTGGCATGGCGGATTGGCGCGCGCGGGTCTTTTGGCTTTGGCGTTTGCGGCCGCCTTGCCCGCGGGCGCTCTTGTCACCGGCGCTGTGGCTCAGGATGTCTCGGGCATCCAATTCGGCCCGATCGGCAATGGGCCCGGCAACGTCGCGGGTGAAAGCTACGATCGCGAATTCATCCGCGAGTGGGAATCGAACCCGCCCAAAGGCTTCGCAACGCTATCGAAGATGAACGTCGAGCCGACCAAGGCTGCGATCAAACGCTATACGGAGGTCGTGGCACGGGGCGGGTGGGCGCCGTTGACGGAACCCCAGGGCAAGGCCAGTGAGCAACGGCTGCTGCGCGCCGGCGTCAGCGATCCGGAAGTGCGGCTGCTGAGGGCGCGGCTGATCCTGTCGGGAGACCTCAAGGACGACGACGCAGGCTCGCCGAGTTTCGATCTGGCGCTCGAGAAGGCCGTCAAACGCTTTCAGGCCTCGAACGGGCTGACGCCGACCGGCATTTGCGACAAGCGCACTGTTGCGGCGCTAAACGTGCCGGCGGACGCGCGCCTGAAACAGCTCAAGGTCAACCTAGGCCGCTTGCAGGATATGGCCGCTAACACCGGCAAGAAGTACCTCATGGTCAATATCCCGTCGGCCCAGATCGAGGCGGTTGAGAATGGTCAGATCGTCGCCCGCTATGCCGGCGTCGTCGGCAAGATCGACCGGCCGACGCCGCTTCTGAGGTCATCGATCACGGATCTGAATTTCAATCCCATCTGGCGCTTGCCGCCGACGGTCGAAGGCGAAGACCTGATCCCGCGCGGCCGCGAGATGCAGGCCAAGGGACAAAACGTGCTGCTCAAGTTCGGCATCGACGCCTATGACGGCAGCGGCAAGAAGGTCAGCCCCGAGAAGATCAACTGGGACAAGGTCAGCCCCGGCACCTACAGCTATAGCCAGCAGCCGGGCAAAGAGAACCCGCTCGGGTTCCTCAAGATCAATTTCGGCAATGCCCATTCGGTCTACATGCATGACACGCCGTCGGACCGCATTTTCGGGCGCAATTTCCGCTCGGCAAGTTCGGGCTGCATCCGCGTCCATAATATCGAGCACTTGGCCGCTTGGTTGCTGCGTGACCAGAAGGGCTGGGGCAGCGATCAAATTCAGACTATGAAAGAGAGCGGGAAGCGGCTCGACGTCAGACTGAAAAAGCCGGTGCAGTTGCACTTCGTCTATGTCACTGCCTGGGCGACCGAAGACGGCGTCGTGCAGTTTCGCCGCGATCTGTACCAGAAGGACGGCATCGGCGCGGTGGCGTCGGCGTATTGAGATTTACCGCGAGGCCGTGACTTGCGGTGCGCCGCGTTGAGCGGGTCTGCGATCGGCGATATCCAATTTTATTTTCAAGTTGTCGTGCACTGCACAACCGCGAGTCCGGCGCGGCGCTTTACCGTGCCTTTTCAGCAGTAACGATGTCCTGGAACGCGACTGCTTTGCAAGGCGTTGGCCCGTTGGTTGGCCGCCGTGATGCAGTGCGCCAATACTTTCGCTTTTTTGGGCGCCTGTTGAGCCCGCATGGCCCGCGTTGCGCGGCTCAAGCTTAAGCTTATGCTGGCCTCTGGTGCCGGTTAAACAATACGGCTATTGAATTGTGCACAATATAGTTGAATACAAAAAAAATCAGCAATTGCCGCGCGGTGCCGCTAGCCCCGCATGCAGCTTTCGGACTAACCAAGGGAGAGAACCATGCGATCACACATTAAATCTGCCGCACGTTTCGCCGCCGTCGCCGTTTTGGCCGCACTCGCGTTCATGCCGGTGACGAGCGGTACGGCCTATGCCGCCGAAGAGAAATCTCTGTATGAGCGGATCGGCGGCTACAAAGGCGTTGCCGCGACGGTCGATGATTTGGTCGATCGCATCTACGTCAACCAGACCTTGAACCAGAACCCGGCGTTGAAGGCCGTCCACGACCTCAACGAAAGAGCCGCATTCAAGCTTATCTTAGCGACGTGGGTTATGGAGAGCACCGGCGGACCGAAGGTGTATTTCGGCCGCCCCATGGACAAGGCGCATTCGCACCTCTCCATCACCAGCCGCGAATTCGACGTCATCATGCACGAGTGCCAGGAGACGTTTTACAAGTTCGCAGTGCCGGAAAAGGAAATGGGCGAGCTGATGGCGGCCCTCCAGAGCTTCCGCGAAAAGATCGTCACGGCTGAAGCCAAGAAGTAAGCGTTGGCGCGGAATGTTTGCCGCACATCCTGTTCCACTCAGGTGGCGTAAAGCTTGAGTGGAACATATCGTCTGTACTGGAAGGCCCAAAATAGCGCGCAATGCGACGCGAAAATACCGCCATCTGGGGCTAGTTTTAGACAGCGCTTTGAGGACGGCTGCCTGCGCGACGAAACGGCACTGGCAGCTGACGCCAACTCGCGCGATAAGATTAAAAAAAGCCTGGGAGTGAAGCCGCTTCATGACCTACGACCGTAAGCTTAACGACGCGCTGGAAGCGATCAAACGCGAGGGGCGCTACCGCGTTTTCGCGGACGTCAAACGCCGCCGTGGTGACTTTCCGCAAGCTGATTTGCACGCAGGCAACTCGCCGCGCCCGATTACGGTGTGGTGCTCGAACGACTATCTCGGCATGGGCCAGCACCCAAGCGTCGTCGCGGCCATGCATGAAGCCATCGACCGCGTCGGCGCCGGCTCGGGCGGTACGCGCAACATTTCCGGCACGACACACTATCACGTCGAACTCGAAGCCGAGCTTGCCGGTTTGCACGGCAAAGAAACGGCATTGCTGTTTACCTCGGCCTACGTTGCCAATGAAGCCGCGCTTTCAACAATCGTGCAACTGCTGCCCGGCTGCGTCGTGTTCTCGGACGAAAAAAACCACGCCTCGATGATCGCCGGCATCCGCAACGGCCGCGGTCCGAAGCAGATTTTCTTGCACAACGATATCGCCGATCTCGAAACCAAGCTTAAATCCGTGTCGCGCGAAACGCCTAAGATCATCGCATTCGAGAGCGTCTATTCGATGGACGGGCACGTCTCGAACATCGGCGCGATTTGCGATCTGGCGAAGAAGTATGGCGCGCTGACCTATCTCGACGAAGTTCACGCTGTCGGGCTCTACGGCCCGCATGGCGGCGGTATTGCCGAGCGCGATGGCGTTATGGATCGCGTCGATATCATAAACGGCACGCTCGCCAAGGGCTTCGGCGTGATGGGCGGATATATCGCCGCGTCGCGGACGCTGTGCGATGCCGTGCGCTCGTATGCGCCGGGGTTCATTTTCACGACGTCGTTGGCGCCTGTGATCGCGGCCGGCGCCCTGGCCTCGATCCGGCACTTGAAGTCGAGCAGCGTTGAGCGCGAACGTCACCAGGAACGCGCCCGCACCTTGAAGCGCCGCCTTGCCGCCGCCGAGCTTCCGGTTATTTCCGGTCCGAGCCACATCGTGCCAGTGCTGGTCTCCGACCCTGTGCGCTGCAAGGCACTGTCGGATGTGCTGCTCTATCGCCACGGCATCTATGTGCAGCCGATCAATTATCCGACTGTGCCGCGCGGCACCGAGCGGCTGCGCCTGACACCATCGCCGCAGCACACCGACGCCGACATGGACCACCTCGTCGGCGCGCTGACGGATTTGTGGTCGCAGTGTCCTTTGGCGCTCATCGAGAGCCTGCAAGCCGCCGAGTGATCGGTCGCACCCCTGCCGCCGTACTGCCCAGTTGACGATCTCCCGCGCCGTTTTTACGCGGTTCCGGCTACCCTATTGGGTGTTGAGCCGAAGCCGTGCGACTTCTACTATCGCGTCCAAGGTTCGCGTGAACCGGCAGTGTGACGCCGGGACTAGCGCTTTACGAAAAAAGCCAATCCCAACCCAGAGGAAACGACCCATGTCGACCGCACCGGCCGTTGCGAACGCCAGCACTTCGAAATTCTTCAAGTCGCACCTCTCGGAGACCGATCCGGAGTTGTTCAGCGCCATCCAAAAGGAATTCGGCCGCCAGCAGCATGAGATCGAGCTGATCGCGTCGGAGAACATCGTGTCGCAGGCCGTGCTTGATGCCGCCGGATCGGTGCTGACCAACAAGTACGCCGAAGGCTACCCGGGCAAGCGCTACTACGGCGGCTGCCAGTACGTCGATATCGCGGAAGAACTGGCGATCGACCGGGCCAAGAAGCTGTTCAACTGCGGCTTTGCCAACGTGCAGCCGAACTCGGGTTCGCAGGCCAACCAGGGCGTGTTCCAGGCGCTCGCGAAACCGGGCGATACGATCCTTGGTCTGTCGCTGGCAGCCGGCGGTCACTTGACCCACGGCGCGCCCGTCAACCAGTCGGGCAAGTGGTTCAATGCCGTTCATTATATGGTCAAGCCCGACACGCACCTGATCGATATGGACGAAGTGCGCAAGCTCGCGCACGAGCACAAGCCGCGTATTATCATCGCTGGCGGCTCGGCCTATCCGCGCAAGATCGACTTCGCCGCGTTCCGCACAATTGCGGACGAAGTCGGCGCCCACTTCCTGGTCGACATGGCGCATTTTGCTGGCATTGTTGCGGCTGGCATGTATCCGAGCCCGTTCCCGCACGCCCATGTCGTCACAACGACGACGCACAAGACCTTGCGCGGTCCGCGCGGCGGCATGATTTTAACGAACGACGAAGACCTGGCGAAGAAATTCAACTCGGCGATTTTCCCCGGCATCCAGGGCGGGCCGCTGATGCACGTCATCGCCGCCAAGGCTGTTGCCTTCGGCGAAGCCTTGAAGCCGGACTTCAAGATTTACATCAAGAACGTCATGGACAACGCCCGCGCCATGGGCGAGGTGCTGGTGCAGAGCGGTTTCGCACTCGTCTCGGGCGGCACCGACACGCACTTGATCCTCGTCGATCTGCGGCCGAAGAACCTCACAGGCAACATCTCGGAAAAGTCGCTGGGGCGCGCCTACATCACCTGCAACAAGAACGGCATTCCGTTTGATCCGGCCAAGCCGATGGTGACGTCGGGCATTCGCCTTGGTTCCCCGGCCGGTACGACGCGCGGCTTCGGCGTTGCCGAATTCCAGGAAATCGGCCGCCTGATCGC
>JANNSR010000069.1:0-4224 GCA_031402935.1 Hyphomicrobium sp. | reverse complement strand
TTTGATGCGGATGTTGGCGAAGGTGCCGCGCATCATCACTTCATGATTGCCCCGCCGCGTGCCGTACTGATTGAAGTCGGCCGGCATCACGCCATTGTCGAGCAGGTACTTGCCGGCAGGGCTTGCCTGCTTGATCGAGCCAGCCGGCGAGATGTGGTCGGTCGTGATCTTGTCGCCGAACAGGCCGAGGACACGGGCGTCCACGATGTCGTGAATAACGGGCGGCGCCTTCTGAATGGTCTGGAAATAGGGCGGGTTCTGCACATAGGTCGAGGCGCCGTCCCAGCCGTAGGTAAGGCCAGTACCGGAGTGTATGGCCTGCCAGTTTGTGTCGCCCTTGAACACGTCGGCATAGCGCGACTTAAACATATCGCGCGTGATATTTTCAGCGACGAACTTCTGGATCTCGTGCGACGACGGCCAGATATCTTTCAAATAGACGGGCTTACCGTCCTTGCCCGTGCCCAGCGGCTCAGTCGTAAGATCCTTTTGCACCGAACCCGCGAGCGCGTAGGCGACGACGAGCGGCGGAGATGCGAGATAGTTCGCCTGCACGTCGGGGCTGACGCGGCCTTCGAAGTTGCGGTTGCCCGACAACACGGCGGCGGCGATCAGACCGTTATCGTTGATGGCTTTCGAAATTTCGGGCCGCAGCGGGCCGGAATTGCCGATGCAGGTTGTGCAGCCGAAGCCGACGAGATTGAACCCGAGTGTGTCGAGTGCGACCTGAAGGCCCGATTTTTGCAGGTAGGCCGCGACCACCTGCGATCCTGGTGCCAGCGAGGTTTTTACCCACGGCTTTGTTGAAAGACCTTTGACGATGGCGTTGCGTGCCAGCAGACCGGCGGCGATCAACACGCTCGGGTTCGACGTATTGGTGCAGCTGGTGATCGCCGCGATGGCAACATCGCCGTGACCGAGATCGAAGTCGCGACCGTCGACCTTGACGCGCTTGCCGAGCTCGCCGGGCTTTTTGTACTCGCTGTCGAGGGCGGTCGCGAACCCGCTTTTGATGCCGGTCAGCGCGATTCGCCCTTCGGGCCGCTTCGGCCCGGCCATCGACGGCACGACGTCGCCGAGTTCGAGGCTAAGCGTGTCGGTGAACACCGGGTCGCCCGAGCCTTTCTCACGGAAGAGCCCCTGCGCCTTGCTATACGCTTCGACGAGCGCGATGCGGCCGGCGTCGCGGCCTGAGATCGTCAGATAGTTGAGGGTTTCTGTGTCGACGGGAAAGAACCCGCAGGTGGCGCCGTATTCCGGCGCCATGTTCGCAATCGTCGCGCGGTCTGCGAGCGTCAATTCGTCAAGCCCGGTGCCGAAGAATTCGACGAACTTGTTGACCACGCCCTTCTTGCGCAGCATCTGCGTCACGGTTAGCACGAGGTCGGTCGCGGTAACGCCTTCATTCAATTTGCCGGTCAGCCGGAAACCGATGACCTCAGGGATCAACATCGATTGCGGCTGGCCGAGCATCGCCGCCTCCGCCTCAATGCCGCCGACGCCCCAGCCAAGCACGGCAAGGCCGTTCACCATCGTTGTGTGGCTGTCGGTGCCGACAAGCGTGTCCGGATAAGCGACGGTTGTGCCGTCGGCCATTTTGTTGATCCACACCGTCTGCGCCAGATACTCGAGGTTGACCTGGTGGCAAATGCCGGTGCCGGGTGGCACGACGCGGAAGTTCTCGAACGCGCCTTGGCCCCATTTGAGAAAATTGTAGCGCTCGCCGTTGCGCGCATATTCGAGCGCGACGTTCTGGCTGAGCGATTTCGGCGTGCCGAATTCGTCGACGATGACTGAGTGATCGATCACGAGGTCGACGGGAACCAGCGGGTTGATCTTGTTTGGGTCGCCGCCGAGCTTGGTCATGCCGTCGCGCATGGCAGCGAGATCGACGACGGCCGGAACGCCGGTAAAGTCCTGCATCAAGACGCGCGCCGGGCGAAAGCCGATTTCCTTTTCGGTCTTGCCTTTGTTGGTCAGCCAATCGGCCATGGCGGCGATATCGGCTTTGGTAACGGATCGGCCATCCTCGTGGCGCAACAGGTTCTCCAGCAGCACTTTCATCGAAAACGGCAGCTTGGATATGCCACTGAGGCCGTTGGCCTCGGCGTCGGGCAGGGAATAGTAAACGTAGCTCTTGCCGTCAGCGTTTAGCGTTTTGCGGCATTTGAAGCTGTCGAGCGATATAGGTGTAACGGCGCTCAAGGTCAGGCCTCCTGAAGAGAATGACAGAGAGCTGCGCCGCCGGAGTGCCGGCGGATCGAGGGGCGTCGCCATGTTCGCACGCGGCGGCTAGTCCCCGTCGCTTTTGCGCTAGCGAAAGGTATAGTTGAACTTCTATATAAACTCTCCCGAAAGAGGAACACGCGAGTGCAACAGAAGCGCCTGTTGCGCTCAATTGCCACCCTCGGTGCCCATCATCCCGCCAGGGGTCGCCCGTCTCGTGCAGCTCGTCGTTGAAAATTTAGTCGTGCTGCGCGGTTCGCGGGCCGTTGTTGATGGCTTATCCTTCAGCACGGGCGGGGGCGAGGCGCTGGTTTTGGCGGGCGCCAACGGCTCGGGCAAGACGACGCTGCTGCGCGCACTGGCCGGATTTTTGCGCGCCGAAAGCGGTTCGATCCGGCTCGACGGCGGCGACGCCGACAAAACGCTGGCCGAGCAAGCGCACGTCGTCGGCCATGCCAATGCGGTCAAGGCGCATTTGACGGTTCGCGAGAATGTCGCGTTCTGGGCATCATACTTTGGTGTGAGCGGAGCTGGAGACGCGGCAGGGGTTACAGGCGCGCTCACCCAATTCGGTCTCAGTGCGCTCGAAGACTTTCCCGCGGGCTATCTGTCAGCCGGCCAGAAGCGCCGCTTGGGTCTTTGTCGGCTGCTGGTTGCGGCTCGGCCTCTCTGGCTTCTGGATGAACCGACCGTTTCGCTCGATGCGGCGTCAACCGCCGTTCTGGTAGACGCGATCAACGCCCACACAAAGGCCGGCGGCATCGCAATTGCGGCGACGCACCTGCCGCTCGGTCTGGAACGAGCCCGCGAACTACGCCTCGGCAATGAGGCGCGGGCAGCATGAGTGCCTTCTGGACCCTCGTTGCCCGTGATATTCGCCTCGCTGTCCGCGAAGGCGGCGCGATCGGGACCGCGCTCGGCTTCTTCCTTGTCGTCGTCGCCTTGATGCCGCTGGGTCTCGGTCCGGATCTCAACCTTTTGAGCCGCATCGCCGCCGGAATCTTGTGGATCGCGCTGCTGCTGGCAGCGCTTTTGTCGCTCGGGCGCATATTCGAGGCCGACAACGACGACGGAACGCTGGAAGTTCTGGCGACGGGGTCTTTGCCGCTCGAACTTGTTGCCGCCGCTAAGGCGCTGGCGCACTGGCTGACAACAGGCATACCTCTTGCGCTGTTGGCGCCGGTACTGGGCGTGCTGCTCAATCTAGATCTGAAGGTTTATCCCATTCTCATCGCGACGATGCTTGCCGGCACGCCCGCAGTCAGTTTCCTCGGGTCAATTGGTGCTGCGCTGACACTGAAAACCCGGCGCGGCGGGCTGCTGCTGGCCCTTGTTGTGCTGCCGCTCTACATTCCGACTCTGATTTTCGGCATCTCGGCCGTTGGCGCGGCGGCGGGGCTAGGCGGGGCTTCGGCGTCGTTCCTGATCCTGTTGGCGATTTCACTGGCAAGCCTTGTGCTCGGGCCGTTTGCAGCCGCTGCGGCGCTACGCATTCAGCTTCAATGACGCAAGGTGAGGTCCGTTCATTGCGCACTCATGTCGAAAGGCTTACATCGGGCCTATGCAAACGCTGACCCAACGCTTGGCCAATCCAACCCGTTTCATGGAGGTCTCCGGCACGTTGCTGCCGTGGGTTGCTGGCGCGGCGGCCGCGATCATTTCCTATGGTCTCTATCTCGCGTTCTTTGTCGCGCCGCCCGACTATCAACAGGGCGAGACGGTCAAGATCATGTACATCCACGTGCCGAGCGCCTGGCTCGCCATGATGGCCTACGGGCTCGTCGCCGTGTCGAGCTTTGGCTTGCTCGTCTTCCGCCACCCGCTTGCCGATGTTTCGGCTAAGGCCGCTGTGCCGATTGGCGCCGCGTTCACGTTTCTAGCGCTGTTCACGGGGTCGCTGTGGGGCAAGCCGATGTGGGGTACCTACTGGGTCTGGGATGCGCGCCTGACGTCGGTGCTGCTGCTGTTTTTCCTCTATCTTGGGTTGATGGCGCTGCG
>JANNSR010000068.1:0-2282 GCA_031402935.1 Hyphomicrobium sp. | reverse complement strand
AGATTGGCGCGGATCAGAACCGCCCGGTCTAGCCGCGTTTTCGTCAAGTCGGCGCCAGATAAATTCGAGCCCGTAAAATCGGCGCCGTAAAAATCCGCGCCCGCCAGCAGCGCGCCTTTAAAATCAAGGTCCGACAAATCGAGATAGGTCAGTTTGCGGCCCGACAGGTCGATGCGCTCGCCCGCCGCCGCCTTATGCAGCAAGCCGGTGATTTGCTGCGCCGTGAATTCCGCGTCCTTGGAGACAGGCCCCAGCGGCTCGGCGCGCGCGATCCCCGCCAAAAACAGCGCGGTCGCAGCGGCGATCAGGCCAACATGCTTAACGAAACCCATTGCAACAGCCTCACATCACGTGTCTGGCCTCCCAGATCTCGATGATGCCCGAGTCTACCGTCGCGGGGATAACTTTTTTTGGAACACGCAATGTTATTTCATAAAAGACCTAGAAGGCGTGCTGCGTGCACCGCGCAAAAAGATCGAGTTTGCGGTCATAGCTCTTGGTCGCGATGTCCATGATGCCGAGGACGGAATGAAACAAGTTGTCATGACTGACGGGCACCGAAGATGACGCCGTCAGGCATTTGGTATCCATGGCATTGTCCGCGAGCAGGCCGGGCGAAAGCCACGCAACCATAGGAACGTGCACCTGTTCCTCGGGCGCAATGCTGCGCGGCATGCCGTGCAGATAAAGATTGTGCTCTCCAAGGCTCTCACCGTGATCCGAGAGATACAGCATGCCGGAGTCGATACCGCGCTTGTCCGCGGCCGCAAGCACTGAGATCAATTTCGCGAGAACGTGGTCCGTGTAGAGAACCGTATTGTCGTACGCGTTGATGATCTTTTCGATCGAACAGCGGCTGAACTGACTTTCCCTGCAAACCGGTTTGAATTTTTCGAATTCCGGGGGATAGCGCTTCCAGTAACTGGGCCCATGACTGCCCATCATGTGCAGAACGATCACCGTATCGCGGCTGATCGTGGAAATGCGCTCGGTAAGTCCATCGACCAGCACTTCATCATGCGTTTCGATATCTGCGTAAAATGCCGCGGACTCCGGCTTTGCCAGAAGCTCGGTCGCAATCCGCTCGCAAACACCTTTGCAGCCGGATTGGTTTTCGCGCCAAACGACATCGACACCGGCGCGTTTCAGGACATCGAGCAAATTCTCACGTGCTGCTGCTTTCTCGTTCGTGAACCCGCTTTGCTTCAAATCCGAGAACATGCACGGCACCGAATGCGCCGTATCGGTGCCGCACGACGTAGCGTGCTCGTAGTTGATGAGGCCCGGAACCTTAGCAAGCTCGGGCGTGGTTGGCCTGGCGTATCCGTTCAATGCGAAATGATCGGCGCGTGCCGTTTCGCCGACAACGACAACGAACAAGTGCGGACGCGCGACAGGCTCTATAAAGCGTTTGGCGTCTTCACCGACACTAGCGACATCGAGTGGCACTGCGGGCGATCGCAGTCGCACATACTTCGCAATAGAGCCGATGTAGTTCGACGGCGTTAGAGTCATCCGCAATTCGCGGTGCGCGCGGAATGTCGAGATCACGTCGCCCCAGACTGGGAAAACAGTCGCAGCGGCCAACGCCATCGATGCGGCCGCGATCTTGACCCTCAATTTAATATCGTTTTTTAGCGGCCGCTCCACCCACGGCAGGTTCCACAGCACGACCGCCGGAACGATGCCGAGCCCAACGACGCACAACAATAACGTCGTCGTCATCAGATCGCCGGCTTCCCTTGAGTTCGTTTCAATGACGTTGCGAACCATGTGGTGGTCGATGATGATGCCGTACTCATGCATGACATAGCTTGCCGCAGCAGTCACGGGCAGCAGTATGGCAACAACGACGCGGTACACTGGCCGAACCGCAATCAACATCAGCGCCAGATTGAATAGAACGACGAGCGCAAGCGCAGTTGCGGCGAGCAACACCCAGTCGACAGTGCCCTTCGGATCAACGAAGCAATACAGCAACTGCCAGAACGGCGCATTGAGAACAGCGACGAAGTAGACGGCTGTCGCAAGCGTTATGGCTTCGGGACGAAATTTTGTTTGCACCTGAGGGCGTGTCCTCAACCCAAAGTTGGAGTTGCATTTCCGGCGTGCCTAACCGCATCAAGCGCACGCGAAAACGTCGGTCAAGCGATCTCTTTGCGCCCTGCGGCCAACAGCAACCGCTGCAACGTCCGCTCGGTCGAGCGATCCAGCCGGCCGTCGGCGCGGCGGGGCCGGAAGTGCAGCTGGAACGCGCGGATCACGCGGTAGGTTTTGGCGTC
>JANNSR010000067.1:0-3471 GCA_031402935.1 Hyphomicrobium sp. | reverse complement strand
GATGGTGCGGACGGTGGGACTCGAACCCACACGCTCTTTCGAACTCAGGATTTTAAGTCCTGTGTGTCTACCGGTTCCACCACGTCCGCTGCCGCGACGCCCTTATGGCGGCTCGCTTGCAAAACCGCAACAGGATGCGGCGGCCTCAGGTTCGGCCTTGACCCGCAGGTGCGACTGCGGGTTCCGCGCCCGCCTTGGCCTTGCGCATCAAAGCCAGCAACTCGTCCGGCTTCTGGATGTCGATCGTGTGCGGATATTTCGGGTCCTTGCCGACGAGATCACTTAACACGTCACCATCGGGGTTCAGGAACAACGTCCGCGGCACGTACGTGCCGTCTGGTGAAAACGCACCGTTGGCCATTTTGTCTGCGTCGCCGTCGATCAGGATCATGACGAAATCCTTCGACGCTTCGACAATGTCCTTGTCCTTGAAAACGGCGCGATATTGCTTGCACGCCGTGCACCAAGGCGCATGAAACACCATGATCGCCGTCTTCTTGGTCGTTGCGGCCTCGCGAATTCCCGATTTGATGTCGCGCCAATTGATCTCGGCAGCATTCCAAGCTTCGGCCATTTCGGGCGTGATGCCGGGGGCGTTGGCGGAGGCGGCCGGCGCCATCAACAGAAACGCGACAGCGGCAAGGAGATACTGGAGACGAAGCATGCGAACCGGGCTCCTAGGTTAGGCGCTTGGAGTATTTGAGAGGCGTTGTGTCTCCATTACGGGCGACTGGCAAGCCGGATCGGCGCTGCGGCCGGAAATTTCGCCTTGACCGCACTTCCGGCGCCCGTCACCAAAAGGCCGAGACGGACGCGGCACGGGGAAAATGAGCTAGCCATGACAATCTCGCCGCTCGGCTCGGCTTCCGCCAAGGTCCGCCGCCACCTGCTGCCGTTTCTGATGCTGTGCTACTTCGCGGCGTATCTCGATCGCGTCAATGTCGGTTTCGCGGCGCTGAGCATGAATGGCGATCTCGGCATCGGGCCAGAAGCCTTCGGCTTCACCGCCGGCATTTTCTTTCTCGGCTATTGCCTGTTCGAAGTCCCGAGCAACATCGCGTTGACGAAATTCGGGGCACGCACCTGGATCGCGCGCATCATGATCACGTGGGGGCTTGTATCCGCCGCCATGGCGTTCGTGACCGGAGTGTGGAGCCTGTCGATCATGCGCTTCCTGCTCGGCGTCGCGGAAGCCGGGTTCTTTCCAGGCATCATCTACTATTTGACGCGTTGGGTTCCGGCACACGAGCGCGCGGCCGTCATTTCGTTGTTCATGGCGGCGATCCCGATCTCGAACGTCGTCGGCGCGCCCGTCTCGGGTGCCATCCTCGATTCCTTCAACGGCGTCGCGGGTCTGAAAGGCTGGCAATGGCTGTTCATCCTCGAAGCGATACCATCCATCATCCTAGGGGTGATCGCATTCCGCGTCCTTTCGGACTCACCGGCGGATGCCAGTTGGCTGAACGACGCCGAACGAGCGGCGCTGACGGACGCGATCGCTGCGGAAGATGCGTCGCGGGAGCGCGTGCGCCATTACACGCTGCGTGACGCGCTGACCGATGGCCGCGTTCTCGCGCTCAGCCTTGCCTATTTCGGCATTGCGACCGGCATGTACGGCTTGACGTTCTGGCTGCCGCAAATCGTCAAAGGCTTCGGCCTTAGCAACAGCGCGACGGGCATCGTAACGGCGGCAGCGATGTTCGTTTGGGGGCGCAGCTCGGATCGTCGCGGAGAGCGCGTCTGGCACATCGCGATCCCGTGTTTCATTGGCGGGGCAGCCATGATCGCCGGCACGGCCGTCTCCGAGCCAGCCTTTGCGCTTGCTGCAATTACGATTGCAGCGATGGGCATATTCACGGCCCTGCCGACATTCTGGACGTTGCCGAGCGCCATGCTGACAGGCACAGCTGCCGCGGGCGGCATCGCGTTGATCAACTCGATCGGCAACGCCGGCGGGTTTGTCGGGCCGTATCTCGTCGGCTGGATGAAGGGCCAAGGATTTGGCTCGGACGTGGCCGTTGCATCGCTCGCGTGTTTCGCGATTGTATCGGGCTTGCTCGTCGTTGTGCTCGGCCACGACAGGCGGCTCGAAGCTATCAAAACGTAAATGACATTTTGTCCATAAACTTCACAAATGCGATCACGGCAATCGTGCCAAGCCTGACTGCAACGTGAGTGGTAGTGATCGGCGGCTTTGACTATCTCCACATGCAAGACGGTGGCACTCCCCGCTGCCGCATCGAGAGGAGATTTTCCCATGAAACGTACGCTTTCACTTGCCGCAGTTCTGGCGGCCGCTTTCGCACTCCCGGTCTTTGCTGCAGACGCTCCGGCCGTCGATGCAAACGCTTCGAAGGCCGAAGGCGCCGCGTTGTCGGTCGCCGCCAACGCCGAGCAGGCGCGCAAGATCCTTCAGTCGAAGGGCTACACCAACGTATCGGATATGACCCGCGAAAATGGCCGTTGGACCGGCACCGCCGTCAAGGACGGCAAGACGATCTTCGTGGCCGTCGACCTGCCGGCACCGCAGCCCGCCGCGTCCACGAACTAAGCTCACAGCAAAGCGCGACGGCCGCCTTCCCTGGCCGATCGCAAAACTGGCGCGTCGCTCCCTGTGAGTGACGCGCTTTTTTGTTCGCGCGTGCGGCCGGCGCGCGGAACGCGTGTCGCACGCGCCAAGTATCAATGTGCTTCGTCCCAATTGGCGGCGGCTTTGGCATCGACGTGGATCGGCACCATCAGTTTGATCGCTGGCTCTGCTGCGGTTTCCATGACCCGCCGCGCCGTTTTAATCAGCTTATCGACATCGCCATCTTTGACGTCGAACACAAGTTCGTCGTGCACCTGAAGCAGCATCCGGGCTGAGGTAAGTTTTGCGGCTTCAAGCGCCCCCGGCATGCGGATCATTGCGCGCCGGATGACGTCGGCGGCCGAGCCCTGGATCGGCGCATTGATCGCCGCACGTTCAAGAAACCCGCGCATCGATGGATTCTTGGTGTTGATCTCGGGGTAATGAATGCGGCGCCCGAAAATCGTTTCGACATAGCCTTGCGCGTGTACGGCCTTTTTCGTTGCCTCAATGTAGGCGCGGATGCCGGGGAAGCGCTCGAAGTAGGTCTTGATGTAGGCGCCCGCCTCTTCGCGCGAAATGCCGAGCTGGTTAGCCAGTCCGAACGCCGAGATGCCGTAGATGATGCCGAAGTTGATGGCCTTGGCGCGGCGGCGCACATCCGATGGCATATCTTTAACCGGCACGCCGAACATTTCCGACGCCGTCATGGCGTGAATATCGAGGCCGTCGGCAAATGCTTTCTTGAGTTGCGGAATGTCGGCAATGTGCGCCAGCACGCGTAATTCGATCTGGGAATAATCCGCCGAGACGAGTTGCATGCCGCTGCCCGCGATGAACGCGGTGCGGATTTCGCGGCCCTCTTTGGTGCGGATCGGAATGTTCTGCAAATTCGGTTCCGA
>JANNSR010000066.1:0-2737 GCA_031402935.1 Hyphomicrobium sp. | reverse complement strand
GCGGAGTAAAGAAACCCTTGGACAGAAAACGGCTTAAGTCGAAGCGTCATAAAACGGTCAGGTAGGCAACGCTTGTTTAATCTTCTTGACGGCAAAATGGGCTTGCCAAAAATAGCATGCTACCCGCCGCGTCCATTGGCGGCGGCATAGGCAAAAAATCTGGGAATGAAAACACATGCGCATTGCTCCTCCTGCTCCTGCCGTTGTTGCCAATCGTGGGGAGAAGGAAGCCAAGCTGCGTCAGTTGATTGTGGGTGCCGTTGCCGTTAGCGGCATGAATGCGATCACGCTTGTTGCGCGCGCGCCCGACAGCCCCGTTGCGCGGGCGCTGACCGGGGCTGCCAAAGAAATTTCTGGTGCCGGGATCGCCATGCGCGTCGTGCTGTTCGAAATCGAAAGCAGCGGCGACGAGGCGACACCGCATTCGCTGCTCGAAGATGCCGGGATCGATGTTCGGGTTCTGGCGGACCCGCGTTTTGCTGCAGCGCACGAACAGCTGACGCTTGGCGGCAGTGCGCTGTGGATCGGCGATTGCATGCGCCGGGACCCATCAAAGCGCGACGCGTTTGAAATGCACATCACGGGCGATGCCAAAGCGGCGCGCCATGCCGAATGCTCGTTCGCGAAGCTGTGGGCCGCCGCCAAGCCGTTGAAGCGCGTCGTGACCGGGTCGGTCGCGCCCGAAGTTATCAACGCCCGCAAAACGGCGAAGGCCCAAGCTAAGGCAAAGTCCGGCCGCGACGTCTCGCGCCGGTAAGGCTAACGAGCGGGTGCTGCAGCTTAGCCCCTGAAAAATAATCCGCGAAAGTTATCCCCGCGATCTGCCGGGCGCTTATCCTGTTCCTCCGCGTTGAAAGGAGCCGGGAAAATTGGCGCAAGAACCGGCATTTCCAGAGCCATCGCTAATTGCTGCTGCTAGCGTCCTGTTCGCCATAGTTGGGCTATCGGGCTGTGGTCGATTGCCCGATATTCACTTCGAACGCCCCCGACGTGTTTGCGGCGTTTGCGGGGTCCTATGCTGACAGGATGGCTCTCCATGCAATTTTTCGCGCGCCTCGCCCTTCTTTTCGTTTTTGCGTCTGGTCTGCCGCTCGCGGCGGTGGCAAAGGATTTCTCGCACACCGGCGTGGCGGCGGATGCCAAGCGCTACGAGACGTTTTTGAAATCCAACTGGAAGGCGGCCGACGCCCTCAAGAAGCCCGCGGATTTGAAAGTCGATGCCGAGAAAATTTTCGGCACCGATGCGCGGGCGGCGTCTCGGTTGCTGGCGAACGTGGTCGCGGCGGACGATAAGGACTCGGCTAGCTGGTCGCGGCTGGCCGAAGCGCTGCTGGCGATTAAGGCCGATCCGGACAAGGGCTCCGAGCGCTACGATTTGCCGGTGCACGCATCGGGCGCTGCCTACCGCGGTTATGAGCTTGCGAAGGATGCGCCGCAGAAAGCGCGGGCGCTATTTGTGCTCGGGCAAACGCTGGAACGGCGCTCGTATTGGCGCCCTGCTATCGACGCACTGAAAATGAGCCTCGAACTCGCCGACTATCAGCCGGCGCGCGAAGCCTATGACAAGTTGCGGGCCGAGCACGGCTTCCGCATGACCGATTACAAGACCGACAGCGAAGTGTCGCCGCCGCGCCTGTGCCTGCAATTTTCCGAAGACCTGAGCCGGACGCAGACGGATGTCGCCAAGTTCATCTCTGTCGATGGCAAGGACCCGCAGACGATTATTCAGGACGGCAAGCAGCTGTGCATCGAAGGCCTGAAGCATGGCGCGCGCTATTCTGTGCAGGTGCGCGCGGGGCTGCCGTCCGAAGTCGGCGAGACGCTGAACAAGTCCGCCGATCTCGGCATCTACGTGCCGGACCGGTCGGCGCTCGTGCGTTTCACAGGCAAATCGTATGTGCTCCCGAGCCGCGGCCAGCAGGGCATTCCGGTCGTCACCACGAATACGAAAAAGATCGAGGTTGAGGTGTTCCGCATCGGCGACCGCAATTTAGCGGCGACGCTGCAGGGGGGCGATTTCCAGCGCCAGCTGTCGAGCTACGAGATCGACGCCATCCGTGACAAGTCGGGCGTCAAGGTTTTCGAAGGCGCGATGGATATCGCCGCCAAGCTGAACGAGGAAGTCACGACGGCGGTGCCTGTGATGGATGCGACCGGCAAACTTGAGACCGGTGCCTACGTCATGGTCGCCAAGCCCAGTGAAAAATCGAAGGGCGATGACGGCCAGCGGGCGACGCAGTGGTTCATTGTTTCGGATTTGGGCCTGACCGCATTTTCGGGCGGCGATGGCATTCATGCTTTCGTGCGTTCGCTGGCAGACGCGACGGCCATGGGCGAGGTCAACGTCAAGCTGGCGGCGCGCAACAACGAGGTGCTGGCGACCGCCAAGACCGATGCCAAGGGCTACGCCAAGTTCGACGCGGCGCTGGCCAAGGGCGAGGGCGGGTTGGCGCCGGCGATCCTGGTTGCTGAAAAAGGTGCCGGCGAATACGCGTTCCTCGATCTGACGCTTGGTGCGTTTGATTTATCGGATCGTGGCGTCAAGGGCCGCGACGCCTCCGGCCCAATCGACGCGTTCGTTTATACCGAGCGCGGCGTTTATCGCGGCGGCGAGGAGGTTAACGTGACGGCGCTGGTGCGCGACCGCGCAGGTAAGGGCTCGGGCGTTCCAACAACTTTGATTCTGACGCGCCCCGATGGGGTTGAGCACACGCGCTTTGTCATGAACGACCAGGGG
>JANNSR010000065.1:0-14727 GCA_031402935.1 Hyphomicrobium sp. | reverse complement strand
AGCATGCGCGTCATGCAGGTGAATTCGCCGCCCTGCTGCGGCAGGGTGCGGACGCGTTTTGCAACCGCAAGAGCTTCGTCCTTGTTGGTGATTTTGGTCCACGGCAGCGCGATGGCCGGCTTGTCGGCCCAGGTCACCATGGAAAACAGAATGCCGCCGTTCGGGCCGCCGGCGATGGCCTCGATGACGCCGGGGTCTTCGAGGGCTTTGGCGATGCCTTCCATTTGCAGCTTGTAGCGTTCCTGATCGACGGAGTTCGAAACATCGACCGACACGATCAGTGCGGTATCGACCTGCGCGGTTTCCTCGGCGTCAAGCGCACTCGCGATGCTGAGACAAAGGCCAGCGGCGATCACCCATGCGGCGGCGGCGCGAAGCACGGGGAACAGAAGCGAGGTCATTTTCACCGCTTGGATTTCTCTAGGTTCAGGATGGTCTCAAGGCCGGTCACGCTATCAAAGCCTTTGACCTGAGCCAAGTTGGTACCGTCGAGATTGGAGCCGGTCATGTCGGCGCCCGTGACATCGGCGCCGGATAAGTCGGCGTTGGTGAAGTCAATGCGAAGCAATTTTGCGGCGCGCAGATCGGCGTTGACGAAGCGGGCAAACGTGAAATCGACATCGCGGATATCGGCATTGACGAGCACTGCTTCCGAAAAGTCGATGCTCATCATGCGATACGACGGCGCAATGCCCTGCTCCACACTCGGTTCTGCCGGGCCGATGCGGGCACCCGTCAGATCGGCGCCGCGAAAGTTGGCACCGTCCAAGCGTGCCGCAATGCGGGCATTCTTGAGTTTCGCGCCTGCAAACTTCGGCGCCTCCGAATGATTGAAGTTCGGATCGCTGAAACTGCTCGGCGCCAAAAGCGATGCGCCTTCGAGGTTCGCGCCCGAGAAGTCGGCACGAATGACGATCGCGCGATCAAGCTTGGCGCGCGAAAGGTCGGCGTGTGCCAGGTTAGCATCTGTCAAATCGACGCCGTAGAGGTTAGCATCCTTCATGATCGCAGATTTGAAATCGAGGCCCGAGAGGTCGAGATTGCTCAGATCCTTGTTCGAAAAATCGATCCGCTGCCCGGCGCTTGCCTGATGGATTTGCTGCGTCACGTCGCGCGCGGTCATGTCTGCCGCTTGCGCTATAGGAACGAGCGACGCCGAAGCTATCGCCCAAATCAGCAATGTTTTGGTTCTCGTCATTCAGTCCAGTCAGACGGTTCGACGGCGCACAGGCGCTGTCACGTGAGGCGGGTGCGTAGCACAGCCCAGCTGGCCAGAATACGGCATCGCGGCGCGGCGTGCCGCCTCAAGGTCCAAAAGCCCTGCCGGACGCCGGTGCGCTGCCAGGCAACGCGCCCGTTTCAACGCGTGGCCCGGTCGAGGTTTTTCACGGAATCGAGGCCGTTGACGGTGTCGAAGCCGCGCACGCCGGAGAGATTGGCGCCGTCGAGATCGGCTTCCATCAAATTGGCACCGGTGAAGTCTGCGCCCGAGAAATCGACGGCGGAGAGGTCGGCGCCGACGAAATTGACGTCGCGGAGATTGGCGCCGACGAACTTCGAAAAGCGGAGCTTGGCCCACATCAGGTCGGCACGCTCGAGGATAGCGCCCGAGAAATCGCTGCCGCGCAGGATCGAGCCTGGCATGCTCGACATGTCGGCGCGGGGATCGTGCGGCCCGATGTTGGCGTCGGTCAGATCGGCGCCACGGAAATCGGCGCCGTCCATCATGGCGGTTAGGCGGATACCGCGCAGGTTTGCGCCGGCGAACTTGGGGGCTTCGGAACGATTGCGCTCGAGCGCAACGTTGACGCTGGGGCGCATGAGTGATGCACCCTCAAGGTTGGCGCCCGAAAAGTCGGCGGATAGCATGATGGCACGGTCGAGCATGACGCCCGAAAGATTTGTGCCCTTCAAGTTGGCCTGCGTCAGGTCGGCACCGAACAGGTTCGCTTTCGATAGCGACGCGCCCTTGAAGTCGATACCGGAGAGATCTAGGCGACTGAGGTCTTTGCCTGAGAGATCAGGCGGTTGGCCGGAATTGGCGCGGTAGAGGAGTTCGGTCAACTGGCGAGCCGTCAAATCGGCGGCCAACGACGGAGAGGAAGTCCCAAAGGCGAACATGACCGCAGCGCCTACGGAGGCGGTCAGAACAGTAACCCATGGTCGCAGCCGCATCAGCGCCTCCCCAGGACAGTTCTCATCTGTTGGGGGTAACGGGCGGGGCGGCGAAGCGGATTACAATCCGGCCATTCATATTTTCGGGCGTCCGGCTGCCGGGCCGGTTCAGGCCTTTTCGTCGAAAACGTAGCCGGCGCCGCGGACAGTGCGGATGGGATCGGGTTCTGAGCCGCGGACGATGGCTTTGCGCAAGCGGCCAACGTGGACGTCTACGGTACGCTCATCGACTTCAGTTGTATGACCCCAGACGCTGTCGAGCAGTTGCGTCCGCGACAGGACGCGGCCTGCCTTCTGCATGAAGACTTCGAGCAGCCGGTACTCGGTCGGCCCAAGCGAAATCTCGCGCGCGCCGCGCATGACCCGGTGCGCCTTGCGGTCGAGTACCATGCCGCTGCGCTCGAGCACGTCGGCGGTTTTTTCAGGCGCGGCGCGGCGCAGCAGGGCTTTGACGCGGGCCATCAGTTCGGCGACGGAGAACGGCTTGACCATGTAATCATCAGCGCCGGTTGCGAGGCCGCGGACGCGATCGGTTTCTTCCCCGCGCGCCGTCAGCATAATGACGGGAAGCGCGCGTGTCTCGGAGCCGGCGCGGATCTGGCGGCAGATCTCAATGCCGGAAACGCCAGGCAGCATCCAGTCGAGGATGATCAAGTCAGGGCGTTCTTCGGTGACGACCATCATGGCGTCGTCGCCCGAGCGTGTGGCGGCGACCTTATAGCCGGCGGCTTCGAGGTTATAGGAGATGAGCGTGACCAGCGGGTCCTCGTCCTCGATGATCAGGATCTTGGCCGTCATTGCGTAAGGTCTCTCGCTCCTTGCGATGTCTGTTCTCATACGGCCTTCTGGATCAGCGTCGAGCTGGTCCGGTCTCCCTTGGGCCGTTCGTCCGTAATGGCAACGCCGCGGGCCATGAAGTGCACGGTCTCGGCGATGTTGGTGGTGTGGTCGCCGATACGCTCGATGTTCTTGGCGCCGAAGAGCAGATGGGTGCACAGCCCGATGTTACGCGGGTCTTCCATCATGTAGGTCAGAAGTTCCCGGAACAAAGAGTTGTAGAGGGAATCGATGTGCTCGTCGCCGCGCCAGACGCGCAGCGCCTTTTCGGCATCGCGCTCGGCGAAGGCGTCGAGCACGTCTTTGAGGCCGCGGGCCGTCAGTTCGACCATGTGGCGAAGACCGGTCATCAGAGGTTTGGGATGAACTTCGCCCGAAATGGCCATGGCGCGCTTGCCGATATTCTTGGCGAGATCGCCGATACGCTCGAGATCGGAGGCGACTTTCAGAACCGACATGACCTGGCGCAAATCGTTGGCCATGGGCTGGCGGCGCGCGATCATCGCAATGACCTGCTCTTCGAGTTCGCGCTGAAGCTGGTCTATTGCCGCATCGCTGGCGACAACGATACGAGCGCGTTCGGAATTGCGCTGTTCGAGCGCTTCGAAGGCGTCGCCGAGGAGTTGTTCCGCAAGCCCGCCCATCTGGCCGACCTTGCGATCGAGCAGCGATAGTTCGCTCTCATACGATTTGACGATGTGCTCGGTCATTGCAAAGTCCTCGACTGTCGCGGGCGCGTGGTTTAGCCGAACCGGCCGGTGATGTAGTCCTGGGTCTTCTGTTCGCGCGGATTGGTGAAAATCGCCGGCGTCTCGCCCTCTTCGACCAGCGTGCCAAGGTGGAAGAAGGCGGTGCGCTGCGAAACGCGGGCTGCCTGCTGCATCGAATGGGTGACGATGACGATGGTATAGTTGCGGCGAAGCTCGTCCATCAATTCCTCGATGCGCGCGGTGGCGATCGGGTCGAGGGCCGAGCACGGCTCGTCCATCAGGATGATCGAGGGATTTATGGCAATGGTGCGGGCGATGCACAGGCGCTGCTGCTGACCGCCGGAAAGCCCGGTGCCGGATTCTTGCAGCCGGTCCTTGACTTCTTCCCAGAGGCTCGCCTTGCGCAGGCTGCTCTCGACGATTGTATCGAGATCGGCCTTGGAGGCGGCGAGCGCGTGAATGCGCGGGCCATAGGCGACGTTCTCGTAGATCGACTTCGGGAACGGGTTTGGTTTTTGAAACACCATGCCGACGCGCGACCTGAGTTCGACCGGATCGACGGAGGAATCGTAGATGTCGGCACCGTCGACAACGAGCGAACCGCTGATGCGGCAGCCGGCAATGGTATCGTTCATGCGGTTGATACAGCGCAAGAACGTCGACTTGCCGCAACCCGACGGGCCGATGAAGGCCATGACCGAGCGTTCAGGAATGGCGACGGAGACCTCTTTCAAAGCGTGCTTATCGCCATAGTAGACGTTGACGCCGCGGGCCATGACTTTGACCGGCGCGCTGGCCGCGATGGTGCCACTGCTGAAAACTGATGAGTCCATTTGTACCCTCGCGACTGAAGCGTGCATTACCAGCGCCTTTCGAATTTCTTCCGGAGCCAGATGGCGAACCCGTTCATGACAATGAGAAACGCCAGCAGCACCAGGATGGCCGCGGCCGTTTTGGATTGGAAGCCGGCCTCGGGGAGGTCCGACCAGAGGAAGATTTGAACGGGCAGAACGGTCGCGGCATCGACCGGGCTCGACGGCACATCGGCGATAAAGGCAACCATGCCGATCATCAGAAGCGGCGCGGTTTCGCCGAGCGCGTGCGCCATGCCGATGATGGTGCCGGTCAGGATGCCGGGCATCGCCACGGGGAGCACGTGATGGAAAACCGCCTGCTGCTGCGTGGCGCCGACGCCGATGGCTGCTTCGCGGATCGAGGGCGGCACGGCTTTCAAGGCGGCGCGGCTGGCGATGATGATGGTCGGAAGCACAAGGAGGGCCAGCACGAGGCCGCCGACGAACGGCGATGAGCGAGGCAGACCAAAGACGTTCAAGAACACGGCGAGACCGAGCAGACCAAACACGATCGACGGCACGGCCGCGAGGTTGTTGATGTTGACCTCGATCAGATCCGTAAAGCGGTTGCGGGGCGCGAATTCCTCAAGATAGATCGCGGCGGCGACGCCGATCGGGAGGCACAGGCCGAGCGTGACGAGCATCGTAAAGGCTGTGCCCATCAAGCCGCCGAGAATACCGGCAAGTTCGGGCTCGCGGCTATCGCCAGCTGTAAAGAACGTCAGGTTCAGGCCGCGTTCGATAGCGCCCTGACTTTTAAGGACTTCGAGGAAGGCGATCTGGCGGTCGTTGATTTTGCGCGAGGTCTCGGGCGTCGTGATGAGAATGCGCTGCCAGGCGCGCCCCTGTGCCGCGTCGGCCGATTGCAGCGGAACGAGCACTTCGCCTTCAGCCTTTGTCGCGGCAACCGAATTGATCTTGATAATGCCGCCGTTGATGGCGATCAGCAGCGACGGCGTGTTGGTGTCGAACGTCACGACGCTATCAGCGCCGCCGGCGAGTCCGGCTGTGTCATCGGCCAAAGCCCCGGTCGCGACGTCGAGTGTGACCGTTCCGGTGGTGGCTGACGGCTTCGCCGGACCATCGCCGGAAGCCGAGCGAAACTTGGCCGAGACGCCCTTCAGATAGAGATCGGCGTCGGAGGCAAGCCGTGCGGCGATCGGAACATCCGTTCCGGCCAATGCCGGATTGGCGATGACGGCGTTGCGTAAATCGTTAGCGGCGCCAGACGATAGCAGGCCGTCGAGGGCC
Organism: Hyphomicrobium sp.; assembly: GCA_031402935.1. Lineage (GTDB taxonomy): Bacteria > Pseudomonadota > Alphaproteobacteria > Rhizobiales > Hyphomicrobiaceae > Hyphomicrobium_B. The sequence continues at coordinate 8,900 of JANNSR010000065.1, read as the reverse complement.
TTGCGCTCGGTGCGCGATGTGACAGCCGGGAACAGGCTGCGAAGCGCGCCACGCACCGCCGCTTCATAGTCGCCAGCCTTCGGATTGGCGGCATCGACGTGTTCGGATCTGACCGGCACGGTGAGGGCCAACGACGACTGCGTGAAGGCCGGCAAGGCTTTGATGGTGATGTCGGCGACGATCAGCCCGAGAAAAGTAACGGCCAGCATGATCGCCGAAAAGCCGTAGGCGCGGAAGCGCGCGTCGGCCCGCAGGCGCTTGGCGAGCCGCGTTTTGGCGGCGCCGGAGCCTTGGGGTATGGGCGTTGAAGCCGGTGCAAGAGTTGCGATGATGTCAGTCATACTGCTCCCGGTATTTTCTGACGAGTTTGAGCGCGATCGTGTTCAGCGTCAGCGTGAAGAAGAACAAGACGAGGCCGAGCGCGAAGGCTGACAAGGTCTTGACGCTGTCGAATTCCTGGTCGCCGACGAGCAGGCTCTTGATCTGCACGGTGATCGTGGTCACCGCGTCGAGGGGGTTGAAGGTCAGGTTACCAGCGAGGCCTGCGGCCATCACGACGATCATGGTCTCGCCGATGGCGCGGCTGACGGCCAGCATCATGGCCGAGACGATGCCGGCGAAGGCGGCCGGCAACACGACGTTCTTGATGGTCTCGGCCTTGGTGGCGCCAAGTGCGTAGGAGCCATCGCGCAGGAACTGCGGCACGGCGTTGATGACATCGTCCGACAGCGAGGAGACGAACGGGATGATCATGATGCCCATGACGAGACCGGCGGCAAGCGCCGATTCGGATGCAACGTCGAGGCCGATATAGGCGCCGGCCGAGCGCACCAGCGGCGCAACGGTAAGGGCTGCAAAAAAGCCGAACACGACGGTCGGCACGCCGGCGAGGATTTCGAGGATGGGCTTGGCGAAGGCGCGGAAACGGGGCGTTGCATACTCGGCCATGTAGATCGCGGATAAGAGCCCGACCGGGGCCGCGACGCACATGGCGATCAGCGTGATGAGAAGCGTGCCGCCGAGGATGGGCACGAAACCGAAGGCGCCCGATTGGCCGACCTGATCTTCGCGCATGGCGATCTGCGGCGACCATTTGGTGCCGAACAGGAAATCGTACCAGGGATATTGCGCAAAGAAACGCAGCGATTCAAACAGCAAGGACGCAACGATGCCGACTGTGGTGAGAACCGCCACAGCGGAACTGGCGAGCAGCAGGACGAGGACCGCCTGTTCGACGCGATTGCGGGCGCGGAACTTGGCTGTGATGTGCGACAGGCTCAAAGCCAGTCCGAACAGGCCGAGGGCAAGGCCGGTGGCAAGCTGCAACCAGCCGCTCGCAGACGTGAGATTGTTCAGCGTCGCGGCTGCGGCACGCACTTCGGGCCGCGCCGTCTCGGCGAGCGGATTTCCCGGCAGCGCGTTGGCGATCTCGCGCAGCACGGCCGCACGGGCGAGTGGGTCGGCGGGCTGCACGGCGGCTGGCAATTCGCTCAACACGCGGCCCTCGATAAGGTGGGGGACGAATGTCTGCCAAAGCACCGCGATCAGCAGCATTGGGATGGTGGCGGCGAGGGCGGCATACCAGCCATGATACTGCGGCAGCGAGTGGGCCTTAGCGCCATCAGCGCGCAGTGCCGCGCCACGCGTGCGGCCGATCAGATAGGCGGCCGCCGTGAGGACCAGGAGCGCGATGGCGTAGGCGAAACCCATGTCGGTTGGTCCTGCTTCCATGCAGCAACGATAGAGACGGGCGGACTACCTGAACCGGCAGCCCGCCCGAACCTTTAGTTAGGCGTTACGAACTCGGGCCGGACATGGCTGCGAGATCGCTGCCCGTCTTGGCAACAGCCTTGCGGTCGCCCTCGGGAAGCGGCACGAGGCCCTTCTTGGCGAGGTAGCCGTCTTCGCCGATAGCCTTATCGGCGGTGTACTCGGCAACGAACTCCTTCAGGCCCGGGATGACGCCAACGTGGGCCTTCTTGACGTAGATGAACAAGGGCCGCGAGACCGGATACTTGCCGCTCGAGATCGTCTCATAGGTCGGCTCGATGCCGGCCATTTTCACGCCCTTGATCTTGGCCGTGTTTTCTTCGAGGAACGAGTAGCCGAACACGCCGACAGCCTTTGGATTGGCTTCGAGCTTCTGAACGATCAGGTTGTCGTTCTCGCCCGCATCGATCCAGGCGCCGTCTTCGCGGACAGCCTTCCAGACTTTTTCAAAAGTCTTGGTGTTGTCCTTCTTGTCGGCGTCCTTCATGGCCTTGAGGGCTGGGAACTTTTCAGCGCCCTTTTCCATGACGAGTTCGAGGAACGAGTCGCGCGTGCCCGAGGTCGGCGGGGGCCCAAGAACTTCGATTTTCTCGTCAGGAAGCGACGCGTCAACGTCTTTCCAGGTCTTATTCGGATTGGCGACGAGCTTGCCATCTTTGTCGGGGATTTCTTTGGCGATTGCCTTGAAAATCATCTCCTGCGTCAGGGTCAACGCCGGGCCGTCCTTGGCATTGGCCATCACGAGACCGTCGATGCCGACTTTGAGTTCGACGACATCCTTGACGCCGTTCTTCTGGCAGTCCTCGAACTCGCCCTTCTTGATGGCGCGCGAGGCATTCGTTGCGTCGGGGTGATCGGCGCCGACGCCGGCGCAGAACAGCTTGAAGCCGCCGCCGGTGCCGGTCGATTCAACAACCGGCGTCTTACCGCCGGCAGCCTTGCCGAACGCTTCGGCGACGGCGGTGGTGAAGGGATAAACCGTCGATGAGCCGACGACGCGGATCTGATCGCGGGCCGAGGCGGCGCCGGCGAAAACGCTGCTGGCGGCCAAAACGGCCGTCGCAGTGACGATAAACTTGGTCATTGATCGCTCCAGGTTGATTGGGGCCAGGATGATGAAGCGCCCACCATCCGGGATCGTGCGCTTAGCGATCTTGTAACGGGACTGCGCAAACCTTTTGTGACAGTCTTGAGCTTTGAAAATTCAGCGGAATCCAGCAAGCGCAGACTTCAAGCGCTGTTCGGCTGGATCACGGCATCGAGCAGAATCGAGAAAGTCGATCCCTGGCCGGGCTTCGACGCGACTTTCAACTCGCCGCGATGGCGGTTGAGAATATGCTTAACGATTGCAAGGCCTAAACCGGTGCCGCCCTTCTCGCGGCTGGAGGCGGTATCGACGCGGTAGAAGCGCTCGGTCAGGCGCGGCAGATGCTCTTCCGCGATTCCGGGACCGTTATCGGCGACGTCGATGGCGACGCGAGATTTTGTGACATCGGACGCCGTTTCGCGGCGGAAGCCGACATCGACGCGGCCGCCCTTGCGGCCATACTTGATGGCGTTCTGGATCAAGTTCTGGAACACCTGCACGAGTTCGTCGCGGTCGCCTTTGACGACAAAGCGTTCGGCCGCGGCGGCATGGTGCAGTGTTATGCTGGCCTGGCGCGCAATAGGTTCGAGCCCTTGCACGACGTCGCGCACGAGGGCGCCTAGTTCGATGTCGTCGGCAGGGGGGACGTGGGCTTTCATCTCGATGCGGCTCAGCGACAGCATGTCGTCGAGGATGCGGGCCATGCGTGCCGCCTGCGCCTGCATGATATCGAGAAAGCGGTCGCGGGCCTTGGCGTCACTGCTGGCCGGGCCTTGCAGGGTTTCGATGAAACCCTTCAATGACGCGAGCGGCGTTCTGAGTTCATGGCTGGCGTTGGCGATGAAGTCGGACCGCGTTTGCGTCAGGCGGTCCTGCTCGCTCAGATCGCGAAACTGGATCAGCAGGCGCGGCGGCACGGGCGCGTCATCGCGCTTCTCAAGCGGCGACACGCTAACCAGCACGCGGCGCGCATACGGCAAGCGGTCGATAATCTGCACGTTCTTCGATAGACCATCGGCTTGCGACGCGGAGATGGTTTCAATCAATTCGGGGTGCCGGCTAACCTGTGTCAAAGGCTGGCGATGGCCAAGCGTTGGAAACAATTCGTTGGCGCGCCAGTTGTAGGCCTCGACGCGGGAGGCGCCGTCGAGCACAAGCGCCGGCATCTCGAGAACTTCGATGACTTTTAAAACGTCGTCGCTTGTCGAGGTGTGCAGATTTTCGAACGCGGCGACTGCGGCGCGCTGTGCGGCCCGGTGCCGTTCGAGGCCGCTGCCGGCCGCAAAGCCGGCCGCGAGGCAGGCAAGGCCAATGGCACTTGCGATCATGACCGGCTGGTCGAGGCCAAGCGTCATCAGTGCAGCGGCAATGGCTGCAAGCACGAGCGATGCGGTAACTGGAAAATAGGCAGACTGGAGGAGAGACTTGAGGAGCGGCTGAGGTGCCATCGGTGCGGGCTAGCCTTAACGCCGTGTGAGGCCGCCCCTGACTTTCAGCGAGGCCAACCAACCCATTGAATGAGATGGGCGAACGTGGCGCTCCCTAGGGGAGTCGAACCCCTCTTTCAAGAATGAAAATCTCGCGTCCTAACCGATAGACGAAGGGAGCAGCAGCGCCGGTTGGGCGCGCAGTTCGTATAGTCGGGTTCGCACCACTTTGGCAAGCGCGGGGGCAGCGTGTCTCCTGCGACAGACCGGCCACTTCAAGAGCGGCAAAATCAGGCCGATTTCAGCCCGATTTCAGGCCGATTTCCGGGGGTCGGCGGCGTCATCGATCTGCAGTTCGATTTTCTCGCGCCCGCCCCAGGTGTCGCGGCGCAAATGGCCGGCAACGTGCAGCGGCAAGCCGCCGGCCGAGAGCAGCAGGTCGCCGAGCGGCTGGCCTTTGGCACGAAACGCGATGGCTTCGAGGCGGCCGCCGTCGCCGCCCTCAAGCAACACGCGAATGTGCGCGTCGCCGACGACTTTGGCAAACTTGATGCGGTGGGCGGGAAAGGCGAAGCGCGGTTGCGCATTGCCCTGGCCATAGGGGCCGGCGCGCTCGATCAGGTGCATCAGTTCGAGCGTTGCGCCCGACGCCGTCAAGGCCGCGTCGATGTCGAGGTGAGCTGCTTCGCGATGAGCGGCGCTGGCGTGGCTCAAATGTTTGGCGAAGAATATGTCGAGGGCGGCGAGCTTTTCACGCTTCAAGGTCAGGCCCGCCGCCATGGCGTGACCACCGCCTTTGACGAGGAGGCCTTCTGCAACCGCGGCACGGACGGCGGCTCCAAGATCGGCACCCGCGACCGAGCGCAGCGACGCGGTGCCCTCGCCGGTACCACCGTCGCCGGACTTTTCCCAGGCGATGACGCAGGCCGGCCGCTTGAAGCGCTCGACGAGACGGCTGGCGACGAGGCCGACGATGCCCTTGTGCCACGCGTCCGAGCCGACAACGACGATGGCACGCTCGGGGTCGGTTGTGACCTGCTGGTCGGCAATCGCCATCGCTTCTTCAAGCATGCCGGCTTCGATTGCCTTGCGCTCGCGGTTCAGGCGTTCGAGAACTTCGGCGATGCGTTGGGCTTCGATCGGATCGTCCGTCGACAAGAGCTTGGCGCCGAGTGCGGCGTCGCCAATGCGCCCGCCAGCATTGATTCGGGGGCCGAGGATAAAGCCGAGGTGATAGGGCGTCGGCGCCTGCGTTAAGCCGCCGGCGTCGGCCAGCGCGCTGAGGCCAATGTTCTCGCGCGCGTGCATGACGGCGAGACCTTTTTTGACGTAGGCGCGGTTGAGCCCGGTTAGCGGCACGACATCGGCGACGGTTGCGAGCGCCACAAGATCGAGCAGGCTGAGGAGATCGGGCGCAGCGATTTCGCGATAGTAGTTGCGCTGGCGCAGTTCACGCGTGACGGCAACGAGCACCAGGAACACGACGCCGGCCGCGCACAGTTGACTGAGCCCGGAGATGTCGTCCTGCCGGTTCGGATTGACGACGGCGTGGACGTTGGGGAGTTCAGCGTCAGCCTGGTGGTGATCGATGACGACGACATCGGTTTTCAAACGTGCAGCAACGCTGAGCGGCTCGAAACTGGTCGTGCCGCAGTCGACCGTGACGATGAGTTTGGCGCCTTCGGCGACGAGACTTTCGATGGCCGCTGCGTTGGGGCCGTAGCCTTCAAAAATACGGTCGGGGATGTAGATGCGCGCCGGCGTTTCGTGGTGGGCGAGAAAGCGCGCCAGCAGCGCCGAGGATGACGCGCCATCGACGTCGTAGTCGCCAAAGATGGCGACGGGCGCGGCGTGCTGGATGGCGTCGGCAAGGCGGGTGGCGCACCTGTCCATATCGCGCAGCACGCTCGGGTCGGGCATCAAGGCTTTGAGCGTCGGATCGAGAAACACGGGCACATCATCGAGGCCTACGCCGCGGGCGACGAGCACCCGCGCGATCAGTTCGGGCAGGCCGTGGCGTTGCGCGATCGCCGTTGCAATTGCGCGCGCTTGCGGCGCGAGGCGGTCGTGCCAGCGGTTTCCCCGAACGGACTCTGCGACGCCGAGCAGCGGCGCTTCCGCTTCGTCGTTGGGTTTCGATTTTTTCGCCGCCGCTTTGCCCATGTGCCTCCACAGGTTTCAGTCGCGTTTCCGCGCCGGTGCGCCTACCGGCTAGCCGATAAACCGGGCGCCGATGTCGCGGAAGTTGGTCTTGATGCGCCGGACGGTGCCCGTCTTCGAGCGCATCACGACGGTTTCGGTTTCGGCAAAATCGCCGCGAAAGCGGACGCCGTCGAGGAGAGAACCATCGGTGACGCCGGTTGCCGAAAAGACGACGTCGGCTGAGGCCATATCCTCGAGACGGAATTTACGGTTGATGTCGCTGATGCCCATTTTCTCGGCGCGGATGCGTTCCTCATCCTTCATCGGCATGAGGCGGCCCTGAATCTGTCCGCCGATGCAGCGCAGCGCTGCAGCTGCCAGAACGCCTTCGGGCGCGCCGCCGGAGCCCATGTAAATATCGATGCCGGTTTCCCCCGGATCAGTCGTCCAGATGACGCCGGCGATGTCGCCGTCCGGGATCAGTTGAACGCCGGCGCCGGTTTCGCGCACCGCGCGGATCAATTCGGCGTGGCGCGGGCGATCGAGAATGCAGGCCATGATTTCCGAAATCGGTACGCCCTTGGCCTTGGCGAGCGCGTTGAGATTGTCGGCGGGTGAGGCATCGAGATCGACGATGCCGTCGGGATACCCGGGGCCGACGGCGATCTTGTTCATGTACATATCGGGGGCATGCAGCAGGCCGCCGCGTTCTGAGATCGCGAGCACGGCAAGCGCGTTCGGCATGGCCTTGGCGCAGATCGTGGTGCCTTCAAGCGGGTCGACGGCGATATCAACTTCCGGATGGCCGGCGCCGAGGCCAACCTTCTCGCCGATGTACAGCATGGGTGCTTCGTCCATTTCGCCTTCGCCAATAACAACGGTGCCGTCGATGGAGACGCGGCCGAGTTCGCGGCGCATGGCGTCGACGGCGGCCTTGTCGGCAGCTTTCTCGTTACCGCGGCCACGCCACTGGGCGGCGGCAATGGCGGCAGCCTCGGTGACGCGCGCGACTTCGAGCACGAGCACGCGCTCAAGCCCTGCGCTGATAAAGCCGCCGTTTTCCTTGCTCATATCGTTCAATCCTCTATCCGCGCTAATCAGCGCGTCCCCTCGTTGTTTTCAAAGTTCTTCGATGCGGATCATCTGCGGACGCTCGGTGACCTTGCCGTCCTTCTCGATTGTCTCAATCGCCTTGCGCATGGCTTCTTCCGTCGTCTCATGCGTGATGATGATGACGGAAACCGGCCCCTTCGGCTGCACGGCGGCCTCGACACCCGGCAACGGCACGACGACGGGCGTGTGCTGGACGATGCTTTCGAGCGAAATGCCTTGGTCTCCCATGCGGGTCGCAATCGCGCCCATGACGCCCGGCTTGTCCTGCAGCCGCATGCGCACGTAGTAAGAGCCGAAGTGGGCGCCGAGTTTGGCGGCGACGTGGGGTTTGAGATCGCGCGTGGGCAGCACGAACGGCGGTACGACCGAGCCGCGCGCGATATCGAGAATGTCGCTGGCGACGGCGGACGCTGTTGCACGGCCACCCGCGCCGGCGCCGACAAGTAGGATGTTACCGGAGAAATCTCCGTCGATAGCAACCGCATTGGTGACGCCCGAGACTTCGGCGATGGCTGAATCTTTGTAGACGAGGCAGGGCGACACGCGGGCCAAAATGCCGCTCTCGGTTTGTGCGGCGACGCCGAGCAGTTTGATGCGATAGCCGAGGCTGTCGGCCGCCTCGATATCTTCCGCCGTGATGCTTTCGATGCCTTCAACATGGATTTCGTCGAGCGCGACGCGCGTGCTGAAGGCAAGGCTGGTCAACAGCGCCAGTTTGTGCGCGGTGTCGAAACCGCCGATATCGAACGTCGGATCGGCTTCCGCGTAGCCCCTCGCCTGCGCTTCTTTCAAGACGTCGGCGAAGGCGCGGCGCTCGCTTTGCATCTTGGTCAGGATGTAGTTGCAGGTGCCGTTGAGGATGCCGTAGACGCGCTGAATTTCGTTGGCGCCAAGGGCTTCGCGCAGCGTCTTGATGACGGGGATGCCGCCCGCGACGGCGGCTTCGAAATTCAGCGCCACGCCTTTTTTCTCGGCGCGCTGCGCGAGCTCGAAGCCGTGCTTGGCGAGAAGTGCTTTGTTGGCGGTCACGACGTGCTTACCGGCGTCGAGGGCTGCTTCGACGGAGGCCTTGGCGATGCCGCCGTCGCCGCCCATCAACTCGACGAAGACATCGATTGAGGGGTCTTTCGCGAGCGCGACGGGATCGGAAAAGAATTTGGCGGCCTGAGCGACGGCGCCTTTTTGCTCGTCGCGCGATTTGGCGGCCACGCCGGTGACCGTGATCGGCCGGCCGCCGACATCGCCGAGCCAGCTGCCGTGGGTGCCGAGCAAATCCAACAGGCCGCCGCCAACCGTGCCGAGACCGGCGATGCCAACGTTGAGGGGTTGTTTCATGGGATGATCGCTATCGGGTGGCGGCT
>JANNSR010000064.1:0-28183 GCA_031402935.1 Hyphomicrobium sp. | reverse complement strand
CTGCCTGCCGCGTGACGCGCGCTGCGGCGCGATAGCGTGGTGAAACGCCCATCTCGAAAGGAGATGCGGGGGCGGATGGCGGGTTCGACGGCTCATGGATCGCAAGCGCGAACCGCAGCTCATACGAGAGGCGCCGGACATATGGGCCGGAGCTGAGGCGGAGAGTTGGCATGACGCGGGGCGGCGGCAGGTCCGCATCCCAATCACTATGCAAAAGAGCGAGGCCACGCCGCCCCGTCCCTTTTTGGTTGCTCTACGAGCGACTCCCGTTCCGGGGAGCCTGCCGACGTACGCGCGTGCGCGTGTGGCGCTGGAGGATTCCCTCTCCCCGTTCCTGCACTCAACGGGTAGGGGGCTAGGGTAAGGGCGGCCGCTGGTCCGGAATCGTGGTAGCTTTCAAAGTAGTGCAGCGCCGTAGGAACAGTGTTTTGTTTTGGCCAATGGGGTATCGAATGAGCGCTTCAATAACCGTCTATTCCTTGGCTTGGGACAACGAAGGCGGTTGTGGCTGCGAGGTCTATGCGACGCCCTTGGAAAGGGACACTGCACTTCGCAGGGCACTGGCATCATATCTCAGGGACCAGCAGTCAGCAGAGTTGCCTTTAGATACTCTATTGGAAAAGCTTGATCGCGATGACTTTACCGGCGGCGCGCGTTACACGCGCGATTCACACGTGATAGAGCTATCAGCGCAGTTTGCGTCTGCGATTGGTTGAGCAGCGTAGCCATTGCTACAGCAGTCGATATCGTCCGCGACCAATGAACTGCAGGTAGCCGTGATCGCGGAGAACTTGCAGTTGCTGACGTATCTTTGCTCTTATGTTTCGGTTTTCGGGATAGACAGCCGCAAGCTTAGCCTCGAACGCGTAGACATCGTCGATACTGAATTCATTGTCGCCGATGGCATCGCAACAGCCCATTACCTCGATCAGCCAGCCTCGCGCTGCGAGGTTGGCCTCTCTGAGGAAGAGCGTATCTTGCCACTGTTTGCGTATGAGATTTGCGGGCTGACGTCGACCGTCGCGAACCACAAAGATTCTGCCTGAATTCGGGATTTGGCTGAGTCGGATATTGCAGCCGATCCAACCGGCGCGCCTCGCAGTTACCGGAAGCGGGCGCCGCTCTTCGATGATGTCCGGGACGACGAATTGCTTTGGCACAACGAACAAGTTCTCGACAGTTTTGGCAGGTAAGTTATAGCTCAAAAAAGCAAAATTCGGATTTGTATCAGAGGTAAGCCGTTCGCAAAGCGTCCTATACGTTCCGTCTACGACCTTATTGCCAAACTTTCCTTTCTTGCTCTTTAATTCATATTGCTCATTACATGCGGGACAATAGAAGTCCGAAGCGGGTCGGTTATTCGCGAATTGATCGATCTCATCGTTGCCGCATGCGGGACAAAAGAGCCACTTGCGCATCCATTTTTCAGTCCATACGCGTGCTTTTGAGATGCACTTTCAAACGGGGTCTGCTCCTCCTCGAACCCAAGACTGAATTGGCGATCTTTATTTTGCACAACGGACTTTCAGTCGGTGCTGGTTTGGCGCGATGGTAGCATTTGCTGCTAGGGGTGCAGCAATCCCGAAATTCAGGAAAATGCACCGGTGCTAGCGGCCGCCCCTCACCCCAACCCTCTCCCCATGCAAGCGCAGGGCATGGGGAGAGGGGGGAAGTCAAGCCAACATCCCCACCGCCACCGCCGGCGCATACCGCGTCGCGTCGCGCGCGACAACGCCGTTGGCGCCGATCAACTCGCCGAATGTGATTGCCGGCAACGAAAGCCGCCGCGCGATCTCGGCCACCTCGCCGGCACCGATGCCCGCCGCAACAACGCCGCCCGACATATCGATCCCGGGCCGCGACGTCGCCTGTTGCACGCCCTCGATAATCGATTGCAACTGCGCCTCGCGAATGTGCGCTGCCGCTGCCTGCCACACTGCGAGATGGCGCAACTCGCCGTCACGCCCAAAGCCGCGCGACAGCCGCTTGAGGCTGGCTTCAACCGACGCGGCATCGCCGTGATTGACGCCATCAGGCAGCGTGCCGAGCACGCGGCGCACGTCGGCCATGGTCGCGAAACCATCGCGCGCCAGGCCCTGCCACTGGCCGGCCAGAAGTCCGCGCGTTGTCACCGAGGCGACCGGCGTCCGCGTCAGCCCGGTGTAGACCAATTCGCCGGTTTGCAGCCGTTCGGCGTCGGTCAGGCCCTGCGGCGTATCGCAGGCCGCGATGTCGGTTGTCGTCGAGCCGAAGTCGATCAGCAGCGCGTGTGGTTTGAGGCGCGCAATCACCTGCACGGTCGCCAAGAAATTTGCCGACCCCACCGACGCGGTATTATCGCGCGCGGCGCTCGCGTCGCCGAACCCCTTGAGCCCCATAAAAAAGCGCGTACCCGCGCCGATCCGCCGCTGCATATGATCGGTGATCGCAATGACGCCAGCCTGCCGCGACGCGAACAGCTCGCACAATTCGCCTGTCATGGTGACAGCGTGATACGCCGCCCCGGCGGTCACCTCGCGCGCGGCCTCGAGTGCAGCATCGAGTTGACCGAGGCCCTGCCACAGCTGGCAAGCAAACTCGCCCGCCGCAATCACGCGGCCATCGTCCACCAGCGCCACCTTGAGGTGCGCGCCGCCGACGTCGTATCCGGCTATCGCCGCCATGTTCGCCACTCCGAAGCATCGAATCCCGTGGTACACGGGGGCTGGGCTAGGAGACAAGCCGTGGAGGTTATACCGGTACTCGATGTCGCCCGCGGCCAGGTTGTTGCCGCTGTTGGAGGCGCGCGCGCCAGCTACCTGCCGATTGAGACGCCGCTGGTCCCCTCGCACGACCCCGTTGTGATCGCCAAGGCGCTCCGGGCCCTGCACCCGTTTCGCAAGATCTACGTTGCCGACCTCGACGGCATCGAGGGCCGCGGCCGCAACGTGCATTTGGTGCCGTCGCTGAGCGGTGTTTTTCCGCACGCCGAAATCTGGCTTGATGCCGGGACCGGCTCGCGCGGCGCAGCGCGCGCATTGCTGGCGGCACCTGTTACGACACTCGTGATCGGCTCGGAGAGCCTCGAGAGCATCGCCGCGCTGAAAGAGATCGTCTCGGAAGCCCCTAACCGCACCGTGTTGAGCTTGGATTTTCGCGGCGACGAGTTTATGGGACCGGATGCGTTGCTGGCCGGCGTCTCGCTCTGGCCGGGCCGCGTGATTGTGATGACGTTGGCGCGCGTCGGCAGCAGCGAGGGCCCCGATATCGCCCGGATCCGCGATACCGTGAAGCGCGGTGAAGGCCGGCGTATCTATGCCGCCGGCGGTATTCGCGATTGTGCCGACCTCGATGCGGCGAGGACTGCAGGCGCAACCGGAGCACTCGTCGCAACCGCGCTCTACGCCCAAAAAATTTCGGCCGGTGATCTGAAACAGATCACCGGCCGATAAAGACTTCGATTTCTGTCGAAGAGCTTGGCGGGCGCTACCCCGCCTAACTATCTTCGCATCAACCGCTATAACGTCCCGAAAGCAGTCTACCCAATCGCTGCAGCAGACCCACCTTCATAGGTGGGGCAGTTTCTTGTCGCACGGATTGCTTCGTGTTTTCCTGCTGTGGACGGTGTCCGCTTCAAGTCTTGGCAGCGAACGGATGCGATGCCGAGTTACGTTGTGCGGTTGCCTCAGCTGCCGTCGGCTTGCCGGCAACGGCGCGGGCGAGGGCTTCTTTGGTGGCGCGGTAGTTGTAATCCTGGATCTTGCCGTCGTCGGCCGCTTCCCAGTGGATGAACACGCCAACGCAGACGTAGAGATCGTCGGCTTCAGCGGCCGGGATCACGCCTTCGGCAACCGAGTCCTGGATCGCCTTGGCAACGCCGTACTGGGCCGGCCCGAACATCTGGACAGCCTGGCGGGCGTCCTTGATCGTGACCTTGTTGTAAAGGATCGTGTTCGGCTTGCAGGCCAGGTTCGGCGCCAGAACGGCGAGGAGCGACGTGAAGCCGTCCTTGTTGTTGGTCAGAGAGTTGCAGAAAGCAACTTCGGCAGCCGAGCCGCGCGGCCCGATGATGAGGTCGATGTGAGCGACTTCGTTGCCGTCGCCGACGAGCGACTCGCCAACCATGACTTTGTTGATTTTGGCCATTAGGGGGGTTCCTCCCAGGAATTGAACACTACGAGCACCAACGCTCCCCCGTCGAAAGCCGGGACTTCGCTGTTACGCTCAGGCGATGGATATCCAGGCGCCGCGGACCAAGTCGTGATATAAAACTTGGTGCCGGGCGAGCAGATCAGTCCGTGTGCCTTGCGGACACGGCGCTTGTCATAGCCCCACGCTGGCTGCCTCGACAAGTCCTTTAGTAGGAGGCATCGGCCCCGTTCACGATTGTTTCTTGCCCGATATCCGGGCGGCGAACAGGGTGGCGACGACAAAGTCGGCTGTTGTGCCTGGATTGAGGCCGCGAGTTTTGAGGTTCGTGTCGAAATCAGCAAGGAAAGTAAGGGATTTAGCCGCAGCAGCCGTGGTCCAATACGGCATCAAGGCGCGCGCCTCAGCCTGGACGGCGGCTGCCGTTTCCGGCCCGAACTTGCGGGCGATGTGGCTGTCGGGGAATTCGGCCAGCAGCGCCATATGCAACGTGGTGACGGCGAGGCTTGGGTCGCCGGTAGCGGCCATGGCGTCCGCATAGGCCGGCAGGGCAAAGTCGAAGACGTCCGCGTACGCCGTGATGTAGGCGTTGGCGATACGGTCGCGTGCGCTCGCCAAGTGCATGGCCTGGATCAGCGTGACCTCAGCGGCTTGATGCACGTCGCCCTCTGCCGCCGTGCCGAGCCCCGCTGGATTGGCAATGCGGATGGCCGCGAAGGCATTGCGCGCATCCTCGATATCGAGCAGCGAAAGGATCACCGCGAGGCGGCGGCGCAGGCCCATACCGGCATCGATCTCGGCGGCAGCTTTGGCGAGCGGCGCGGCGAGCAGCACAATGCCGAGATTGGTGTTGAGGCCGGTCGCAGCGAAGCTCGCTTCCGTCGCACGCAAGATGCGCTGGCCGACCGTGAGTTCGCTATCAGCGATGAAAGGCGCCGCTGCCGCCGCCGCGCGCTCGAAATGCGCCACCTCCATGCCGTGGCCGCCTGCATGACGATGGACGTTGCCAGGTTTGAGGGCATCCAGTTCGGCGTGACAGGCGGCGAGAAACGCCGCCTCGATTTCAGCGCTGGTCAGCGCCACGCTCACCGTGCGGCCTGGAGCAACGCCCGGTGCGCCAGAACGCTGTTGAGAAAATCTTCCGCAATTGCGTCGGCGATGTTGACGTCGGCGACGCCCTGCAGGCCGCGCCAGGCCGGGTTGGAATTGACTTCGAGCACCTGCAATTGGCCGCTCGCCGTGCGGATCAGATCGATACCGGCATAATCGGCGTCGATGGCGCGCATCGCCGCCATGCTAATCGCGGTCATTTCCGCGTCCGCCGTGTGCGACTTCGCTGTCGCGCCTTGGTGGATATTGGTCACCCAGCTGGTGCCGCGCCGGGACATGGCGGCTATGACGCGATGGCGCGTCGCGAGCACCCGCCAGTCCTCGAACACATCGTCACCGGGCGCGACAAAATCCTGCATGTAATAGACGCTATCGACGGCATCAGCCGCGGGCAATTCGGCTTGAGACGTGACCTTGCCGATACCCTTACCCTGGCTTCCAAACAGGGGTTTCAACACAAGCGGCCGCGCCAGCCCTTCGGTGTAGTCGGCGGCATGGGCGCGCGTCTCACACACGCGGGTACGCGGCGTCGCGATACCGGCCTTGTGGAGTAAAAACGTCGTTTGCGATTTGTCGACACAGCGCTCGATGGCGCGGGCATCGTTCCAGACGCGCACGCCGCTCTCGCGCAGCGCGTGCAGCAGGCCAAGGCGGAACGTGATTTGCTCAAGCGTGCCGGCCGAGATCGAGCGCACGAACACGCCATCAGGCAATTGCCCCTTGAAGCCCGGAATATCGATGCCGCTGGCGAGCCCCGTATCAAAGGCGCAATGCGGCAGCGACGAGACCGTCACGCGCGCACCACGCGCCTCGAGCCCGCGCACAATGCGGCGCGCGTGCCACTCGCCGCGTCCCTCCTCGATCAGCAGGGCGAGGTGCAGCGCTGCGCCGAGAGGATTGCATTCCCTCGCCCCATGCCCCTGCGCTTGGCATGGGGAGAGGGTTAGGGTGAGGGGCGGCAGTTGGCTCTGAGCAAGAGGCTGCCCCTCACCCCCGCCCTCTCCCCGTTGAGTGCAGGAACGGGGAGAGGGGGAGCCGCGCCTTTTATCTGAAGCTCGCATCGACAATCTCTGGCGCCAGTTTGCCGGCGTGGAAGGACGCGCCCGTCTCAACGTTCGAGACCGTCACTTGGGCGGGCGAAAACAGCATCGCGTCGATCTTGTAGAAGTCGCCGTTGACCTCCGAAAAGATGTCTGCGAACGGCTTGCCGTAGGCCGATGACGACGACGACGGCAGCCCATCGGCGAGCTTCTTGGCCTCTGCGTCCGAGCCCTTGACGAACAGGTGGATGCGGCCGCCGTAGATGATGCCGTCGTTGGTTCGGCCCATGGCCTTGACGAATTCGGGGAACGGCGGCGCGATCGGGCAGGTGCCGGTGCCGTCGAGTATATTCTCAAGCGGGAAGTGCAGGGCGTGCGCCTTGTGGATCGCGACCTCGAGCACGCGGGCGGCGATCTGCACGGTGCCGGCCAGCGACCACGTTGGCGCGAACAGGATCGTCAGGCCTGACGGTTTGACGCCGCAAGCCTCGGCCACTTTGCTGATGACGGCGGCGGGCGGTGCCTTGTCACCCTCGATGACAAGCGAGGCAGTGGCGCTGTGATCGGCGTATGCCAACTCTTTGTACAAATCCTCGACGCGGGAAAGCGCGCGGGCCGGGCCTGACCCGAGCGCGAAAAACCCGCTGGCGTCGTCGGTGATGGTCCACCCCGCATACTGGCTGCCGAGGCAGGCGATGACCGGATTTGTCGATGAGACGACAACGCCCAGCGGCCAGTTGGCCAGCCCCGACGATTTGGTCAGCGTAACGGTCCCGAGCCCGCCCATGCAAACTTCGCCAAGCAGACGTCCTGCTTCGAGGCAGCCGAGCGCAGCGCCGCCCATATCGATCAGCCGTTCGCCCTCAGAGCCGGTCGAAACGGCAACGCGCAGCGCATCGGCATTGGCGGCGATTGCATCGACAATTTTGCCGCCGCGGGCCGAGACGCTGGGGCTGGACGTAGTCTGCATTAGGGCACTCCAGGCGTTGGTATGGTTTGCTCGTATATCAGGTCCGATAGCGCCGCCAAGCGCTGGTGGGCGAGCGCTACTGCCGCATCGGCAGTCCCGGCCTCGGCAAACACTGTCGCCAGCGGGGCGCACAGGGGAACATGCGTACCGGGCGCGCCGCGATCAGCCGCCCACGCGGGCCAGTCGACCTCGCCAAGCGTCAGAGCGCCGCGATCGGCGTGCAGGATGGCGGCGGCCTTAGCGCCGTCAGTAACAGTGCCGCCCCATTGATCGAGTTTACCATTGCGGCAGGCGGCGATATGAGCATGAAACCGCGAGCCCTCGCTCGTATCGACACAATCGAGACTGGCGCCGGGGCGCGGATTGATCTCGAGCAGGTAAGGCGTAGCGCCATCAACGACGAAGTCGAACGACACGAGGCCTTTGAGCTGAAACGCGCGCGACAACTGATCGACGGCATCGAGCATCTGCCGCTCGGCGGCTGTATCGCCGTGGGTCAAACTGACCGCGCCGCCGTAGCGAAACGGTTGCGCCGGCGTTGGCGCGCACCACTGCCGCGTCGTATCCATGGCGATGCCGTCGGCGACGATGGCGCTGAACGAGATGCGGTCGCCCTCGACCCGGCGCTGGAAATACCGGCGATGACCGCCGCGCGTTGCCGCTGTGCAGGTGCGGATATGCCGGCCGCCGCTGCCACCGATACGCTTCGACAGCCAGCCGTCGGGATTGGCTGGCGGTGACATGCGCGTTTCGGGATGTTTAACGCCCAATTCGTCGAGCACGGGAAAGAACACGCGCGGGTCTTTGCAGGCGCGCAGGGCTTCGACACTGCAACCGAGCAAGCAATAGCGGTTGGCGATCAGCTCGACGAGGCGCGGCTTGTCCTCAAATCCTGAGCCAAGCACGAGCCCGATGGGCGGGTACGGGGCGTGTGACACCAGCGCGTCGAGCGCCGCGACCAGCGGCTTGGTGCGAAAGCCGGTGGCAAATGCGTCCTCGACGACAGCTACATGACTGGCAGCTGCCCGCGTATCGAGATCGCCGAACGCATCGGCCACCAGCGGCACGTAACCGGCGCGACGGGCGGACTGCGCAAGTGCCCGTCCGGAAAATGCGGCAATCAGGACTGTGTCGCCAGCCACATTAACTACGCGATGCCTGTGAGCTGCTTGCACATCGCATAGGCGTGGCGGAAGTCCAGCATCAGCGGCTTGTCGGACGCCAGCATCTGCTTGAACATGCCCGACTCGCACTTGTACTTGATATCGCCGATGGCAAGCGCGCCGATCCCGAGCGCATTGCAGCCCGAAAGTGGCGCGCCGTCCATGAACAGGTCCAAGCCTTCGACGCCGGCCGGCGGTACGGCGTTGACGTCGGCGATGACGATAAGGTTCTTGGCAATTTCCTTGTGCTCTTTCGAGACAACCTGGACGCCGGCAGCTGCGGCAGCGAAGATCACCTCGGCATCCGCAATAATGTCGCGCTTTTGTTCGGCGGTCTCGCCAGCAACGGGCTCAAGATCGACGCCAAAGCGTTCTTTGGAAATCGCGGCCGATTTGATAACGCGGTCAACGCCGCGATGGGCGACGAGGCGAACCTGCGCGCCTTCGAGGGCTGCGATGATGGAGGATGCAAAACCAACAACGCCGGTGGCGCCGAACACGGCAACCTTGACGCCCTTCCAGTCGCGATTGAATTTTTGTTTCAGCTGGCGCTCGACGCAGGCGACCATTGCAGCCGCGGTGGTGAACGATCCAGCTGGGTCGGCAAACACCGAGCATTCGAACGGCGGCACCATGGCCTTCTTGGCCGCGTCCATCATGTCGAGTGCGACAAGCGCGTCTTTGCCGCCCATGAAGAAACCGGTCCGCACGCCATAGTTGGGCGGGCGCGAAAAGATCGCGTCCTGAATGAGCGGCGACACATCGGGCACCTCGACATTCGTATACGGCACGATGACCTTGTAACCGGCGTCAGCCGCCATATTGACGTCGAACGGACTTACGTGCTTACGCGGATCAAGCATGTGCAGAATGGGCGTAGCTTCGCTCATAGCGTACTGAATCTCCGATATTTTAATGAGACTAGACGGGCTCTACGCGGGCCCCGGTATTGCGGCCCCGCGCGATCACGATTTCAACGCCCAGGGCTTTAGCCTCTTCGACTAAAGAATGATAGTGGCGAACTGCCGCTTCATCGCCATCGACGAAGGCAAATCCGGTTGGGCCCCAGGAGCTCTGACCAATGCCGGTTGCGCCCATGTCGCGCATGCGCCCCGCAATGCGGCCGACCACTGGACTGGTCCAAGCGCTGCCGCCCTGCTTGCCCGCAAAGTGTCCGCCGACGATTTCTTGGATTTCGGTGATGCTCTCGCCGAAGGCGGCGATGTCGGATTCCTTGAGCCCCGGCACCAGTTTCATCAGCACGAGATGGCAGATGTGGGCTGCCGCCGTTTCGGGGAACTCGGGCAGCGCGGCGAAGGCCTTGGCTTCGGCGTCACCAGAGACGCCGGCTCGTTTGGTGTCGAGGATCAGCAGCACGCGCCAGTCTTCGGGGAAGTCGGCCCTGAGTGTAAGCGGCGGCGCCTTGTCGCGCGCTCCACGTCCGCCATCGACGAGGAACCCGCCGCCGGCGAACGCCGCAAGTCCGATGCCGGATCGCGCGCCGCGATTGCCGATGCCGGCGAGGTCTTGAGGTCCGAGTTCGCGACCCTCAAGGCGGGCGATGGCCGTACCGATCGCGAGCGCGAGCTGCGTACCGGAGCCCAAACCGGCATGCGCCGGAATGGCCTCTTCAACCTCGACCGAATATCCAGCATCCCGGCCGCGGCGGAACATTTGGATAAGCTGCAGCGCCCGCGCGCTCTCGGCACCAGATGCCGCATTGCTCGCCGCGCGGGCGACCGTGACGCGCGTCGCTGGCCGGTCGACCGCGAGCCCGATCGACCCGAACTTGCGGCCAAGAGCGCCGTTCATGTCGAGAAATCCGAGGTGGAGGCGGGCCGGTGCCCGGACGCGGACAAGCTTTGCCGCTGCCGTCGTCCCTCGCTGTAAAGTCACGTGCGCGCTTCCCTTTGTTGGCCACAACGGTTTGCATTGCCGGTCATGACAGGGGTAGGCTTAGCGCCCGCTTAGCCAAAAAACCAGTGACGAGGACGACATGAGTGCTGAACGCGAAAAACCAATGGCCGAGGCTGAAGTCAAGGCGTGGCTTGCCGCCAATTTGCCAAATTGGAAGCTCGACGACGGCTGGGTCCGCCGCACCTACAAGACCTCGAGCTGGAAAGGCACGCTGATGGTCGTCAACACCGTTGGTCACTTGGCCGAAGCGGCGTGGCACCACCCCGATATCACGGCGTCCTATGCCTGGGTCGAGGTGCGGCTGATGACGCACTCCGCCAAAGGTATCACATCGAAGGATCTCGAACTCGCCAAGAAGATCGAGGAGGTCGTGCACTGGCAGCCCGGCAAGGAAGGCAAGGGCCTCGAGGGCACGCCTGCTGGCGACCTTCGCTTCTCCTACATCAAATATGACTGATCGCGTCGCGAAACCGTCCACAGCATTCGATGCCACGATCGGGCTTGGCTCGAACATCGGCGATAGAATCGCCAATATCGAAACGGCTATCCGTCTGCTGACTGCGGACGGGTGCGTTCGTCTTGTGGCGCGCTCGCGCAACTACCGGACGGCGCCGTGGGGCGTCACCGACCAGGACTGGTTCGCCAACGCCGCTATCACTGTTGCAACGGAATTGACGCCGCGCGACCTGCTCGCAGCGTGCCAAAAAGTCGAAAACGACATGGGCCGCGTCCGCCGCAAGAAATGGGGGCCGCGCCTGATCGACGTCGATATCTTGACCTATCGCGACATGGCAATCCGCGAGCCTGACCTCGTCGTGCCGCATCCGCTGATCGCGGAGCGCGCGTTCGTGCTCGTGCCGTTACGCGATGTAGCGCCGGACTTGTCGCTTGGCGGAAAGACGCTCGTCGCGCTGATCGGAGTTATCGATACCAGCGATGTTGTTGCCGTCGATGCGGCCAAATAAAAAGCGCCGCAGGAAGGACCCGCGGCGCCGAAACGAAACACGATTGCTGACGAACCCTTAAGGTGAAGCAGGTGCTGCCGGAGCAGGTGCAGCCGGAGCAGCGGCCGCGCTGAAGGTCTTCACATACTCTGTGAGGTTGTCGATGTCGGCTGCGTCCTTGACGCCCATGAACACCATCTTGTTGCCCGGGATGTACCCCTTCGGATCAGCGATGTAGGCCTTGAAGGTCGCTTCGTCCCAGGTTTTGCCCGAGCCCTTCATGGCTTCCGAATAGGTAAAGCCTTCGACCGATCCGGCTTTGCGGCCGATGACGCCAGTCAGGTTCGGACCGACGGCATTCTTGGCGCCTTCGCCAATCTGGTGGCAGGCCTTGCATTTACCGAACACGGCCTTACCGGCCTCGGCGTCAGCCGCCGACGCGGCGACCGGCATAGCGGCGATCATGGCGACCGCCAAAACCAACTTGCGCATTGAGTGTTTCCTTCCCGTTTCGTCTAAGAGCTATTTTTTATAACGCCGACCGTCTTAGCCCAGACCGGCGAAAATGGCATTTATTTTCTGAACTGGGTCTGAACGAAAAGCCGCAGCAGGGACGTGAAAACGCCACTCCCGGCAATGATGCGCTGCGGTATGCGGTGCGGCGGACCGCGTTTACTCCGCCGGTTCCGGTACAGGATCGGCCTTTGCGCCTCCAAGACGCCGGTAAACAAACGGCGGCGGCGTGGCTTGCCCGCTTTCGCGTTCGGCGGCTTCGACGAAGGCGGCGTGGTGGGGCGAGAACTTGCAGGCCGGGTCGGTATTGGTTGGATCGCCGGTGAAGGCCATGGCTTGGCAGCGGCAGCCGCCGAAGTCGATTTCGGCACGCGGGCAGCTCTTGCACGGCTCTTTCATCCAACTCGTGCCGCGATACTTGTTGAACGCCTGGCCGTTGAGCCAGATGTCGGCGAGACGCTTGTCCTTAACGTTGTCGAACTCGAGGCCCGGCACTTGCTCGGAGGCGTGACAGGGAAGCACGCGGCCTTGTGGTGTGATGTTCATAATGCCTTTGCCCCAGCCGCCCATGCACGGCTTCGGCGTCTTGGCGTAGTAGTCGGGCACGACGAAGTCGAACACCAGAATACCTTTGAGCCGCTCCTTCGCCTCTTCGACAATTTCGGCGCTGCGGATGACCTGGGCGCGTGTCGGCATCAGGCTGGCGCGGTTCTTGAGTGCCCAGGCGTAGTACTGAATGTTGGCGACCTCGATGCGGCCAGCGCCCATCTCGAGCGCGAAGTTGATGATGTTCGGCAGGTTCTCGATGTTGTGGCGGTGGATCGGCGCGTTGATCGTCAACGGCATGTCGAACTCGCGCACCCAGGTGCCAAGTTCGCGCTTTTTCGCGAGACCATTTTTATACGCTGAAATTTTTTCCGCGTTGGCGTCATCGACGTCCTGGATCGACAGCTGGACATGGTCGAGGCCAAGTTCCTTCAGCCGCTTTAGGCGATCGCGCGTCAGCGTCACGCCGGCGGTGATAAGATTGGTGTAAAGACCGGCTTTTGCCGCCACCTCAACGATATCCTCGAGGTCCTTGCGCACCGTCGGCTCGCCGCCCGAAAGATGGATCTGCAGAATGCCGAGATCCGCCGCCTGCCGCATGACATCCTGCCATTCGCCCGTCGTAAGCTCCTGGTTGACCCGATCGAGTTCCAGCGGATTCGAACAGTAGGGACACTGCAACGGGCAGCGGTGTGTCAGCTCGGCCAGCAGCCCGATCGGCGCGCGGGCGCACGAGGGGGCAGGCGCCTCAAATCCGAACTGCTCAAGCGGTGCGATCTCGTTCATCGGTATTCAGCTCCGGTCAAGCTTTGACGACACCCTTGTCGGCCAGCTCCTGCAACATGGATATGATATCGGCGGTGATATCCGGCAACGGCGCGTTGTACTCTTTCGCAAGCTCCACCGCGAGAGTGGTAACCGTCGTTTGGCCATCACATCGCTTCAAGATTTCGACAGCGATCGGGTCCGGTTCGAACACGCGCTCCGGCGCCAGCACATGCCAGCGGCCGCGGCCGGCGTCGTGCCGCAGTTTGATGTGGGCTGGCAGGCCTGGCTTTGACGCCGCCGTTATCAATGTGCGTGTGCGATGAGCCGAACCGGCTGTCTCACCTGTCATGTCATGTCTCCGGACGGAAAACGCCGGGCGGCACGTTACCGGCGACGTAGGCGTTGTGGAGCGCGTCGAGCTGCACCCACAGCACGTTGCATTTGAAGCGCACGGCATCGACGCAGGCTTCTTGCTCGTCGCGGCCGCGGGCGTTCTTCAAGACGTACTGAAGCGCAAAGTCGGAATCGCGCGGCGCCTGCGTCAGCCGGCGCTTAAAGTAGGCCATGACCTTGTCGTCGATGAAATCGTAGCCTTCGAGCATGCCTGAGATGCGCTCTTTATGAATTTTGGGCGCGAACAGCTCGGTCAGCGACGACGCAACTGCAACCGTCAGCGGTTGCTCGCGCACGAACGTCACATAAGCTTCGACAGCAAAGATGGTGGCGGGCAGCGCGCCCCGCCTTGAGATGACGTACTCGCGATCGAGGCCGAGGCCGTCGGTCAAAATCAGCCAACGTTCGATGCCGCCCGCCTCATCCGGCGGCTGGCCATCATGATCGATTAGGCGATGCGTCCACTCACGGCGCAGTTCGCGATCGTGCACGCGGCTGATGAAGGCTGCGTCCTTGCGCGGCACCGCCGATTGATAGCAGTAACGGTTCAGCGCCCAGGCCTGCACCTGACCCTTGTTGAGCTTGCCGCCATGCAGCATGTGATGAAATGGATGCAGGTCATGGTAGCGCTCGGGGCCAACGGCGCGGATCGCGGCTTCGAATTCGGCGGTCGTCATAGGCGGCTCGTTGCCGCGCCGCTCCGCAGTTTTCTTTTCCAGGCTGACAGGGCTCATAGAACGACCTCCATTCCGTCGAAGCCAACTTCCCAGCCGGCGGCATCGACGACTTTACGAGCTTCCGAATTCTCGTCCAAGACAGGATTTGAATTGTTGATGTGGACGTAAATACGCCGTTTGACGTTGAGCGGTTTAAGCGCCGCGATCGAGCCTTCAGGCCCTGAAACCGAAATGTGCCCCATGCGCTGCGCCGTTTTGTGGGAGAGGCCCTGGTCGATCATCTCTTTGTCGGTAAACAGCGTGCCGTCGAGGAAGATTAGGCTTGCACCCTTGATGCGGTCGGCGAGCGGCGGATCGACCTCGGCACAACCCGGTATGTAGAAGAACGATTTGCCTGTTGCAGCCTCGGTCACCTGCAGTCCGATGGTGTCGCCGTCGCGGCTGCCATAATTACCGCTGTCGTCGCCCTTTTCGAGGAACAAAGCGATTTTGCCCGGGACGGCGAAGGCCTCGACTGTCAGGCCAAGATCGACGCCCGCGCCGGTCAGCACCAGAGGCTTATCGAGTGGGAGTGCAATGCGCGGCACCTTATCAGGTGCGCAGACATTAAAAATCGAATTGGCGTTCAGTGTCGCCAGTACGCGGTCCGAGCCGTAGATCGAGAACGGCTGGCCTTCGCGCAGATTGATCAGCCCCGTGATGTGATCGACATCGGCGTTGGTCACGACAACGGCCTTGATCGGCGAATTGCGCAAACCGCCGGTTTTGACGGGATGCAGCTCCGGCGTTTCGTTGATCTGCTGGCGCAGGTCTGGGGAGGCGTTCAGCAAAGCCCAGTCGCTACCGTTCGCAGAAACGGCGAGTGAAGACTGCAATCGCGCGCGGTAACCGAGCATGCCTGCCCGGACGTTCGCAGATTGCATGCCATTGCAGTTCCACTGCGGAAATCCGCCGCCGGCGGCTGAGCCAAGAATTTTGATAATCATCATCGTGCCTGAACGGACGCGCAGCGCCCTACCGTTCAAGCGGCGGCGCGGCTTCGCTCTTGTATTTTGCTTTGCAGAAACAACGGCGGCGGCCGATGTCGCCATCGACCGCCGCGCCGAACTCACGCCGTGAAGCGCGAGACCGAAGACACCAAATTTAAATGATGTCGATTTCGGCCGGCAGGTAGCTCGTTACTTCGAGACCGACTTCCTGCTCGCGAACTTCAGGCTTAGACCAGATCTTCATAGGGTTTCCTCCGTTGCGGATTTCTGCTTCCAAAATCGCAGACCCCGCCGAGGGCCTACCCAAAAGGCGCAGACACATTTTTGTGCGGCACCAATTTGCGGACGGGTTCGTCAAAGTCAAGAACATCCCCGTCGATAGAGGTTGAACCACAGATGCGTTCCGGCACTCAAATCAAGAGGTTTCACGTCTGCGTGTGACACTGAGGGTGAGGCGTGAACATGCGCTGCGCCGTTTGCCCCGTGGGACCTACCGGCCCACATCCGCGGACAACGGCACGATGACCTGCCGCCGGTGGTCCGCTGCGCTTTAGTTGACTCCGACATCGTTGGCCAGCCTGGCACGACTCCGCATAAACAGAATAATATTCTAAGTAATCCAGATTTTAACAGCCACGTATAGAAAGCTATTCCTATTTCGTGTAGTATGCTGCGCGAATAGGTTGGCGGTATCCTTACCGCCCTGATGAGGGTGATGCTGCAACTTAAAGGCTTAGATCTCGAGGTTGAGCGGTGCGGACACCCTCTGCGCGGAAAGAGCCAATGATAATGGTTCTATGCGGGTGCTACGAAGCACGTTACTCGGACGGAGTTTTAGCTCGGGCGCTGGTATCGGCCGGGCGGTGACAAGGAGAATTTTTGGTGACGGTGACACCGCTGCTTCCGAAGAACGCACCGTTTGCGCCGGAAGAAATCGAGCTGCTTAACAAGGTGGTGGCGCGCACGACGCCGCAACAGCGCAGCTGGCTGGCTGGATTTTTCGCTGGCTTCGAGGCAGCCCAAGGTGGCGCCGCGCAGCCGGCCGCCGCTGCAAAACCGCGCGTGCCGTTAACCATCCTCTACGCCAGCGAAAGCGGCAACTGCGAAACGCTGGCCATGAAGGCCAAGAAGGCGGCGCAGAAGCACGGCCTGGAAGCCAAAATTTACGACATGGCCGACGCCGACATGGCACTTCTCGCCAAGGCCAAGAACCTGATCGTCTACGCCGCGACTTGGGGCGAGGGCGATCCGCCGGCCCGCGCGATCGATTTCTACACCGCTTTGATGAGCGATGCGGCGCCGCGCCTCGATGGCGCGCGGTTCGCGGTACTGTCGCTCGGCGATACGGCTTACGTGCATTTCTGCGCTGTCGGTATAGCGATTGACGCCCGGCTCGAAGCGCTGGGCGCGGCTCGCGCCGCCGACCGCATGGATCTCGATCTCGATTTTGCCAAGCAGGCGGCAGAATGGAGCGAGGGCGCGCTGGCGAAACTGGCGCCTGCACCCGACGCAGCCGCCAGCGGAACTGTAGTTCATGTTGATTTCACCGGCGGCGGATATCAGGCCGAGGATGACGAGCCGCAGTTCACCGCTGAGAACCCGCTTGAAGCCGAAATCTCGGCGCTCGTCAATTTGAACGGCACCGGTTCGACGCGCGAGACGTGGCACGCCGAGTTTGAATTTGATGCGCCGGGCTTCTTCTATCAGCCGGGCGACGCGATCGGCGTGCTGCCCGAGAACGATCCGGCGCTTGTTGATCAGTTGTTGCGTGCTAGCGGCCTCGGCTCAGATGCGGCATTGTTACTCAAGGTTCAAAAGGGTTTCGACGTCACGACCCTGTCGCGGGCCGCCGTCGAGAACTATGCCAAGCTCACCGGGCGCTCGGACGTCAAGAAGCTGCTCGACGGCGATGCTTTTGCGAAGTTCGCGAGCGACCGGCAGCTCGTCGATTTGTTCGAGACCTTTTCGGAAAAGCTCAGCCCTGAGCAATTGCTGAGCCTGCTGCGTCCGCTCCCTGGACGGCTGTATTCGGTGGCGTCCAGCCCCAAGGCGCATCCGGGCGAAGCGCATCTGCTCGTTGGCGCGGTGCGCTGGGCCTCCCACGGCAAGCAACGCAAGGGCGTCGCATCGATGTATCTGGCCGAACGCCGCAAGGTCGGCGCCACGGCGCGCATTTACGTTAAGCCGAACCGCCACTTCCGTTTGCCGTCGGATGGCAAAACGCCGATCATCATGATCGGTGCTGGCACCGGCGTCGCGCCCTATCGCGGCTTTATGGAAGAGCGCGTCGAGACCGGCGCCAAGGGCAAGAGCTGGCTGTTTTTCGGTGAGCGCAACTACACAAATGATTTCCTGTACCAGTTGGAATGGCAGGACCATCTGGCATCGGGTGCGCTGTCAAACATCGACGTTGCGTTTTCGCGCGACCAGCCGGAAAAAATTTACGTGCAGCATCGTCTGTGGGAGCGACGCGAGGACCTCCAATCTTGGATTGCTGACGGCGCTCACATCTACGTCTGCGGCGATGAAAAAGGCATGGCCAAGGATGTCGATGCGGCGCTGTTGAAAATCCTCAGCGAAACGGCCAAGGGCGATGATGACGCCGGTCGCGCCAAGCTCAAAGAGCTGACCAAGGCCGGGCGCTATCAGCGCGATGTTTACTGAGTTCCGTACCAATTCTGCTCTTTCATCATAGAGGGTAGTCACCGCTGCTGCGAGACCAAGACATGACCGACAAGCGCGCCAAGAACGAGATTATCAAGGAACAGAGCCGCCAGTTGCGCGGCACGCTCGCTGAGGGGCTGCTTCAGGTCGAGACCGGCAACATTGCCGAGGATGATCACCAGCTGATCAAATTCCACGGCTCCTACATTCAGGACGACCGCGATGTCCGCGGCGAACGGGGCAAAAAGAAGCTCGAAAAAGCCTTCTCGTTCATGATTCGACTGCGCATACCAGGCGGCCTGATGACGGCGAAGCAGTGGTTGGCGCTCGATACCATCGCCAGCACCTACGCCAATGGCACGCTGCGGCTCACGACACGCGAAACGTTTCAGTATCACGGCGTCATAAAGTCGAACCTCAAGCGCACGATGCAGGCGATCAATGCCGCCTGTCTCGACACGCTCGCTGCCTGCGGCGACGTCAACCGCAATGTCATGACGGCCGCCAACCCGCATCTCTCAAAGGTGCACAAACAGGCCTACGACCTCGGCAAAGCCATCAGCGACCACTTACTGCCGCGCACCGGCGCCTACCACGAGATCTGGCTGGACGGGGAAAAGGTCGAGGACCAATCGCGCGACGCCAACAAGGGCGAAGAGCCGCTGTACGGCGTCCACTATCTGCCGCGTAAATTCAAAACCGTCGTAGCCGTGCCGCCCGACAACGATGTCGATATTTTCGCCCACGATCTCGGCTACATCGCGATTGTCGAAAAGGGCGAACTCATAGGGTGGAACGTCACGATCGGCGGCGGCATGGGCATGACGCATGGCGATTTGAACACGTTCCCGCGCACCGCCGATCATCTCGGTTATTGTAAGCCGGAGCAAGCGATCAACGTGGCTGAAAAAGTTCTGACTGTACAGCGCGATTGGGGCAACCGTGAAAACCGCGCCCGCGCCCGATTGAAATACACGATCGAGGATCGCGGCCTGGACGCCTACCGCACTGAAGTCGAAAAGCGGCTCGGCTACAAGCTCGGCAAGCCGAAGCCATTCGTGTTTTCAGGCACCGGCGATCCGCTCGGCTGGCGCCAAAGCATCGACGGCAAGAAAGGCGAAGACAAGCCCTGGCACCTGACGTTGTTCATTGAGAACGGCCGTATCAAAGACCGGCCCGGCATGGCGCTGCGCACAGCCCTGCGCGAGATCGCGGAACTTGGCATTTCAGAATTCGTCGCAACGTCGAACCAGAACGTCATCATCGCCAACGTTACCGCCAAGTCGAAGGCAAAAATCGAGGCGATCCTGAAGTCGCATGGGGTTTCGCTCGACATCTCGTCGCGGCTGCGCGCCAACTCGATGGCCTGCGTAGCGCTGCCGACGTGCGGCTTGGCCTTGGCCGAGAGCGAACGCTTCCTGCCCGAACTCATCACCGCACTCGAAGACGGCCTCGACAAAGCCGGCCTGCGCGACGACGATATCGTCATCCGCATGACCGGATGCCCGAACGGCTGCGCCCGGCCGTACATTTCTGAAATCGGCCTCGTTGGCCGCAACCCCGGGCTTTACAACCTGTATCTCGGAGCTGCATTCGATGGCTCCAGGCTGTCGAAGCTCTACGCTCAGGATGTCGGCAAGGACAAAATCGTTCAGCTATTGCAGCCGATTTTCCTCGCCTACGCCAAGGGGCGCAAATCCGGCGAACGCTTTGGCGACTTCACCATCCGTGCCGGATACGTTAAGGCGACGGCGGCAGGAAACAAGTTCCACGCCGACATCAAGCTTGCGTGAAACACTCAGATTTTCTGCGCCAGCTGATAGGCGGCAAGCAGCAGCACAACCGACAACGCGATCCGAAGCAGCCAGTCGGGCAGCTTGCCGGTCAGGCGTGATCCGAGCGCGATGCCGGGCAGCGAACCAACAAGCAGCAGGCCGAGTAGTGTCAGGTTGGCGTTGCCCATACTGGCGTGACCAAGACCAGAGACCAGCGTAAGCGGGATCGCGTGCACGATGTCGGTGCCGACGAGGCGCCGCGTCCTGAGAGCGGGATAGAGCGCCGTGAGCACCACGACTCCGATGGCGCCGGCGCCAACCGACGTAAGCGTTACAACCATGCCGAGACCGAGACCGAGCAACATCGTGGGAAACCGCCGCGCCGGCACGTCGGCGGGCTCCTCGGCAAGCGGGTCGCGTCCATTCCGAGTCAGAAACGGGTAAAGCACAATAGCGATCGCGCTCAACACCAGCGCCGCCGCAAGACCCTGTTTGATCAGCCGCGCAATCGCCTCCGTATCGGGATCGATCACGCGCAGCACCGCCAGCATGAAGAGGGCGCCCGGCACGCTTCCCGCCGCAAGCCAGCGGACAATGGGCCAGTTGACGTTACCGAAGGTGTGATGCCGCGCCGCTGCGCTCGCCTTTGTCAGTCCCGCAAACAGCAGGTCGGTGCCGACGGCGAGAGCGGGCGAAATACCGACTTGCGTTATTAGGAATGGCGTCATCAGCGACCCGGCGCCAACGCCGGTCATGCCGACCAGAAATCCGACGATAAATCCGCCGGATACGATCATGGGCCACACGTCTAAAAGCGAAGCATCAAGCATGTGGCTCTGTCGGTCGGTCGAGGGTGGGAGATGAGTAGGGGAGATCGCGCGCGAGCGCAATGCGCCGCTTCGCTAGTGCAGCGTCTTGAGGATTGTCCTGAGGCTCAAGAGGACGATCACGCTGCCAACCATGATCATCAGGGCTTTGTCCGGCAAGTACTTCGTCGCATAGGCGGCAAACGGCGCGGCGATCACGCCGCCGGCGATCAGCCCGGCAATAATCGGCCAAAGCTCAAGCCCGATCGTCAGCATGAAGGTTGCCGAGATCGTCAGCGTCACGAAGAATTCAGAAAGACTGACCGAACCGATGGCATAGCGGGGCTTCGTGCCGCTGCCGATCAGCGTTGTCGTCACGATAGGCCCCCATCCGCCGCCGCCGATCGAATCCATGAACCCGCCGATAAATCCAAGCGGCGCCACGCGCTCTGGCGGATCGGTTTCGTCCTGCTGCGGCTGCAGCGCTTTCCAAAGTATGTAGATGCCCATCAACAGCAGATACCCGGCAACAAACGGCTTGATCGCATCACCGTCGATGTTCGACAACGCGTAGGCGCCTATGGCTCCGCCGATGGCGCCTGGAATAGCGAGCCGCCTGACGAGCTTGAAGTCGACATTGCCGAATTTCCAGTGCGACGCGCCAGAGACTGCGGTGGTGAATGTCTCGGCGGCGTGCACGCACGCGCTGGCGGTCGCTGGCGCAATTCCCATGCTGAGCAGGACCGATGAAGATGTGATACCGTAAGCCATACCGATGGCGCCGTCGATCATTTGAGCGACGAAGCCAACGGCGGCGTAGAGCAAGATATCTTCCCACATGACGAAACAAGTCCTGCGCTGCTGAGTGGTTTTGAAAGGGTGTCGTTGTTAAGACTACAGACCGGGGTCCATGCCATCATCGACCATCGGCGGCGGCTCTATGGCGACGGAGACGCCGGCGGCGCGCAGCAAAATGGCAGCTTCGTTGGCGCGGCGCATAAATTCCTCGCGGTCGGTCGAACTCAAGGACAAGTCGCGGCAAAGTCCGTTTGCAAGCATTTCTCGAGTCAAAATAAAGTGTCCATCACCCGGCGCATCGCTCTTGGCGTTGACGGCGGTTGCAACACCGCCCGCAATCGACGCGCCGGTGACCGCGTCAACGATCATCAGCGTGCCGGTCTCGGAAATGTCGGTGAACACGTCGATCGCCGCCGGGCGCCCAAGCGCCATTCTCGCGACTGCAATGTCGTTCACGCCGCAGTGTGTCGATGGCCGCGACGACATTGTCTCGAGGTCGAGCAGCGCCTTGATCTCCAGCGCCGAAATCGGAACCAGATCAGTCACGGTCCGCAACAGATATCCGGTGCGGGCGTCAAACGGCGTCTCGGACAGCCACACGAAGCGGCCTTCAACCGTCTGCGCCGCGACCGGGCGCATATCCGGCGTTGCGAGAACAGCGCCGCGCGACACATCGATATCGATATCGAGCTGCAAGGCGACGGCGCGTCCGGCGGCAGCTGACGGCAGATCGCCATCCATCGTCGCAATGCGCACAACCTTGGCGTTGCGGCCGCTCAAGGCGTCGGAAATCGTGTCGCCGACTTTGATGCTGCCAGAGCTCACCGTTCCGGCGAGACCGCGGAAGTCGGCGCCGTCCCGCAGCACCGTTTGAACGGGGAAACGGAACGCGCCGCCGGCCGCCGTGCCGCGGCTCGGGGCTTTTTCGAGGTGCTCAAGCAGATGCGGTCCGTTGAACCACGCCATCGCCTCAGACTTCGACGAGACGTTGTCGCCGTAAACGGCCGAAAGCGGGATGGCGGTCGCGTCCCAGAACCCGAACTTCCAGCATAGTGTTCGGAAATCGGCTTCGATTTTGCGGAACACATCTTCCGAGTAGCCGACAAGATCCATCTTGTTGACGGCGAGCACGACACGTTTGACGCCGACGAGGTCGAGGATGGCGGCATGCCGCTTTGTTTGTTTTTTGACGCCGGCGCGGGCGTCGACCAGCAGGATCGCGACGTCGGCGTGCGAGGCCCCCGACGCCATGTTGCGCGTATACTGCTCGTGGCCGGGACTATCGATGATGACAAAGCGGCGCGTATCGGTGTCGAAATACTTCCACGCAATGTCAATCGTGATGCCCTGTTCGCGCTCGGCGACAAGGCCGTCGAGCAACATCGAAAAGTCGGGCAGATCGGAATCAGCGGCCTTGCGTCCGGACTTGCGGACGTTCTCGCGCTGATCCTCGTAAAGATCAGACGCATCCCACAACAAACGGCCGATCAGCGTCGATTTTCCGTCATCGACCGAGCCGCAGGTCAGCAGATGCACGATGCCGTTGAGGTCGCGATTGATCACGGGCACCGCGACAGCCGCCGGCGCGAGGTCTGATTTTCGTACAGCCTGCACCGTCATCAGAAATAGCCTTCCTGCTTCTTCTTCTCCATGGCGCCCGACTGGTCATGGTCGATCAGGCGGCCGACGCGTTCGGACGTTTGCGCGTTGATCG
Organism: Hyphomicrobium sp.; assembly: GCA_031402935.1. Taxonomy (GTDB): domain Bacteria; phylum Pseudomonadota; class Alphaproteobacteria; order Rhizobiales; family Hyphomicrobiaceae; genus Hyphomicrobium_B. Next base: position 5,268 of record JANNSR010000064.1, on the reverse strand, counting down.
TCTCGGTGACGACGCTTTCAAGGTCTTCAGCGTCGGATGCAACTGCCGCCGTTAGCGGATAGCAGCCAAGCGTGCGGAACCGAATTTTGCGCATGACAACTTTCTCGCCGGGCTTCGGCTGCAGCCGTTCGTCGTCCTGCATAAGCAGCTGACCGTTGCGCTCGATCGTCGGGCGTTCTTTCGCGAGATAGAGCGGTACGACGTCGAGTTTCTCGCGTAAGATGTAGCGCCAGACGTCCTTCTCGGTCCAGTTCGACAGCGGGAACACGCGAACGGTTTCTCCGGTGCCAAGACGGCCGTTCATCAGGCGCCACATCTCTGGTCTCTGCTTTCGCGGATCCCAGCGGTGACCGCTCGCGCGGAACGAGAACACGCGCTCCTTGGCGCGGCTGGCTTCTTCATCCCGCCGGGCGCCGCCGAAGGCCGCGTCGAACTGATGCTTGTCGAGCGCCTGTTTCAGGCCCTGCGTCTTCATGACGTCGGTGTAGATCGACGGCGCGTAGTCGATCGGGTTGATGCCTTGCTTGAGACCCTCCTCGTTCTTATGAACGATCAGATCGAGGCCAAAATCGCGCGCCGTCTTGTCACGGAACGCGATCATGTCCTTGAACTTCCACGTCGTGTCGATGTGGAGCAGGGGGAACGGCAGTTTCTGCGGAAAAAAAGCCTTGCGTGCGAGATGTAGCAGCACGGTTGAATCCTTGCCGATCGAATACATCAGCACGGGCTTGCGGAACTGCGCCGCCGCCTCGCGAAAAATATGTATACTTTCGGCCTCGAGCAGGTCGAGGTGCGAGTGAAGCGCCGTCATTTGCGCATTATCCCTTCAGGGCGGGCGACGTGTGCAGCCCGCACTCTTTTGCGTTTTCGTTTTCCCACCACCAGCGCCCGGCGCGAATATCTTCGCCCGGCAGTATCGCCCGCGTGCACGGCTGGCAGCCGATCGATGGATAGCCCTGTGCGTGCAGCGGATTGACCGGAATTTTGTTGTCCTTGATGTAACTTTCCAGCCGCGCTAGCGGCCAGTCGGCAATCGGGTTGATCTTGAAAAGCTTTAGCCCCGCATCGAAGCTCGCAAACGGCACCTCGGCGCGGCCCTGCGATTGATCGCGGCGCAGGCCTGTGACCCAGCCGCTGGCACCGGCGAGCGCCCTGTTCAGCGGACGAACCTTGCGGATATCGCAGCACGCCTTGCGCGCATCGACCGAATAGCGAAAGCCGTAGATGCCATCTTCTGCAACAAGCGCTTCCACCTCAGGGGCATCGGGATACATGACGCGGATTTTGATGCCATAGCGCCCTTCTGTCTCAAACAGAGTGTCGAGCGTTTCAGGGAAGTGGCGGCCGGTATCGAGCGTAAAGACATCGATCTTGGCGCCCGTCGTCGCAATGGCGTGTGTGATCGCCTGATCTTCGATGCCGAGGCTCGATGAAAAAGTTATGCGGCCCGGCAGCGTATCGGCAATGACGCGGAGGCGCTCTTCCAGAGTCGCGATCTCGCCAAGGCGCGCGTTGAGCGCTTGGGCCGCGGCGGCTTCGGCGGACGCGGCGTCCGTTGCCCGGCGTTCGGCCGCCACGGCAATGTCGAGCACAGTCATCAGGAACCTCCAGATGGCGGATACATAGGAGAAAACCATTCCTCTTTAAAGCGGTTTTTCTAAATAAGAATAGCATATCATGCTAATGCTGAGAGCCTGGAGAAATTTTTTACCGAATTGGCCGGTCGTAGCATGGTCTGGCGCAGCGCTGTCAGTTTTGCCCGCTTTTTGTCTCCACCTCAAGCCACTGCAGCACGCCGTTGGCCGCCGCCCGGCCGGTCGCAAGCCCGCCCTGTAACAAGTAGCCGCCGGTCGGCGCATCCCAATTCAGCATTTCACCGGCAACGAATACTCCCGGCAAGGCCTTGAGCATGAAGTTCTGATCGATCGCCTTGGCCGCAACGCCGCCCGCCGTTGAAATCGCCCGATCGATATCTGCAAACCCGGTCACAACAAGAGGCAGTGCCTTCAGGTGCAGCGCCAAGCCCTCGGGGGCTCGAGGGCACTCGGTTTCGTTGACCAAGGCGATTGCAGCGGCGTCGAGGTGTGCTGCCTTGCGCAGCGTATTGCTCAGCGACTGAGCAGGCTTGGCGCGTGCGATGCGGACCGCGAGGCCGTCAGCCGTCATGTCCGGTTTGAGGTCCAGTAACAGCGGCACGGTCGCCGCACTGCGCAGTGCGACACGCACGCGGGGTGCCAATGCGTAAATCGCGCCACCTTCAAGGCCTGTCGCCGTGATCACTAGATCGCCGCGGTGCTTTTCATCCGCCAACGTCACCGCAACGCGTTTCAGCGGCGCACCGGCTGCGCGTGCCTTCAGGACATCCGACCATGCAATGCGGACACCGCAGTTGGACGGCGCGAGCGGTTCAACATCGACACCAAGTCTTGACAGGATCGGCACCCATGTGCCGTCCGCGCCGAGTTTCGGCCAACTCGCCCCGCCGAGTGCAAGGACCGTCGCATCAACTGCAACAGTCTGAGGTGACGCTTGGCCATCGCTGATCAATGGTGCACCCGACGCATCGAAACCCAGCCAAGTCTGCCGGGTTCGCAACACGACGCCCTGCGCTTCAAGGCGCTTCAGCCAGGCCCGCAGCAGCGGCGACGCCTTCATGACTTTTGGAAACACGCGCCCGCTCGAGCCGACAAATGTTTCGGCACCAAGTCCGTTGGCCCACGCGATCAGTGCATCCGGTGGGAATGCGCGAATGGCTTGCCGGACGCCATCCGCATCATCGCCGTAGCGTTGCAGAAAGCTTGCGAGGTGTTCGCTATGCGTCAAATTCAGACCGCCGCGTCCGGCCATCAGAAATTTGCGCGCCGGCGACGCCATGCGCTCAAAGACCGTCACCCGGTGTCCGGCTGAACTCAACGTGTCCGCCGCCATCAGGCCGGCAGGGCCAGCGCCGATAATGGCGACGCTGCGAGCGGCCTGGCGCTTGTCGCTCACCAAACCCCCGTGTTTGGCATCGACACCCAAGGCTCTTGCGGCGCTAGTGCATCGCCCTTCTGCAGAAGTTCGATCGACACAAGGTCCGGAGACCGGACGAACGCCATGTGCCCGTCGCGCGGCGGCCGGTTGATGGCCACGCCCAAGCCGCTCAGGCGCGCGCAAATCGCGTAGATATCATCCACCAAAAACGCCAGATGGCCGAAATTACGCGCTGTGCCGTAGTCCTCCACGTCCCAATTGTATGTTAGTTCGATCATCGGCGTTTTTTCGCTCCTGGCGCGTGCCTCATCTTCAGGCGCGCTCAGGAAAACAAGCGTGAACCGCCCGCGCTCGTTATCGATCCTGCGGATCTCCGTCATGCCGAGGCCGTCGCAGTAAAACTTCAGGCTATCGGCGATATTTCGCACGCGAACCATAGTGTGGAGGTAACGCATCACGGTTCAACCTTTCGCGGCGTCTCAAGCCGGTATGTGTGTTGTTACAGGCGGACATGCGCAGGCACCCATCCCAACACGCATCGCAGAGGTATCATAGCAACACTGGCGCTCAGAACCGCCTGACGTCGTGCGACAAGCTGGCATCGGGATATAGAGGCGTCTGTGCATAGCCATTGGATAACCCGCGCTGTAGCAAACCTCGAGCAACCGTATTCTCCATACGAATCAGTCGTCATCGCGAATCGCATGAAAAAGTGTTTTTGCCGCACGGCGTGCGCCTGGAGATGTGGACGAAAGTCTCGACGGACAGCGCATTTATCTGAAACTGGGGATGAAATCGCGATCACGGTTCTCTGCGATTTATCATGCATTTAGCAACGCAAGCCAATGTGAATCGAAGTGTAGGGAGCAAGCGTCAAGAGGGCGCGCGGAAAATTCGCGCTTCCAGACGAGCGCGCGGATGGTATTATCCATCGTGCTTCGCAGACCAGCAGCGGACGCGTCGTAAACGAAGAGGGCTCTTCCGTTTATGCCGCCGAAAATGTGGGCCTCGTTGTACTTCAAAACGTAAATCGTAAGACGCAGTAAGCGGGGTAAAAAGGTATGGGGGATTCCAAGCTTCCGGACTTTCCGGAATTCGAGCCGTCACTTGTGGCTGGCACGGAGGGATTGGATGAAGCGGGTCTCGAAGTCTTCGAGATCGCAGGTACGATAAAGTGGTTTGACGCCTCTAAGGGTTATGGCTTCATTGTGCCCGACAATGGGTTGCCGGACATCCTACTTCACGTCACGTGTCTTAGGGCCGGCGGCTTTCAAACCGCCTACGAGGGCGCGCGCCTGCACGCAGAAGTTCTTAAGCGCCCTAAGGGTATGCAGGCATTCCGCATCCTGAGCATGGATGAATCGACCGCCATCCACCCGTCGCAGCTGCCGCAGCGCACCCACGTCATCGTGACGCCCGAAAGCGACTGGGAACGGGCCTACGTCAAGTGGTTCAACCGCATTCGCGGCTTTGGCTTCTTGACACGCGGCGAGGGTACGCCCGATATTTTCTGCCACATGGAAACGCTGCGCCGTTTCGGGTTCACTGAACTCCGTCCCGGCCAGATCGTCCAAGTCCGTTGGGGCTTCGGCTCAAAGGGCTGCATGGCGGCAGAATTGAGGCCGGACGGCGTACCGACAGGTCTCCCGTCCCACAATTGAGGACGGGCATGTCCGGCGTCGTTGCGAGATTGAAATTCAGGAGGGCCGCCACTTGCGCGGCCCTCTTTGTTTTGTCTCTACTTATGGCTATGCCGGCCGCCTTCTTTTCCTTTGTCCCCGCTGCCCACGCCAAGATGCGCGTCGACTTGCTGTCGATCGAGCCGGCGGACGGCGGCGCCAGCCAGAAACTCATGATCGAGGTCGCGGCGTCGGACCAAGAAAAGGCGCTTGGCTTGATGTTCCGCACCAAGCTCGCCGACACCGAAGGCATGCTGTTTCCCTACTCTGCCAGCCAGAACATCACGATGTGGATGCGCAATACCTACGTGGCGCTCGACATGGTATTCATCCGCGCTGACGGCGCCGTGCATCGCATAGAAGCGCATACCGAGCCGATGTCGGAGAAAGTCATCGCTGCTGGCGCCCCAGTCATTGCTGTACTCGAACTCGCAGCGGGCGCCGCCGCACGCCTTGGCATCAAGCCGGGCGACCGTGTGCTGCACACCCATTTCGGTACGGCGAAGAAGTGACGGCACCGCTGCGCCAATGACGCGGTCATCCCGATTACTCCCCCACTCACTCGCGCAGGATCTGTCATGGCCAAATCGAAGCAGCACAAGACCAACAGGCTACG
>JANNSR010000063.1:0-2465 GCA_031402935.1 Hyphomicrobium sp. | reverse complement strand
GTCTCGGCGTGGCAGACCGGTTGCGATCGATCGTCTCCACGCCCGATGCGATCAGCGTCCGCGACGGCATTTCCGGCCGCGAACTGACGCGGCTACCGCTTGGGGATTGGATCGCCGAACGCCACGGCGCGCCCTACTGGATATTGCATCGTAACGACTTGCATGCGGGCTTGCTGGCTGCGGCACAGCAGTCGTCAGACATCTCACTGACAACGGACTCTGAAGTCCTCTCGTTCGAAGAGTGCGACGATCACGTTGAGGTGCGGCTTGCCGATGCAAAGCCCGCACGAGCGCGCGCCCTCATCGCGGCGGACGGACTGTGGTCGCGCCTGCGCCATCAACTTGACCCAACGCAACCGCTGCGCCCGATCGGAAAATGCGCCTATCGCGGTGTCACGCCGCGCTCCACGTTTCCTTCAACCCTCGCTGCCAATGACGTTCACATCTGGTTGAGCCCCGGCGCCCATGCCGTGCACTATCCAGTTCGCGGCGGCAGCGCGTTCGCCGTCGTCGTAATTGTCGATGACGCCGCAAATGCCGAGACTTGGAGCGCACCCGCGCCGGATGGCTGGCTGGCCTCACGCGCCAAAAATTTCCCCGCACCGCTGAACGACTTGCTAGAAAGCGTCGGCGAATGGCGCATGTGGCAATTGCAAACACTTTCGCCAATCGACGCATGGACCAGCGGCCGCCTCGCCCTGCTCGGCGATGCCGCACATCCGGTTCTCCCGTTTCTCGCCCAAGGCGGCGTACTCGCGCTCGAAGATGCGGCCGTGCTTGCAGCGTCGCTGGCGCGCGACGGCCTCAGTACGGCCGAACAGCTTCGCGCTTATGCCGGATCACGCCAAAGCCGCGCCGTGCGCGTCGCCAACGCCTCGGCCCGCAACGGCCGCACCTATCATCTCAGGGGTCCGATGGCCGTTGCCCGCAACGCCGTGCTCCGCGCCACGCCGCCGTCGCGCCTGATGGCCGGACTCGACTGGCTTTATGGCTGGGAAACCTGAGGCGAACAAACCGCGACGGCTGTTGCACGCCGCAGCGGTTTGGTACAGGACGTAGGCAGGCGAAAACCATCAGCAGGCGAGACCCGGCACGAGGTCTCGACGTTGAAGGCGAGCGCGGAGAGGTGAATCCATGCCAACACCCGAGCATCACGAGCAGCGCAAACTCGACCGCCTGATCGACAGACTAAATGCGAAACTGCCCGATCGCATGGCGCGCGGCGTTGCCTGGCTTGTCAGTCCGTCCGGTATGCTCGTGCGCTTCCCGCTTGGCCTGCTGTGCATCGCCGGCGGCATATTTTCGTTTCTGCCGCTCCTCGGGCTTTGGATGCTGCCGCTCGGCATCCTGCTGATTGCCGTCGACGTGCCACCTGTCCGGCGGTGGGTCATCCGCGCCTGGCCAAAAATCGAGGCCCGCTGGCGTCTGTATCGCACGCGCAAGGCGCGCTCATCGGATCAGAAATAGCCGGCTGTTTTGCGCACAATTGGTGCGGACGGTGGGACTCGAACCCACACGCTCTTTCGAACTCAGGATTTTAAGTCCTGTGTGTCTACCGGTTCCACCACGTCCGCTGCCGCGACGCCCTTATGGCGGCTCGCTTGCAAAACCGCAACAGGATGCGGCAGCCCATCCTCAATCGCGGCCTTCAGCAGCATGAAGAGAGTCACGGCGTTCAGCAGGTGCCAAAGAAAGTGTGTGCCGATTGTCCGGCTTGAAATCCGGGTTGAGGCGCAGACCTCGATGTCAACGGTTCTCAGCAGCGCCGACACCGCGAACGTCGCGGCGGCGGCTGCAATGAGCCGGCCGGCAGCGTGCTGCTTGAACGCGAGGAAAGCCGCGAGCATCACCATCGCGCCCCACGCCGGTACATATGCGGCCGAGCCGTTCAGACAGGTTCGGCCCGCTGCGGCCGTCACTGGAAGCAAATCGGGACTGCACGTGATACCCGCCGCCAACCAAAGACAGGCAACGAACCCGGCGGCGATAGCCAAAGATATGGGGCAGGAGGCCGCTGCGAAGCGGCGCAGCGCGTAACCGAGATACGCGATCATGAACACGCCAATTGGCGCCGTATCGGCAAACGCGGCCCACCGTGTCGCGAACGTATGAAACAAAAAACTTCCCGCGCCAATGGCGAAGACAAGTCCGATCAATGCAAGTGCAGCTCCGTCGCGGCGCTGACGGCGAACGTAGATGGCTGAGGCCGCACCGGCCGCAACAATGAACGCGGCGTTTGAAAGAGCATTCAGCGGCTCGGCCCAAAACCCCGGATCAGCGCCGCGCTCGCAATAAATAAAAAGTTGCTTACTCGAGTCCATCGCTCTGCGGCATCACCGCCATTCCAAGGCCCGCTTCTCAGGTTCGGCCTTGACCCGCAGGCGCGGCTGCGGGTTCCGCGCCCGCCTTGGCCTTGCGCATCAAAGCCAGCAACTCGTCCGGCTTCTGGATGTCGATCGTGTGCG
>JANNSR010000062.1:0-7497 GCA_031402935.1 Hyphomicrobium sp. | reverse complement strand
AGGTGATACGCGCCCTTGGCCGATCCCGTCGACATCACGACGGTGCGCGGCGGCGCCGGCTCGACGAATTGATAGGCCAGCCACAGCGCCGCAGCCGCGAGCGCAATCGCTGGCGTGGCGATCAGCAGCATTTCGCGGCGTTGGGCCGATCGTTGGAGACGGGCAGCGTCGCGTGGCATGAGCAAACGATCCGTTGACTGCGGAGCGCTGCACCTTAGCGAGGCTTAAGGCCTTATCAAGTCGCTCAGGCGGCGTGGCCCAGGCGGCCGACGGCTTCAACGAGAACAGGGTGAATATTGGGGCTTTCGTGCTTCAAATAGGCAACGAGCGCCTGCTCGCTTGGGCTGAGCCTTCCATTGCGGCCCAAACGGCCGACCAGCCACCCGGCTTCGGCTTCCGTGATGACTTCATTGGTGATGATCTCGATGCGCTGATGCTCGAGATGGGCCAGCGCCCGGTCTTCCGCAGTCTGGTCGAGATAGCTGTCTTTGACGGAATCGAGGTTGGCCCGCACCATCGACAGCAGGAAGGCCAGCGCCGAGGTCTGCTGCTCGGGCGATTGCAGGGAGGCTTCCTGGCGCAGCGCTTCTTCGCGCGACGGCACCCGGTACCCTGACGTTGCCATCACGACATTGGCAACCGCTTTGACGAACAAATCTGTCCAGGCCGCGTTCGGCGCCGCACCTGCCACCGCTTCGTCGATATCGAACAGCACATCGGCTTCGTCGCGCGTGATCGCGACATGACCATCGCCGGCAAAGGCGTAGAGCATGCGCCGCAGCAGATCGACCTCGCCGTCGGTGATCGTGCCGGGCTTCAGGGCAATGCCATGGCGCAGCGGTCCGGTGCCCGTGATGACGGCGTACTTGACCTGTTGCAGCGCGAACGTGACCAGGCTGACGGGCGCCCAGCGCGCCTTGTCGAGCACGTTGACGACCAGTTCGAGGTCGAGCCTGCTGTCGATGCGGCCGTCCTTGGATATCCTGTCGATCAGCCAGTGGGCGTTGGTCGCCGTCAGGTATCCCTGCGGCCGCTCCTGGTAGACGATAAAATCGGTGATGGCCTCGACGAAGAATTCGGCCCAGCCGGCGCTCCTGGTCGTGCAGCCGTCGTTCAGCTTGAAAACGATCTCGGCCTCGCCGGCGGAAATCACGCCGTCTTCGTAAAGCACGCGGCGAAAGCCGGCGATGTCGCTGTCGTCTATACTGCCGCGCGCAACGATATCGTCGATCGCAAGCGCTCTAAAACCACTCATCGCCATCCTCAGCCGCACGAAGACATTTTCGAATGACCGGATTTTATGCAGCAGCCTTTAAGCAGGGGTTAAAAACGGTCTCAGCGCCACAGTCCTCGCGAGGTCTGTGGCGCTGAAGTCACAAATAGACTGCGGTGGTGGGCCGCGCTTAACAGCTCTGGCGCGATTCCGACTTCTGAATGTCGCGAACGATGCGCCGCTCCTGCTTCGACAGCGGCACAGCCGACTGGTTGTCATAGCTGCACCCGGCATTGCCGAAATAGTTGATGGCCTTTGCGGTTTTGAAGCAATAGCCGTTGCTCTTGTAAATCTCGTTGCGCATGACCCAGAGCTCCTTGCACTCATAAGCGTCGCCCTGGATATCGCCGGCTGACGCCGGGATCAGGGACGCGGCAAGCGAAGCGGCGGCGGCACATGCGAGAATGAGCGGCGATTTCATGGTCTGTCTCCAATGGGTTGAAAAACGCGTGCCTTCAAAGTGTCTGTCGCGTCCGGATGTGACTTGGTTCAAACTTAGCCACAAGGCCCGCCCGGCGGCTGGCTCGAGGAACGAGAGTCGCCGGGCGCAACGCAAAGCACGCGCCAAATAAAAAGAGAGCCGCCATGTCTCCGGGGGAAGCTTGGAGCAATTGCGGCTCTCGAGGTAGCGCACATGGTTTGGGGGGAAATTATGTGCGCGGGAGGAAATCATAGGGTGAGCGCCGCCCTTACCGGCCGAAACGCGGCAGCCACCACGGGCGCTGCCAGCCATCGTTGGCTTCGCTGGCAATGTGGTCCTGCGTCTGGTTCTGCACCTGATGCAGCGACCGTTTTTCATCGCGCGTCAGGCGGCCGTCGGCTTCATAATGGTTCTCGAGGCGGGCAACGGAGGCCTGCTCGCGGCGCAGCCTCATGCCTTCGCGCCACGTGATCGAGCCGTCGCGGCGGCCCTGTTCGATCCAATCGGCCTGCTCGGCCTGACGCGCATCGTTGGAATGGGCGAGCGCGAACGTGCTGGTCGCGAGAAGCGCAGCAACCGCGATCAGCGCGGCTTTATCCAGGGTCTGTAGTTTCATGTGTGGTCTCCTGCAGTCTTGTTTCCGCGCCAGCCCCGCAAACTTTCGAGGCGGGCCATATCGGCTTTTCGAAACGTGATGCAGCAAGACCTAAGGCCTCAGCTTTGAACTCCTCCTGAATGGCGCCGTTATCTGGCGTTCATTATTCACGGAACCCTCGGCTCCTAGGCGCGTTTCACATGGATTGTGGAAATAGGAGGCGTCAAAAATGAGAAAAGCAGTCACATACCGCATGGCGGCCCTCGCAGCAGCAGGGTTGATCGCCGCGACCAGCGCCGCGCTCGCCGCCAGCACCTTCGCTGGCACCTGGAAAGTCTCCGACACCTCGGGCAAGCCTTTTGAAATCATGCTCAAGGACGACGGCACTGCCGCCGCCGACCGCGCCGGCGAAGGCATGAAGGGAACGTGGAAGGAAGAAGCCGGCGGCGTCGTTATTGCCTGGGATACGGGCTGGACGACCAAGATCTCGAAGGACGGCGACAAATTCAAAAAGACCGCGTTCGAGAAAGGCAAACCGATGGACGACGCAGCCGCCAAAAGCTCGCCTGCTGAGAAATTGAAGTAACGATCAGTGTCGCCGCAACAGCGGCCTATCATGCGAAGGGCCTCGTGCCCTTCGCATTTTTCGGTCGCGACACAGGCGGCAGGCGCCACTATGCTGCCACGAACCCGGAGGCCAGGAATGACAAACCCGCGCTTTGAACTTTATGCTTTCTGGCGCACGGCAGCGACGTATCGCGTGCGCGTTGCCCTCGCACTGAAGGGCCTCGATTGGGACGAGAAAGTCATCAACCTCGACGCCGGCGAGCAGCGCAGCGACACTTTCCTCGCCATTAATCCGCTCGGCGCGGTACCGGCGCTGTTCGACCGCGAGGCACCGGCGAGCGCGGCGATCACGCAGTCGCTTGCCATTCTTGAGTACCTGGACGAGATCAAACCACAACCTGCGCTGTTGCCGAAGGACGCGCTTGGACGCGCCCGCGTCCGTGGCATCGCGCTGATGATCGCCGCAGATACGCATCCGCTGATCACGTCGCGCATCAAGAAGTATCTCACGACAGAGGCCAAATTTGACGACGCCCAATTTCGCGACTGGCAAAGCAATTGGCTGACAACCGGTTTGCAGGCGGTGGAAAAACGTCTCGCGAGCGAGCGCGAGACCGGCACATACTGTCACGGCGCGACAGTCACGACGGCCGATATCTGTTTGGCCAGCCTGATGGCCGTCCTGCCGATCTTCAAGATCAAAGTCAGCGGTATCCCAACGATCGAACGCATCATGAGCACGTGCATGAAAGACGACGCATTTGTCCGCGCCGAACCGCTGCGCCAAGCTGGAGCGCCTAAGGTTTGAAGTGCCAGTACAGATTTGTCATCCCGGACGCAGCGGTTAGAGCGAAGCGCAGCCGCGCAGATCCGGGACCCAGAAATTCATAACAGAAATCGCGCTCACCCCCGCGCCTTCCCCGGCTTCACTGGCTCAAAGGTGATGCGCAGTTTCGTCCCCGTCGCCTTGGCGAAGCGCTCCAGCGTGCGCGTCGATGGCATCGAGCGGCCGCTTTCGAGCCGCGCCACGACCGCCTGCGTCGTACCCATGCGCATGGCGATCTGCTCTTGCGTCAGCTTCGACCGCATCCGCGCCTCGATCACCGACGCGACCAAAGCGAATTCTTCGTCCAGCGCATCGTAAGCGGCGCGATAGGCGGGATCGACGGACCATCTGCGATGCAAGTCCGCGACCGTTGTTCCGTTCTGTCTCTTCATGTGATCTCCTCAGCGCGTGTCCGCGCGATCTCCAATTCGCGGCGCGGCGTCTTCTCCGTTTTCTTCGTGAATACGCGCAGAATAACAACGCGCTGTCTGCTCGCTGCGACGTAAATTGCACGCGCAATTCCATCCCGGCCCGTCATGCGCATTTCCCAGAACCTGCCCTCCAGATGCTTGACATGCGGTTCGCGAACCTGCTCAAGCCCACGAGTTTCGATGATCTGAGAGATGCGAACAAATTTGGCCCGAATATCTTCAGGCTGCGCTTCAATTTCCGCAGTGACGCGCGCATCGAGCGTGACGACGGTCCAAGCGATAAATATCAGTATATCTTTTTTGGTATAATGTCAAGCGCACCCGCGGCGCCTCGCCCTTGACCATCCCCTGCCTTCCCCCTACCACGCGGCAGCAATCCCCATTACGGTCCCGCCCATGTCCGATATCCTCGACAAAATCACCGCCTACAAACGCGAGGAAGTCGCGCGCGCCAAGCAGCTCAAGCCGCTGCGCGTGATCGCCGAATACGCGAGGAGCGCACCGCGCGTGCGCCCGTTTGCCGCCGCGATTGAAGTCAAGCTCGCCGAGAAAAAAACGGCGCTCATCGCCGAAATCAAAAAGGCCTCGCCCTCGAAAGGCCTGATCCGCGCCGACTTCGATCCCCCGGCCCTTGCCCGCGCATACGAGGCAGGCGGCGCCTGCTGCCTGTCGATCCTGACCGACACACCGTCGTTCCAGGGCGCCCCCGATTATCTCGTCGCCGCACGTGCCGCAACGAAACTTCCCGTGCTGCGCAAGGACTTCATGATCGACACCTATCAGGTGGCGGAGGCCCGCGCCTGGGGCGCCGACTGCATCCTGATCATCCTCGCCGAAGTCGATGACGCGCTAGCGGCCGACCTCGCGAGCGCCGCGAAGGATTGGGGCATGGACGCCATCGCTGAAGTCCACGACGGCCGCGAACTCGACCGCGCCCTCAAACTCGACTGCCGCTTGATCGGCATCAACAACCGGAATCTCAAAACCTTCGACGTCACGCTCGCGACGACCGAGGCGCTGGCCCCCAAAGTTCCGCAAGACCGCATCGTCGTCGGCGAAAGCGGAATTTTCACGCCTGCCGACATCGCCCGCCTCGCGCGCGTCAACGTGCGGGCCTACCTCGTCGGCGAAAGCCTCATGCGCCAGGACGACGTCACCGCGGCGACGAAGGCGTTGCTCACGAGTGCCGCGTAAGCCTCTGGCTCGGCGTATCAACCTGCAAGACCTCGGACGGCGGCCAGCTTCGAGAGTTCGTTCAGCCCCGCAAGAAGCGCCGTGCCGATCAGAATAAAGACGAAGCGCCGGTTGAGGCGGCTGGCGGGAAGAAGGATCAAGGCCAGCGGGATCGTGAACAGCCAGGCCGAAATGACAGCTTCGGCATAGAAGAACGTGCTAATCAGTTTATCGTAGTCATTCGCTCCCTGATTGACTGGAACAATTGCAATCAGAATTGGAAACGGCAAATACAAAGCCAAAAAAAGCAGTGTATTGAGCTTGTCGCGGCAAGAAACGACGATGAGCGGCAGCATCGCTAATATCATAGCGTAGTTTTCGAGAAGGGTGACAACAAGGAGCAAGAGCTCCGGCAAATCACGCTGATGACCGCCGAACGATCGTCCGATAAAGACCAGAATCGAACTGATGAGCAGAACTGCAAGAAGAATGAAACTGCCCTTGTACGCAGCCGGCAGCGGCAGGCTTGGCTCCTCAATCAGCGCTTGTCCGGCCGACCTCGTTTTCGCCAGCATGTACGACAGCGTCGATCCACAAATTGTCGAAAGCGCGAACGTGAGGAAAGTCAGCAAGGCCGCCGCTTCTCTGGACAGATCGAGCTTCGGCCAAGCGAACACCCAATGCCACAAGGCGTGGGTCGCTGTTGACCATTGATGCACGAGGGAGCCCGCCCAATCCGAGAACGTGATGATGCCATTCAAGTTCGTGAAAAGTGTTATCGCCGCGCCGGTGATTCCGAACCACGTCAGCGCCTCGTAGCGCAGCTTGTGCGCCAGCACTTTGAGCCGGGGCGCTGACCCGCTCAGCGCGATCGAGACGTCCTCCACGGCCTGTCCCTACCCTCACGCGATAGGCCACTTGCTTACCATATTTTGCTCCTTGGTAGGCGCTCGTTTGGACCGCCCTTGCGCTGATCCCGAGACCTGCCTACCAGAGTGATCAGAAGTCGCCCGTCCGTTCCACAGGCCCGCTGGCATGACCAAACTCTCCCACCTCGACGAGACAGGCAGCGCCCGCATGGTCGACGTGTCGGACAAAGACGTGACCAGCCGCACCGCCCGCGCCGAGGGGTTCGTCGCAATGTCACCCGCCACCCTCGCACTCATCGAATCCGGCGGTGCTAAAAAAGGCGACGTTCTCGCCGCCGCCCGCATCGCCGGCATTCTTGCCGCGAAAAAGACCTCAGACCTGATCCCGCTCTGCCACCCGTTGGCGATCACCAAAGCGACGATCGATTTCGCAGCCTCGCAAAACCCAACCGGCCTGCACATCACGGCCGAAGTCAAAGTTTCGGGGCAAACCGGCGTCGAAATGGAAGCCCTGACCGCCGTCTCGGTTGCGGCACTCACCATCTACGACATGCTCAAAGCCGCTGATAAAGCCATGGTCATCTCGAACATCCGCCTCATCGAAAAAACCGGCGGCAAAAGCGGGACGTTCAAGGCGGCGCCGGCGCGCGCAAAACCATGACGATCTTCCTATCGCTCATCCGAAGGGTGATTCCGTTTCGCGGCACGGACGGCTGCCTCCCGTTCCATCCCTCCCCCCTTGCGGGGGAGGGCTGGGGTGGGGGGTGTCCATCGGATGGGAGGTGTTGATGATCAAGCAGCAAGACCTCCTCCCCGTCGCAACCGCCCTTGCCCGCGTGCTCGATGGCGTCACAGCAAGCGCGCCTGAAAGCGTGCGCCTCACAGAAGCGCTCGGCCGCACGCTGGCGGCACCTCTGAAAGCCAAGCTCACGCAACCGCCGTTCGATGCGTCTGCCATGGACGGCTACGCGGTCCGCGCCACTGACGCCGCGATCACCCCCGCGACGCTTCATCTGATCGGCGTTGCCGCCGCAGGCCGCGCCTTCGATGGCACGGTGGGACGCGGCCAAGCGGCACGCATTTTCACCGGCGCGCCTGTGCCAGACGGCACTGACGCCATCGTCATCCAGGAAGACACCCGCAGCGAGGCGACCAGCGTCACGATCCTCGCCCCCGCAACACCCGGCGCCAACATCCGCCCGATGGGCCAGGATTTCCTCGCCGGCGACACACTCCTTGCCCCCGGCCTGCGTCTGACAGCGCGGCACATCCTGCTCGCCGCCGCGAGCGGCCACGCCATGCTCTCCGTCCGCCGCAAACCAACCGTCGCCATCCTCGCCAC